>NZ_CP119560.1:0-300000 GCF_029278565.1 Haloarcula halophila | reverse complement strand
ACTCTCTCACATCGACGCGACCGGTGACGCCGTGGACGTCGGCGCACTCACCCGCCACCGCGATATCGAGCACTCGGACGTGTTGACCGAAGAGTACGCGGTGTTGTCCGAGTCGGCGGGACAGATCGCCGGGCCGACTGTCCGGAACCGCGGTACCATCGGTGGGAGTATCGGCGAGGCCGATCCCGCCGGCAACTACCCCTGTGTCCTCGTCGCGATGGGTGGTGAACTGGAACTGGCGTCGACGGACGGCCGGCGCACGGTCGACGCGGACGACTACTTCATCGCCTACATGATGACCGACATCGAGGAGGACGAACTCATCACCGCCGCCCGGTTCCCCTCCGATCCGTTCCCGGCCGCCCGAACCGGGATGACCTTCCTCGGGCAGAAACGGGCGGCACAGACGTGGCCGACGCTCAGCGTCGCGGGCGCGGTTCGCGTCGACGACCCCGACGCTGCCGAACCAGCCGTCGAGGAGGCCCGCATCGGGCTGGCAAACGCCGCGGACGTTCCGCTGCGGATCGAAGCCGTCGAGGCAGCGGTCGAGGGCGAACCGCTCGTCGACGCGACGGTCGAAAACGCCGGCGAGATCGCCTACGAGCGGGTCAGTCCGGCGGCCGAGATGCACGCGGACGAGACGTACAAGCGGGAACTGGCCCGCGAGTACACCAAGCGTGCGCTCCGGACCGCCTACGACCGAGCGATCGCCTGAGGACGGCCGGGCAATGCGATACGTTGGAACAGGTTTAAGGCGCTGACAGCCTTTGCTTGAAGGTGTCTAACAATCATGAGTACGGATGACGCAGCGGCGACTCCCGACCGCCCAACACAGGAAGTCTCTCTGACGGTCAACGGGGAAGAGGTGACTGCGGAGATCGAGCCGCGCCTGAAGCTCTCCGATTTCCTCCGGAACTACGTGGATCTGAACGGCGTCCGTGTCGGCTGCGAACACGGGGTCTGTGGCGCGTGTACGGTCAGCTTCGACGGCGATCTGGTCAAAAGCTGCATGATGTACGCGGTACAGACCGACGGCGGCGAGATCGTGACGGTCGAGGGGCTCGGCGAGGACGGCTCGCTCCACCCGATCCAGGAAGCGTTCCACGAGGAACACGCCCTCCAGTGTGGGTTCTGTACGAGCGGGTTCGTGATGTCGACCCGTGACCTCCTCGAAGAGGACCCCGACCCCTCACAGGAGAAGATGGAGTCCCATCTCTCCTCGAATATCTGTCGATGCACCGGCTACCAGAACATCTACGACGCCGTCAAAACTGCGGCCGACAAGATGGAGGACGAAGACTGATGTCGCGGTCCGAAGCCGCCCCGGACGAGATGCAGGACGAACCGGACGAGGAGACGTTCGTCGGGACGGGACTCAACCGGGTCGAGGACCACCGGATCCTGACCGGTCGCGCGGAGTACGTCCACGACATCACTCCGGAGGCCTGCCTGAGCATGGGCCTGCTCCGGACGACACACGCCCACGCCGATATCGTCGACATCGATACCAGCGCCGCCGAAGACCACCCCGACTGTGACCTCGTCCTGACCGGCGAGGACATCGCCGCTGAGTACAACCCGATGCCGTGTGGCCTCGATAGCATGTCCGAGTGGGCGCTTGCCCGCGATACGGTCCGGTTCGTCGGCGAGCCGGTCGCACTGGTCGTGGCCGACGACCGCTACGTGGTCGAGGACCTCATCGACCGCATCGACGTCGAATACGACACCAAGGAGGCGATCACGGACCCCGTCACGGCCAGACAGGACGAGACACTCGTCCACGAAGAGCTGGGGACGAACGTCCCCGATAAGGAGCGGCTGACCTTCGGTGACGTGGACGAAGCCTTCGAGGACGCGGACAACGTCATCGAGGACCAGTACTCGTGGGGTCGTATCTCGGGGGTCCCACTGGAGACCGCGGGCGTCGTGGCCGAGTACGACGAGGAGGCCGACAGTTTCGATATCGACTGTAACATCCAGCTCCACACGCTGGTCGACGACACCATCTACGAACCGCTCGGCTACGACCCCGACGACGTCAGGCTCAACGTCCCGCCGGACGTCGGGGGGAGCTACGGGACGAAGATCGCGATCCACCGCTACTGTACGCTCGCGGCGATGGCCAGCCAGCAACTCGACGGACGCCCGGTCAAATACGTCGAGGACCGGATCGAAAACCTCCAGGGCGGAGATATGCACTGCTCCGACCGGGAGTACATGATGCGGCTTGCGTACGACGACGACGGGACCATCCAGGGTCTCGACGTGAACTTCGTCGACGACTTCGGAGCGTACCCCCACTACCCGGTCAATCAGGCGCTCAAACCGCTCTCGGTCGTCACCAACGCCTACAACATCGAACCCGTCCGGTACAACTACGAACTCGTCCTCACGAACAAGACCGCCCAGACTGCCTACCGCGGGTTCGGCGTCGACCCGCACCTCTACGCGCTGGAGTCCGTCGTCGACGACGCCGCCTACGATCTCGGGATGGACCCTTACGAGTTCCGACAGCAGAACCTCATCCAGCCCGAGCAGATGCCGTACAAGCTCCCCTCGAAGAACATCTACGACTCTGGTGATTTCCCCGAGGCGCTCGCACGGATCAAGGAACTCATCGAAGAGGAGGAACGGACAGAGGGCGGGCTCCTTGACCCGGAGACCGTCGAACTGCAACGCGAGGACGGGAAGTACCGCGGCGTCAGCTACACCGTCCACATCGAACCCGGAGTCAGCGGGGCCGACTGGACGGACCGACAACGGTCCGACCGGGACGCACTCGCCGACCGTGAGATGGACGACGTCGACGAACTGCCCGAACACCTCCGCTGTGAGATCGAGGCCGACGGGACCGTCCGCACCTACCTGGCGACCGACTCGTCGGGTCAGGGCCACCAGACCATCGTCAAACAGCTCCTAGCCGACCAGCTCGAGATCCTGCCGAGCGACATCGAGGTCGACTACCTCGACAGCGTCGAGGCACCGACGGAGTACGGCAGTGCCGCGTCCCGGATGGCTGTCATGCTCTCCGGCGCGACGGAAGGGCTCGGTGAGACGGTCGTCGACAACCTCGAACGGCTCGCCGCCCGGCACTGGGACGTCGACCAGGAGGCGGTCCTCTACCGTGACGGCGGCGTCGAACGTGCGGACGGAACCGAGCGGCTCAGCCGTGCCGACCTCGTCGAGATCGATGGGGAAACCGACGGCGACCGGCTGACCTACGCCGAGTACGACTACGAGTTCCCGGTGTTGGACGTCGAGGAGTTCGGGGAAGCGCTCACGCAGAAGTATCCGGTCTACCCGACGGCGGCCTTCGCTGCCAACGCCCCCATCGTGGAAGTCGACATCGAAACCGGCGAGATAGAAGTGCTCAAGTTCTACTCGCTGCGGGACTGTGGCACACAGCTCAACCCGACGATCGTCGAGGGCCAGGCCCACGGCGGGTTGGCCCAGGGGATCGGCGCGGCGTTGCTCGAAGAGTTTTCCTACGACCAGTCCGGGCAACCACAGGCCGTCACGCTCTTCGACTACCTGTTGCCGTCGACGAAGAACATCCCCGAGATGCACCTCGAACACACGGAGACGCCGTCGCCGTTCACGACGACCGGCGCGAAAGGGACGGGTGAAGGGGGAATGATCGACGGCCCCGCGAGTATCGCCACGGCGATCAACCGCGCACTGGAGCCGTTCGACATAACCGCTGACCGCATCCCCGTGACACCCGACCGAATCCGGAAGAAGCTCCGCGAGGAGTGAGCCTCACCGGTCCGTATTCCGACCGTCTAGGTCCGTCGGGCGATCGATGTCCCGCAGGACACCCGGATCACCGGTTTCGATCATCGCTGCGTCCGGATCGTTCAGGAGGATCTCCCGACCGCCGACGTCCCCGTCGATGGTCGTCAGCGCGTCGAAGAACCGGCGATCGAAGAGGACCGGATTACCACGTGTCCCGTCGTACGCGGCCGCGAGCGCGTCACCGTCACCACGGCGATAGGCCCGAAGCAGCGTCTCGACGGATTGGACGGCAACGTCGGGCATATCTCCGAGCGCGAAGACGACTGCATCGTCGCCGCGTTCCCGCGTGGCTGCTACCCCTGCGGCCACCGACGTGCTTTGGCCCGCCTCGAACGCCCGGTTCACCCGGATATCGGCCCCGAGATCCGGGACGGCCTCGCGAACGCGCGCTGCCTCGTAGCCGACGACGACGGTCACGCCGTCGACGGAGGATGCAGAGAGCGTCCTGACGGCGTGTCTTACGAGCGGCTCGCCGTCGACTTCTTCGAGGAGTTTGTTCGAGTCACCGTAGCGGCTGCTCGTCCCTGCCGCGAGGACGACACCGTGAACGGTTGAGTGAGTCCCCTGGTCGGTCGCTCCTGTGGGCGTCCCCGTCATCTCACTGGATGGCAGCGTAGGGAACCACGGCGACATCTTGTCCGGCTGCCAGTGCGGAATCGGTCAGGACGAACCCGTCTGCGCGTGTCGCACGCGTGCTCGAAGACAGCACGCTCGGGTCGAACTCCCGCTCGTACACCTTCAGCGGGGAGTCTACGTGGCCAAGCGGCATCGCCTCACCGTCCGAGAGCACCACCGGGATCGCGTACTCGAACCCGTCGGGGCCGAGTTCGATCTCCCGAGCGATGGGGCGCCGTACTGTCGGCAAGTCCTGTCTCCCGGTGAAGAACGGCCGCACGACGAGTGACGCGACAGTGTGGGCACCGATCGGTTTCCCGGGGATCGCGAAGGCGACGGCGTCGGGGAGTGAGGCGAGTGCGAGTGGTTTGCCGGGTCTGAGACGGACACCGTGAAACTGGACCGTCCCGAGGTCGTCCAGCGCTCGCACGACGTAATCTTTCGGTCCGACGCTCGTCCCGCCCGTCGTTAGGACGACGTCGTGCTCCTCCGCCAGCCGGCGTATCGCCGCTTTCACCCGTTCGAACTCGTCGGGGACAGTCCCCTCGAACGTCGCCTCGTGGCCCCAGGATCGAACGAGTCCCTGTAACATCGGGGAGTCGAGATCCGATTGCGTGCCCTCGTGGATCTCGGAACCAGTTGCGAGGACGCCCACCGACAGTGGCTCGAACACCTCGACCGTCTCGTGACCGAGGTCCCGAAGGAAGACGGCGTCTTTCGGCCCGAGCCGTTCGCCGCGCTCGAACACTCGCGTGCCGGCCTCGACGTTGCTCCCCCGCCTGTACGTGGCAGTGCCGGGTTCGAGCGGCGGTCCTCGAAGCCGGTCGCCGTCGACGGTCGCCGCCTCGTATTTGAGCACGGCGTTTGCCTCCGCTGGCAGGGGCGCGCCCGTGGCGATTTCGATCGCCGATCCGTCGTCGAGTGCAGGCGGGTCGTCCTCGGGATACACGTCCGCCTCAACGATATCCAGCGGGTAGGCGTCGGTCGCATCGAACGCGTATCCGTCCATGGTCGCGTAGTCGAACGGCGGGAGGTCCGTCGTCGCCGTGAGTGCTGTCGCGAGGACCCGACCGCCGATCCTGTCGAGTGCGACCGTCTCAGTCGGACGGGTGGTGAACGTGCGGTCACGGACAGCCACCACACGATCGACGGCGTCGGTTCGGTGGATCAATTCCCGGGTTTCGTCTCCCATTCGATGATAGATCTTGTACAGCTACGGATAAAAAGTCCGCGTCGACTCACTGGTCGCGAATACAGTCTTCGATCTCCGAATCCCCGTCTTCGATCCCGGGCACCGCAGCGATTCGATCACGTGGACTGTTCGGCACTTATGAAACGACGCGGGGGATTCACGTTGGCGTCCGGTATCCCTATCGGAGCCAGTGAAAAGCTACAGACACCCGACCGTCCGACAGCAGTCCGATCGGCACCTAAATCGCTGCAGTTGTCACTAAGCGGTAAGTGTCGCCGTGGGAGACAGCTGAACCGCCGGGCGGTAACACGACGGACGCGATTACCACGCATCCACCGGCCCGTGACTGCCAAAACCAGATCAGTTGATACCACAGGTCACGATTCTAGTCCAAGAAACAGATATATCATGATAGTTTACCCACGAACAGGGACCAATATACGGGAAAGAAAACAAAAATACGAATACAACTCTACTCTTGACGTCCTCGAACACATCTTAGCGGATAATAGAACGAACTTCCGGTATTTAGCAATATATTCTCAAACACTGGACGAAAGTGGTTGTCTCGATGAGATAACTCGTCGTAAACCCGGTTTCTACTGGTATTTCTTCCCAATAGGTCACCCATGTCGTCGTCTGCGACGAACTCCGGGACCCGACGTCGTCGGAATCGCCGAAAACTGAGGATCCCGAACCCAACACGTAGTGAATCGGCCCCGATTTGTGCGCTGTTGTCGATACCCAGTTTTGGCTTCAGCAGTCCCGAGAGGGGAGGATGGTTTCGACGGGGAGTGGTGCTACTCTACAGTGCAGCAGGACGGATAACATATGTACGATCGTTATTCCAATCGTTCGTGCGACCGTCTTCGGTCCTCAACTGAACGTCGGGAACTCGTCGTCGGTCTCCTCCATGTTGATGTTCACTTCGATGACGTTCGCAGTGTTCACTACGTCCTCGATGAGTTGCTCGTGATACCCGGACTGTTTCATCCGTCTGACCGGCCCTGAGACGCTTATCGACCCGAGAACTCTGCCGTGGCGGTTGCGCACGGGTGCGCCGATGGCTTGGAGGCCCGTGATCTCCTCTTCCTCGTTGAGCGAGTACCCCCGTTCACGTATCGTTTCCAGGTCGTCGAACAGCGCCTCGCGCTCGGTGATCGTCGACTCCGTCTTCTCCGGGAGCCCGTATTGGTCGATGATCCACTCGACCCGCTCGCGGGGCAGGTGTGCGAGTATGGCCTTTCCGGTCGCCGAGAAGTGCAGATAATCCGCACGCTGGAGTTTGTTCACCTGATACTCGCTTCCGACCGCCTTCTCGCCGCTGACCTTGTAGAGGTTGACACCGAGTCCGTGCTCCTCGGTCGCCAGGTGAGCGAACTCGCCGGTCTTCTCCGCGAGTTCCTCCAGTTCGGGCTTGCCGATCTGGTAGAGCACGTTCTGATATCGAACGTACTCCCCGACGAGCAGGAACTGCAGGGAGAGTTCGTACGTGTCGCCCTCCTTGACCACGAACTTCTCCTCGCGGAGCGTACTGAGGTAGTTGTACACGACGCTCTTCGAGAGGTCGAGATGTTCGGTTAGTTCGGTGACGCCGGCGCCGTCTAACTCTTCGAGCGCTCGGACGATGTCGAACGCACGGGACACTGTTTTGAGGGTCCGCGGCGAACCGTTTGTCCGGTCGTTCGTCATACCAGTGTTCGGACCCGTATCGATATAGTTGTTTGTATTTCGCAAACGCTATTCGTCGACAGCTTCGCCGAGAGAGCGATAGGACCGGCACTCGGATCGAGCTCCCACAGCACTCTCAGTTGTCTTCTCCAGATATCAGGCAACAGCAGGGCTGAGTACAGCATCCTGGATTGCGTTCTCATACTCCGGAAAATACGAACGGGATCAGGTTCGCCGGGTCGGGTTAGAACGCGGAACAGGGAGCTACTACTGGACAGTCGACAGTGCCAGGAAAGCTACGCCTCGGCTAGCTCGGCGAGCGCACCCGCCAGAACCCGCGTCGCGTCCGCACAGTCGTCCCAGTCGGTCCACTCCAGAGGGTTGTGTGAGATCCCGTCGTGGGAGGGTGCGAACAGCAGTGCCGCGTCGGTCACGTTCGCGACGTGCATCGTGTCGTGTGCCGCGCCGGAATGCAGATCGAGCGTCCGAAGGTTCGCACGTTCACCGGCGGCGTGAAGCGCGTCCCGACAGCGGGCACTCATCTCGATCGGGCTGCGGTCCCACGGTCGTTCGATCGACGTACGGACGGGTCGCTCGTCCTCGATGGCACCGAGACGCTCCCTCGCTTCGTCGATGATGTGATCGATGGAGTCGTACTCGACGTCACGGACGTCGAGGGTCAGCGAGACGGTTCCGGGAATGACGTTCGGGGCGTTCGGAGAGACGTCGAGTTTTCCGACGGTCGCGACGGCAGTCTCGGAGGCATCACAGCGCTCGGTCGTCACCGTTTCGACGTCGAGAACGAACTCGCTGGCGGCTGTCAATGCGTCGGCGCGGTCACGCATGAGCGTCGAGCCTGCGTGGTCGGCCTCGCCGGTGATCTCGACCTGACACCGCGAGAGCCCGACGATACTCGTGACGACACCCGCAGCCGCGTTCTCGGTCACGAGCCGTTCGGACTGTTCGATGTGGAGTTCGATCCACGCGTCCCACGCACCGGCGTCGACCCGTCCCTCGCCGCGGTAGCCGATATCCGCCAGCGCATCCCCGAGCGGGACGCCGTCCGCGTCCTCGATAGCCAGCGCTTCATCAAGGCTCATGTCCCCCGCCGCGACCGCCGACCCGATGAGCCCGCCGTCGAAGCGTTGGCCCTCCTCCTCGGTGAAGCAGACGACCTCGATCGGGCGGGCGGGTTCGATCCCGGCGTCCTGCATCGTGCGGACGCTCTCCAGGCCGGCGTAGACCCCCAGCGGGCCGTCGAAGATACCGCCTTCCGGAACGGAGTCCAGATGGCTCCCGGTCGCGACGGGAGCGGCGCCCGGGTCGGCGCTCTCGGCTGTCCACCGGCCGACGATGTTCCCGACCCCGTCGATCGATATCGTGAGGCCGGCGTCACGGAGCCGCTCACAGAGGAACTCCCGCGCTCGTCGGTCCGCCTCGCTCCCCGTGAGAACCGTCCGTCCGCGGCCCTCCTCGGTGGGGACGGCACCGAACTCCGCGTTCGACTCGATATCACTGCGGAGCCGTTGCTGATTGATTTCCATAGCGCTTGCGTTGGGCTTCGTCGCTTCCCATATATTAACATTTCGCGGAAAAACCGACATATCGGTTCGTATCGGTACTGCCACCACCAGAATATTTATCAATGGTTGTTCGCATTGGTAGAGTACATGCGAAAGAATAGCAAGGGAGAAGAGTCGACTTCCAGCAACAGCTCACGGTCGCTTCGCGGTCGGATCGGCCGACGGACGTTCCTCGGTGCGGCGGCGTCGACGGGGACCGCTGCCCTCGCCGGCTGTTCCGGTGGCGGCTCCGGGGACGGCTCCAGCTCGGGCGGTGACGGTGGCGATACCGCGACCGAAACGAGCGGCGCTCCGAAACAGGGCGGAACGCTCCAGTGGGGCGGCGCAGTCCCGGTCCAGGGACTCGACCCCCACATCGACACCTCGGCGGCGTCGAAACGAGTCCTCGAAAACATCTACGAGGAAGTCGTTGCGCTGCAGGACGACTACTCCATCGAGCCCCACCTCGCGACCTCCTTCGAGCAGTCCGAAGACAACACGCTCCTGACGTTCGAGCTTCGCGAGGGTGTCACGTTCCACAACGGGAAGGAGATGACCTCCGCGGACGTTCTGGCCAGCTACGAGCGCGTCCAGAACGGTGACTACCTCGCGACGGGCTTTTTCGACTTCGTCGAGGAACTGCGTGCCCCCGACGACTACACCTTCGAGATCCAACTCACGCAGCCGTTCGCCCCCTTCCTGGCGAAGATGGCGACGGCGGAACTGTCGGTGATGCCTGCCGAGAAAGCCGAGCAGGACATGGTCGAGGAGCCGATCGGGACCGGCCCCTACAAGTTCGAGAGTCGGGAGATCGAGACCTCGTTCACGATGGTCCGCAACGAGGACTACTGGGGTGCTTCCGAGGAGGACGGCCCGTTCATGGACCGGATCGTCAAACAGGAAGTCCCCGACGCGAGCGTCCGCCTGCAGTCGTTCCTCTCCGACGAGTTCGACTTCATCAACGGCGTCGCACCGAAGGACGTCTCGCGGGTCGAGAACGCCTCGGGCGTCCGCCTGGAGCAGCAGTTCCCCAAGTCGCTGGTCTACCTCGGGATGAACTGCGACCAGGAACCGTTCGACAACAAGGACGCCCGCCTCGCACTGGACTACGCGATCGACAAGGAGATGGTCGCGGAGGCCGCGCTGTACGGCACGGGACAGACGACCGCGTCGCCGGCCGCACCCGGCAGCCCGTGGGTCCACCCTGACATCGGCCCCCGAGAGCGGGACCTCGACCGCGTCCAGGAGCACCTCGACGCGGCGGGCCTCTCGGACGGTTTCTCGGCGACCTTCAAGATCCCGCAGTCGTATCCGGCCCAGGTGCAGGCGGCGGAGGTCATCGCGAACAACGCCTCCGAGGCCGGGATCGACCTCGACATCCAGCGGATCACGTGGAACACCTGGCTCTCGGACGTCTACAACGACCGGAACTTCCAGGCGACGACCAGTTCCTACCTCGCGCTGTGGTACCCCGACGTGTCGTTCTACAAGTTCCTCCACCCCGACGGGGCGTTCTTCTTCACCAACTGGACCAACGACGAGTACAACTCGCTGGTCGAGGAGGCCCGGACGATCTACGACGACGACGAACGCGCCGACCTCTACCACCAGGCGACCGAGATCCTCCACGAGGAGCGGGCCGGCCACCTCTTCCTGTGGTGGCAGCCCAGCCTCTACGGGGCCGCCGACCAGTACAAGGGCGACATCGGCGCGCCGGACGGCTCGACGCTCCAGTTCGCCGACAACTGGCTCGACCGCTGATCCCCAGACACGATGTCGATGTACAACTACGTGGCCCGCCGTATCGGGTTCATGACGGTGACGCTGTTCCTAGTGACGCTTATCGCCTTCGGGATCACCAACATCCTCCCGGGCGACGTCGCGTTGCTCATCCTCGGTCCGAACGCGAACGCGGAGTCGATCGCGGCACTCCAAGCCCAGTTGGGTCTGGACCGCCCGCTGTACATCCAGTATATCGACTGGCTGGTCGGTCTCCTGCAGGGAGATATGGGCGAGTCGCTCCGGTTCGGTGACCCCGTCGTGGGGCTGATCGCCGAGCGACTCCCACGCTCGCTGTTGCTCGCGGTCACCGCGACGCTCGTCGCGGTCACGCTGTCGATCCCGCTGGGCGTCTACGCCGCGATCAATCAGAACGAGGCTCCCGACGTGTCCGCCTCGATGTTCGCGTTCGTCGGCATCTCGCTGCCGATCTTCCTGTGGGGACTCGTGTTCATCCTGATCTTCGCGGTATGGTTGAACCTGTTCCCGACGAACGGCTACGTCTCACCCGGTGAGGACCTCCTGGCGTCGTTACACCGGCTGGTCCTCCCCGCCGGAGCCATGGGCTTTGCGCTGACGGCCTACATCATGCGGATGACCCGGTCGTCGATGCTAGAGGTCCTCAGCGAGGAGTACATCAACCTCGCGCGAGCGAAAGGGATGAGCCAGCGGGTCGTCGTGCTCCGACACGCGCTCAGGAACGCGATTATCCCGGTGATCACGGTCATCGCGTTCCAGTTCAGTTACGCCTTCGGCGGCGTCGTCGTGCTCGAAGAGGTGTTCCTCTGGCCGGGGATCGGCCGGTTGACCCTGACTGCGATCCAGAGCCGCGACATCCCGCTCATCCAGGGTTGTATCATCGTCGTCGCGTTGATCTACATGCTGTCGAACTTCGCTGCCGACCTCCTGTACGCCTACTTCGATCCACGCATCCGCTACGGGGGTGAGAACTGATGGCGGCCGAACGTCAGACCGAGGCGTCCGATGGCGGGCGGTTCGGGCTCTCCGACTCACAGATCGAGCGCGTCGTCGCGTTCGCCCGGAAGTTCCGGCGCAACACGAAGGCGATGATCGGGCTGACGATCGTGTTACTGCTGTTCCTGGTCGCAGCCTTCGCGCCGTTTATCGCGCCGTACGGGATGAACGAGACGGACATCCAGGACCGGACCCAGGGTCCCTCGCTCGAACATCCATTCGGAACCGACGACCTGGGCCGTGACATCTTCAGCCGCGTGGTGCTGGGGAGCCGCATCTCGCTGTACGTCGGCTTCGGGTCGATCTCGGCGGCGCTCGCGATCGGAGCCATCCTCGGGGTCATCGCAGGTTACGCCGGGGGACTGCTCGACGAGGTGCTGATGCGGGTGATGGACGCCGCGATGGCGTTCCCGCCGGTGTTGCTGGCCTTGACGCTGCTCGTGGTGTTGGGGCCGGAACTCCGGAACGTGATCATCGCGCTCGCGTTCGTCTACACGCCCTACATCGCTCGGGTCTCTCGCAGCGCGGCGCTCTCCGAGCGCAACGAGGCCTACGTCGAGGCGGCGGTCGCCCGCGGGGAGAACAACACCCGGATCGTCTTCAGCGAGGTGCTCCCGAACTGCACGGCACCGATACTCGTCCAGGGGTCGCTGAACGTCTCCTTCGCGATCCTCGCGGAGGCGAGCCTCTCGTTCCTCGGACTGGGCGCACAACCCCCCCGTCCGTCCTGGGGGCTGATGATCGATACCGGACGGGGCTTCATGCAGTCCGCGCCGTGGATGTTGCTCTTCCCCGCGCTGGCGATCGGCATCGCCGTCGTCGGGTTCAACATGCTCGGTGACGGCCTGCGCGACGTCCTCGACCCCAAAGTGGAGGCGATCGAATGAGCGACGAGCGACCGGTGGACGGCGACGGGCCGTTGCTGGACGTGCGGGATCTCCGCACCGAGTTCCGGACGGAATCGGGCTCGGTCGTCGCGACCAACGACGTCTCGTTCTCGCTCGACCGCGGCGAGACGCTGGGTATCGTCGGCGAGTCCGGTGCGGGGAAGTCCGTCACGGCCCGTTCGATCATGCGCCTCATCGACTCACCCGGGGAGATCACCGGCGGACAGGTCGTCTTCGACGGCGAGGACCTACTGGAGAAGACCGACCGGGAGATGCGTGATGTCCGTGGGAACCGGATCGCGATGATCCCCCAGGACCCGATGTCTTCACTGAATCCAGTGATGACTGTCGGCGAGCAGATCACCGAGACGATCCGCCGCCACCAGGACGTTTCGAAGTCAGAAGCCCGTCGACTCGCCGTCGAGTCGATGGACGACGTCGGCATCCCGGACGCGAGCGAGCGCATCGACGACTACCCACACGAGTTCTCCGGGGGGATGCGCCAGCGCGTCCTCGTGGCCATCGGTTTCTCCTGTGAGCCGGACCTCATCATCGCGGACGAACCCACCACCGCACTCGACGTGACGACGCAGGCGAAGATCCTCGACCTGCTCAACGAGATGCAGGAGCGCGAGGGGACGGCCGTACTGATGATCACCCACAACCTCGGTGTCGTCGCCCAGACCTGCGACGACGTCGGCGTGATGTACGCCGGAAACCTCGTCGAGACGGCGGAGCTCGGGGACCTCTTCGAGCGGCCGCGACACCCCTACACTCGTGCACTGATCGACTCCATCCCGGAAGTCGAGACCGAGTACGACGAGCTCCCGACGCTGGACGGCTCGATGCCGGACCTCGCGGACCTCCCGAACGGCTGTAACTTCGCTCCCCGGTGTCCTCACGCGACCGAGGCGTGCCGGAGCGGCGACGATCCGTCGCTGGACCCGGTCGGCGAGGGCGCTTCGAGCGCGGCGTGTATCCACGCCGAAGACCTCGATCTCTCCGAGAGCACGGCCTCGGTGACGGGCGGCGGCCGGAGCGAGATCGACCGCAGCGGCGAACCGCTCTTCGACGTGCGGAACCTGAAAAAGCACTTCAGTGCCGGCGAAGGGATTCTCGGGAACGTTCGCCTGTCGAGGGACGGCGGCGGGCTCCCGACGATCGAGCGACGATACGTCAAGGCCGTCGACGACATCAGCTTCGACATCTATCCCGGGGAGACCGTCGGTCTGGTCGGCGAGTCCGGCTGTGGGAAGTCTACCGTCGCGCGGACGGTCCTGCGGTTGCTCGAACCGACCGCGGGCGAGGTCTACTTCGAGGGGCAGCCGGTCCACGAACTCGGCTCCGGCGAGATCCGGAGCCTGCGCCGCGAGATGCAGATCATCTTCCAGGACCCACACAGCTCGTTGAACCCGCGAAAGACCGTCGGGCGGATCATCGGTCGCGCGATGGAGCGCCACGACATCGCGACCGGCGAGGAGAAACGCCAACGCGTTCGGGAGCTACTCGAACGAGTCGGGCTCTCCGGCGACGCCGCGGGCAAATACCCACACGAGTTCTCGGGCGGCCAGCAACAGCGGGTCGCGATCGCACACGCGCTCGCCGTCCAGCCGAAGCTCATCGTCTGTGACGAGCCGGTGTCCGCGCTGGACGTGAGCGTCCAGGCACAGATCCTCAACCTCCTCAACGAGATCCAGGCCGAAGAGAACATCTCGTATCTGTTCATCTCCCACAACATCGGTGTCGTCCGGCACATCTGTGACCGCGTGGCCGTGATGTATCTCGGGAAGATCGCGGAGTTCGGCAGCATCGAGGACGTCTTCTCGCCGCCGTTCCACCCCTACACCGAGAGTCTCCTCTCGGCGGTCCCACACGCGAACCCGGACCGTGAGACCGACCGTATCCTTCTCGACGGGAGCGTCCCGAGCCCGATCGATCCACCCTCGGGCTGTCCGTTCCAGACCCGTTGTCCGAAGAAGATCGGCGACATCTGCGAGGACGAACTGCCGCCGTTGGAGTCCGTCAACGGTTCGGACCACCACATCGCCTGTCACCTCTCGACCGAAGAGATGAGCGAGCGCGAGTCGTTCATCGCTCCGAAACACCGAACGGATCCGACGGAACTGGACTGATCGGAGCGGTTCCCGATCGCGTATCGCTCGCGTCTCTCCTTCTCAGTACTTGATGCCGAACTCCAGCAGTTCCGGCGGGTACTCCTCGAACAACTCGTCCGTCTCGGCTCTGATGCGGGCTTTCGCTTCTCTCGCCTCCCCGAGCAGTGCCCGGAGATCCGCGACAGGGGTCTCCGAGAGGTCGACACGGAGGTTGTGGTAGAACTCCGGTTCGGGCGCGTGGACGAGGATCGCCGCGCTCATCTCCCCTCGGTCGTCGCCACCGGCCGCCACACCGGCTTCGAGTGCCGAGACGAGACGCTCGGCCATGTCGCCGTCCACGTCGAGGTACGCATCCTCGACGGCCTCGACGACGCCGGGGCCGGCAAGGAGGTTCCCCGCGACCGTGTGCTGCTCCCCGACGCGGTGTCCGGCCCACCCGCTGCAGCGCTCGCCGGTGAAACCGAACTCGCTGTCGGACCCGACGCCGTGGACCTGCCGGAAAGCAGCGTGCTCGTCGGCCGTCAGTAGCGCCTCGCACGCGTCGTCGATCCGTTCGCCGTCGTCGGCCCGTTCGATCGCGTTCCGGCCGTGTTCCGTCTTCGTGAACGCCTGTGTCACTGCTGCCCCGTTGGCGCTGACGTACGGACAGGTCGCGCCGACTGCGACCGTGCCGGTCGTGACTGCGGCGCCGAAGGTATCCGTCTCGGGATCGCGTGCGGCTATCGAGAAGGTTCCTGGTGTATGTCGCATACTGTCCACTCTCCCGGCGAGGGCCTATATTTTTGCCTGTCGGTGAGCAAGCTATTCATACCAGCATACCCGATAGTACGTAGATGAGTGGGATATCTATCATCAGATATTCCGTATATAAACGCGTCCTATGAGAATAGAGAGTCCGAAAGGCCAGAATGCTTCAGAACAGTACAGATACAAATACAGATATGATCAATAGAGATATTGGTAGAAGTTTTACATGGTTTTCCCGTTCACATCGGGACGTATCCGTCGCTCGATAGCTGTTCCGGCTGTCCTCGGTGACTCGTCCTGACCGCCGAGAGGCGGGGTACCGAGCGTCGGCCCTGCCTCACCGGCCGATCGTCCCCTGGCGCGTGATCGGGGCGTCGGGGTCGATGGAAAACGCGACGATAATCGAGTCCTCGGTTGCGGTGACGGCTACGTCGCCGTCGTCGGTCACGAGTGCACTCTCGGTGTATCCGACGGACTCCTCGCCGATCTCGACGGCCCCCTCGAAGACGTATAGATAGGTGTGCCAGCCCGACCGGGACGGGAGCGTGGTCGTGGCACCGGCCTCCAGGCGACAGTCGGAGAAGTGGACGTCGTTGCGGACGAAAAGCGGCGCGTCACTCCCTTCGGGGCCGAACAGGTGTCGCCATTCCCCGGCGACCGAGTCGGGGATCGGCTCGTGTTGGATATGCGGATCGAGATCGAGACTGTGTGGTCGGACGAAGATCTGGAGCATCCGCAACGGTGGGTCGTCCGCGAGCGTCTCTTCCGCGTGCCAGAAACCGCTGCCGGCGTTCATCACCATCACGTGCTCGGAATCGGTCACGAGTTCGTTGCCCTGGCGGTCGTCGTGGCGCATCACGCCGTCGGGCACCCACGAGATGATCTCCTCGTTGCGGTGCTGGTGCATCCGGATCAGCGTCCCCGGGTCCATGAACGACTCGACGACGGTCGCCAGCGGCCCGTAGCCGTGGTCGTCGTGGTCGGGGACCGCTCTGCCGGGGAAGTTGAAGTGGGTCCGGAACTTGCCTTGGTTCTGCGAAACGTCGGTTCGTGGTGCCGTGTGGAGACGGGGCTGTGTCCGTGTCGAAGACGAATCGTCCATTACCGAACAAACGTCTCTCAGGCGTATATGGGTTCTGTGTGGTTGTCCTCGATGTGCCACGCTCCCCGTGACCGATCCCGATCCGCGACCGTGACAGTTCTGGTTCTGGTGAGCCGGAACCGAGTTCCTGACACGCTTGGCTGTGAGACAGTGATTCGTTGTCAGTTCCGCTCTGGGGGACGCTACACCGCTTCGTCGTCGGACGGTTCGTCGCTCCGGACGACCAGGACCGGCCCGACCGACGCCGCAGCCACGCGCTCGGATTCGTCGCCGAAGACGAGCGACCGCAGCGAGGGCGCGGATTCGCCCATGACGATAGCGTCGTGGTTCGGGACCGAATCCATCAGCGACTCGAACGGGGAGCCAGTCGACACCGACGTTTCGACGTCGATTCCGGCTTCTCGGAGCTGGGACGCGGCAGTATCTAACCGGCCGTCCGACCCGGCTTCGGGTTGGCCGGCGAGCAACAGCGTGACACCGATCTCGCGGTCACCGATTACCTCGATCACGAAATCGAGGATCCGATCGACCGCAACGTCACCGGACAACGAGACGAGCAAACTGTCGATGTCGCCGGTTACTCCGGAGATGGCGAGCGCTCGCGCACCGACTTCGTCGGCGATGCGGTCGACGGTCTGTTCTCGATCGTGGGTGAACACGAGCCGGTGATCGGCTGCCCCGCCGGCAGTCCGGAACTCCTGGCCCAGATCTTCCAGGGCGGCGGTCGCACGCTCCTCGTACTGGAGTCGAGCCTGATCCGGCGGCGTCTGTTCCGGCAGGACGTGGTAGCCGAGGACGGTTACGTCAACCGTTCCCAGCAGCTGCATCAGTCCCGGTGAGACCGTCTTCCCGGCCAGGACTTCGACGGGGACGAGTACGCGAGTCATTATAGGGCTCCTTTGAGACGTATATCGCGGGCATAATAGAAGTACCACCCGGCTGTGGCACCGATGACGCCGATGCCGACGACGATCGAGAACGGGTCCATGAACGCGATGAGACCGAAACTCGCCACTGCGCCGATCACTGGGATCACCGGACCACCCGGGACCGTGAAGTCCGGATCGTACCAGTCCGGTTCGTCCCGACGGATCGCCACCAGCGCGACACACATCAACCCGTACATGATCAGGTGGAGGAACGAGGCGACTTCGGCCAGTAACTGCACCTGTCGGGTCGCCGCCAAGACGATGACGGGGCCGCCGGCCATCCCGAGCGCGACGTGTGGCGTTCCGTATTTGAGGTTGATCCGACTGGCCCACCGCGGGAGGAGTGCGTCCTTCGAGACCCCATAGATGGCCCGTGAGGTGCTGAGAATCGAGGCGTTGGCCGACGACATCGTCGCTAACAGGCCGCCGACGATGATCACGAGCGCACCGGGAGTACCGAGTAACGCGCGGCCGATTTCGACCATCGCGGTCTCCCCAGCCGCTGCCAGCGCGTCCTGGGTGAAGACGCTCGTCGCCACGAAGATCGTCAACACGTACATCGCCGTGACGATCACCACCGAGCCGATCATCGCCAGCGGGAGGTTCCGTCCCGGCGACTTCATCTCGCCCGCGACGGTCGCGACCTGGGCAAAGCCCAGATACGACGTGAAGACCAGCGCGGCCACGGACATGATCGGTCCGATGGCCCAGACGTCTCTGGCTTCCCCGGGCGGGGTACCGGCGTCGACGAACCCGAGTGCGTCGGCCATCCCGAAAGCGAGAAACGCGAGGAGCATCGACAACAGCAACGCCACGATCCCGTTCTGGAGTTTCGCCGCGTTCTCCGTCCCAGTGACGTTCAACACCGTAAACCCGATCCCGGCGACGACTGCGATCCCGGAGACGATGGTTTCCGGACTCGAACCGACGGTAATCCCGACCAGGGCGAGGCCGTCCAGCGCGTAAAAGCCCAGGCCGACTAAGTAGAACGCCGTCGCGAACACCAACCCGAGCCACAGCGAGAGTCCGATGACAGTTCCGGCAAGCGTCCCCAGCCCGCGGGAGATGAAGTAGTACCCCCCACCGCTTTTCGGCATCGCCGTCGCCAACTCGGAGGTCGGCAGTGCGACCAGGAGTGCGATGACGCCGCCGACCCCGAACGACGCCGCGGCGGCCGCCCCGACCTCCGCGCCGGCCAGCCCGGGAAAGACGAAGATCCCGGCGCCGATCATCGTCCCGATCCCGATAGCCAGCCCACCTGAGAGCCCGATCGTCCGTTCGAGTTCGGCGTCGTCCGTGATCGTCGCCTCGTCGGTCTCGACGACGTGCTCTGCGTCCGGTGCCGTCCCCTCGATGTTGGTTCCGGTCGGTTCGCTGCTCATGTGTGTGGCGTTTCATCTCCGGGCCGGGAATAGGTACGGGGCTGTCTCGTGCCGGCGTCCGGAGAGCCGACGATAGTCGAGAGTCCCAGCCATATCTAAAACGGACAACGGGTGTTACGAAGGTCGGCGGCCCGGAGCGCTCCCGACGGACGGTTCGGGCAACGGTCCTCCCCCTGCCTTTTTTCCGGTGTCGATACTACTCCGAGTGGATGTTGCTATCAGGAACCGTCCTGCAGGATTCGACGACGGTCATCGAGGACGGGGCTGTCGTCGTCGAGGGGGCCGAGATCGTTGCTGTCGGTGATCGGGCCTCGCTCGCCGATCAGTATCCCGACCACAGGACGAAGCGATACGGCGTCGTCATGCCGGGGTTGGTGGGGAGCCATATCCACTCCGTCCAGAGCCTCGGACGGGGTCTCTCGGACGACCAGGAGCTACTCGATTGGTTGTTCGACGCCGTCCTGCCGATGGAAGCGTCGCTGACGGCCGACGAGATGGAAGTCGCGGCCAGGTTGGGCTATCTCGAACTCATCGAGACGGGGACGACGACGGTCGTCGATCACCTCTCGGTCAACCACGCCCACCGTGCGTTCCAGGCAGCCGGCGACATGGGAATTCGGGGACTGCTGGGGAAGGTACTGATGGACCAGCACGCGCCCGATGGGCTCCTCGAAGAGACGCAGGTCGGTCTCGACCGGACGGAGACGCTGATCGAGGACTACCACCGAAGTTTCGACGACCGTATCCGCTACGCCGTGACGCCACGGTTCGCCGTGTCCTGTTCAGAAGCGTGTCTCAGGGGAGCACGCGAACTCGCGGACGAACACGACGGCGTCCGCATCCACACCCACGCCAGCGAGACCCGCGACGAGATCGAGACCATCGAAGATGACACCGGGAAGCGGAACATCCACTGGCTCGACGAGGTCGGACTCACCGGCGAGGATGTCGTCCTCGCACACTGTGTCTGGACCGACGAGTCCGAACGGGAACTGCTGGCCGAGACCGGGACCAACGTCACGCACTGCCCGACCTCGAACATGAAGCTCGCGAGTGGCATCGCCCCGATCGTCGACTATCTCGACCGCGGGATCAACGTCGCGCTTGGCAACGACGGCCCGCCCTGTAACAACACGCTCGATCCGTTCACCGAGATGAAACAGGCGAGCACCCTCCAGAAGGTCGATCGACTCGATCCGACGGTGACGCCGGTCCAAACCATCTTCGAGATGGCGACGGTAAACGGGGCGAAAGCCGCCGGGTTCGATCGCCTCGGCGAACTGAAACCCGGCTGGCGGGCCGATATCGTCGGTCTGTCGGCCGACGGAACCCGTGCGACCCCGCTTTACGACGTGCTGTCGTACATCGTCTTCGCTGCCCGGGGCGACGATGTCGAGTTCACGATGGTCGACGGCGAGGTACTCATGGAGGACGGTGAGGTAAAGAGCGCAGACGCGGACGGGATCAGACGGTCGGCAAACGAGGTCGCGGAATCGCTCGATCTCAGCCACCCACGGATGCGCTCGGAGGGCGACGGACCCACCTCGGACCGGTAACCCATTCCCTACCGCTGAGGTTTTAGACAGATAGATGGGCATATTAGAAGTAGTATCCGTGATTCTAGGTACAATCATCCTAATATAGTTCCAGTAGTGCCATAGTCCGACACAAACACGGAGTGAATGAATCTATCCACCCATTTACGAGATGTCATCTGGATATTTCGGACGATATCTTCACATCCACCTCTATTTATCCGAAGGCGTCCTCGAATACTGGTTCGTTCGACCCACTCGTTCGAAGGGGTTCCGCTCTATCGTGGTGTCATCGGGATCTCCGTCTTGATGTTCCAGGTCGAGTCGGAAATCGACCTGTCCCGATTCCCTCGACGGGACCGCTCCTCGGAGGCGCCCCGTCAGTAGTTCATGTACACCGTCTTCGAGATGGTGTAGAAGTCGAGTCCGGCGTCGCCCTGTTCGCGGTAGGTCTCGCTGGAGGAGTCTTTCATCCCGCCGAAGGGGACGTGTAACTCCAGTCCGGTCGTCTTCTCGTTGACTTTCACGACGCCGGATTCGGAATCCCCGACGAACTGGTTGGCTTCAGAGAGGTCCTGCGTGACGATACTGGCCGAAAGGCCGTAGCGAACGCCGTTAGCGACCTCGACGGCCTCCTCGTAGCTTCCGACCGGGATGACGGCAAGCACCGGCCCGAAGATTTCCTCCTGTGCGATCCGCATGTCTGGCTCGACATCGGAGAACACGGCCGGTTCGACGAAGAAGCCGTCGCCGGCGTCGACCTCACCGCCGCCGGTTTCCAGGGTCGCTCCCTCGTCGACGCCGATGTCGACGTACTCCAGCGTGCTGTCGAGTTCGCTCTCGCTGACCTGCGGCCCCATCTCGGCCCCGTCCAGTCCCGGACCGACTTCGATGGCCTCGGCCGCGGCGACGACGCCCTCGACGAACTCGTCGTAGATATCCTCGTGGACAATCGCCCGCGAGGTGGCCGTACAGGCCTGTCCGGTGACGCCGAAGGCCCCGCTGGCGGCGATGTCGACGGCCTCGTCCACGTCGGCGCTGGGCATCACGACGGCGGGGTTCTTGCCGCCCATCTCCAGTTGGATCCGCTTGCCGGTCTCCTGTGCCTGGTCGCCGACGGTGTCGCCGACCGCCGAACTCCCCGTGAACGAGACAGCGTCGACGGCCTCGTGTGTCGAGAAGGTTTTGCCGACCTCGCTGCCGGGGCCGGTGACGTAGTTGAGAACACCGTCGGGGAGCCCGGCTTCGTCCAGACACTCGACGAGCTTCCGCGAGACGTTGGGGGCTTGCGAGGCCGGCTTGAACACGATCGTGTTCCCCGTCGCCAGGGCCGGCGCGATCTTCCAAGCCGGGATGGCAACCGGGTAGTTCCACGGGGTGATGAGACCCGCGACACCCAGTGGTTCGTTCACCGTGTACAGCCGCGTGTTCTCGCTGCTGGAGGCTTTCACCGTGCCCCCGAGGTCGCTGGCTTTCGCGCCGTAGTACGCGAAGATGTCGATGGCGCGCTGGACCTCGCCGGCCGCCTCGGGCCGGGCCTTCCCCTCCTCGCGGACGAGTGTCTCGGTGAGTTCGTCCTTGCGGTCCGCGAGGTTCTGCCCGGTCGCGCGCAGAACGCGCCCCCGCTCCGGGCCAGGCGTGTCGGCCCACGCTGTGCTCGCCCCGGCAGCGGCTTCGACGGCCGCCTCGGCGTCCGCTGTCCCCGACTGCTGGAACTCGCCGACGATGTCCGATCGGTCTGCAGGGTTGTGGACCGTGAAGGTCTCCCCGGTGTCAGCGGCGACCCATTCGCCGTCCACGTAGTTGTGGTAAGTTTCCGTCATCAACCGCACTGACGCGGTCGACTTACGAGAAGCTTTGGGACGAGCATCGGAACCGACAAGTCGATGCCCACCACAGTCAAACGTATGCGATATTATCGGACAGTCGGAGCCGGCGGTCCCCGCCTCGTTGCCAGGGCGGGCGCCGACGCCTACGACCTGACTGCCGTCCGGCCGAACGTGACAGCGTTCGAAGACCTCGCGTACGTCGCGAACGTGAGCGATCGGACCGTCGACGAGGTGGCCAGCGACCTCATCGACGCGACCGAGACGATCGCTGTTCCGGAGGAGACGGCCGTCGGTGTCCCGACTCTCGTCGACGAGGTGTGGGCGGCGGGGGTCACTTACGAGATCAGCGAGCAGGCCCGCGAAGCGGAGAGCGGGATGCCGGAGATGTATCTCGATGTCTACGGCGCCGAGCGTCCGGAGGTGTTCTTCAAGGCGACCTGGGACCGAGTGGTCGGTCCGGGCGACGCCGTCGGTGTCCGTGGGGACTCCGAATGGAACGTCCCCGAACCCGAACTGGGGATCGTCCTCTACGAGGGCGATATCGTCGGCTACACCGTCGGCAACGACGTGAGCAGCCGCTCTATCGAGGGCCAGAACCCGCTCTATCTCCCGCAGGCGAAAGTGTACGACCGCTGCTGTTCGCTCGGCCCGTGTGTCGCGACACCCGATGCCGTCGGGGACCCTCACGATCTCACGATGACGATGACCGTCGAACGCGACGGCGAGACGGTCTACGAGGGGGAGACCTCGACCGGGGAGATGGTCCGGACCTGCGAGGAGTTGGTCTCGTACCTCCGTCGGCACAACACCGTCCCCGAGTCGGCAGTCCTCCTGACGGGGACCTCGCTCGTTCCGGAGGAAGGGTTCACGCTGACACCGGCCGACGAGATCCACATCGACATCGAAAACATCGGTGGCCTCACGAACGACGTGACGACTGTCTGATCCCGGTCAGCCGTCGCTCCGCTCGTAGTCGAACGCCGTCTCCGGGCCGATCCGGTGGCCGCCCTCGACTGCGCGCACCCGGAGCGTGACTGCCGTCGTCTCGCCACAGCCGTCCGGCACGACCTCGGTCCACTCGTCGCCGACCGCCACCGGACCGGCCTTCGATCGGCGGAGGTACTGCACGTAGACAGTCTCGCGTAGTTCCTCGGCGACGGCGTCGTCTCCGGTGTAGGCGAGCACGACGCGGTCGGCGTCGGGAGGCATACCGACGTTGAGCGCCGAGCCGAAAAAACACTTCCGCCCGCTCTCGTGGGCCTGAGTTACCAGGAGGTGATATTCACGTCCCGAAGCGGGCGGTCCAGCGGGACCGACACCTGTCCGCCGGTGTAGTGAGAGATGTAGAAGCCGGCGATGATCTCCAGCGATCGGGTCGCCTCCTCACCCGTCGAGGGGTTCTCGATGGCCCCGTCCAGGACAGCCACGGCGTCGCCAGCGGCGTTGGCGAAGGCGTCGCGGTAGTCCTCGTCCCACGTCCAGGCACTCTCGATTCCCGGCAGGTCGGCCTCGACGTGGGTGCCGTCGTCGAGCCGCCAGTACCGCCACTCCCCGTCGTCGTTGTTGAGGTAGAGTTTGCCCTCGCTGCCGACGAACTGGAGCGTCATCGAGGACGCCTCCCGAGGGATCGTGCAGTCGATCGTGACGAAGCTCCCGTCGTCCATCACGACGAACCCGCCGCCGCCGGCGTCGTCGACACGCTCCCCCGCTTTCAGCGAATCGACTGCCTCGTTCTCGCCGGTGATGTAGCCGGAGACGCGCTCCGCACGGGCGTCTAGCAGATACACCAGCGTGTCAAGCAGGTGTGTGGAGTTGCGCAACAGTTCCATCCGGAACTGTGTAGCGACGGAGTGGACCTCGCCCAGGAGATTCTCGTTCTGAATGAGCTCCCTGAGCTGCTGGAGTTTCGTCGTGAACCGGAACGAGTGGTTGATCAGCAGTTCCGTCTCCGTCTCCTCGCAGACGGCGACCATCTCCTCGGCGTCGCTGACCGAGGAAGCGATGGGCTTCTCACACCAGATCAGCCCGGGATCGGCCGCCGATTCGGCGGCGTCGATGACGTGGTCCGCGTGGAGATACGACGGCGTACAGACCGAGACCATATCGAGGTCCTCCGCCGCGAGCATCGACTCGTGGCCGACGTACCGCCTGTCGGATGGAATCTCCCAGGCCTCACCGAACCGGTCGAGTTTCTCCTCGTCGACGTCGGCGACGGCAACCAGTTCGACGCCCTCGGTCGCGTCGTACCCTCCGGCGTGGCTGGCCTTGACCTTCTTCTGGCCGATGTCTTCCTCGTCGTGCATCCCGAGGATACCCATCCCGGCGATCCCGCCAGTCCCGATGATGCCAGCTCTGTAGGTCATATCACTCGTAGGTGTGGACGCTGCCGGTGGCGTTTGCCTCGATGTAGTCCCAGTCGTAGTCGACGCCCAGGCCCGGCCCCTCGGGGACCTCGACCATGCCGTCGTCGTCGACCGTATCGAGCATGTCCGAGTAGCCGCCCTCGTACACCGGCGGCTGGGTGTTCGGACAGTCGGGGTGGACCAGGGCGAGTTCGTAGTAGTTCGTGTTGCGGATCGCCGCGATACAGTGTCGCTGGGCCGGTCCCGGCGCGTGGAACTCCACGTCCATCCCGAACCCTTCGGCCACCTTCGCCCGCTTCATCGCGCCGGTGATCCCGCCGTCGTACTCGGGATCTGCCCGCAGGAAGTCGGTCGACTCGTTGGCGGCGAAGTCGGTTGCCGGCTCCAGGCCCCGGACGTGCTCGGTCTGGAGGATGGGAGTGTCGAGGGTCTGTCGGAGTTTCCGGTGGGCATGCTGGGAGACCCCGCCGTCGCGGTAGGGGTCCTCGTACCAGAAAAAGCCCTCCTCGTCGAGCGCGCGACCGAGTTTCAGGGCGTCGGCGTAGGTCTCTAGTTCGCAGGCGGGATCGTGCATCAGGTCCATCTCGTCGCCGACGCGCTCGCCGACGGCGTGGACCGCGTCGACCTCGCGGTCGAGGTCGCGGGACCCCTCGCTGCCGCCCCAGCCGTGGATCTTGAAACCGCCGTACCCCATCGAGTGACACTCCTCGGCGAAGTCGGCGAAGGCCTCCGGCGTGTCCAGCCCGCCGTTCTCGTCCCCGTGATAGGTCGAGGCGTAGGCGGGGAACCGCGTCCGGTAGGTCCCGAGCAGTTCGTGGATGGGGGCGTCGTACTTCTTGCCGGCGTAGTCCCACAGGGCGATGTCGATGGGGCCGATCCCCATCCGGTCGTACTTCCGGAGCGCCCGTTTCACCTCGCTCCAGTGTCGCTCCCGGTCCAGCGGGTTCTTCCCGACGAGGTAGTCGGCGAAGGTGTTGATCTGGGCTGCACCGGGAGAGTTGCCGCCGACGTACTCCCCGGTGATCCCCTCGTCAGTGTGGATCTTCAGGCCGAACAGTTTCCGCTCGGTGACCGAACCCGGTTCGTACACCAGGTTGAACCCGTGTTGGTCTGTCCCGACGTCCTCGATCGGATAGGCGAACTCGACGGACTCGATGCTAGTTATCTCTGGCGCCATACTCTATCCTTGTGACACCGGGGGAGATAAACATGGGGCCTTCCACCGGTGGTTTCATTTCGCCGTGGCGAGTATCCACCCTGCATGGTCGGACACACCAGCTACGACTTCAGCGGTGAGACCGCAATTGTTACCGGTTCCACGAAGGGAATCGGTCGGGGAATCGCCGCTGGACTGGCCGACGCCGACGCCAACGTCGTCGTCAACTCCCGGACGGAGTCGGCTGTGGAGTCGACCGCCGAGGAACTCGGCGACCGGGGCTCGGGTCGCGTCGTCGGTATCTCAGCGGATGTCGGGTCGACCGACGACATCGATACGCTCGTCGACCGGACCATCGACGAGTTCGGCCAGGTCGACCTGCTCGTCAACAACGCGGCCGTCTGGCCGGAGGAGGAGTCGCTGGTCGATTCGGACCTCGAACAGTGGAACCACACGATGGCCGTCAACGTCCGCGCACAGTACTACGCCGCAAAGCGGGTCGCCCGGCACATGATCGACGAGGACATCGAGGGCTGTATCGTCAACCACACGAGCCAGGCCGGCGACCGCCGGACGGGTCCGTTCGGGCTGTACGGCATCTCGAAGACCAGTATCAACGGCCTCACGTGGCGGATGGCTCAGGAACTGGCCGAACACGGTATCCGGATGAACGCCGTCTCGACCGACGTGACCGAGACGGCACAGCTCCGCCACGAGGCCGAACAGGAGGCGACGGACCACCCCGACCGGACGGCCGACGAGATACTGCGAGCCCGGGGCGAGCAACGGCCGCTGGGCCGGCTCGGACAGCCCGAGGACCTCGCCGACGCGGTGCTGTGGCTCGCGAGCGACCGCGCTGACTACGTCGTCGGCGACATCGTCCGTGTCAGCGGGGGCGGCAACCTGGAGTGACCATGCGTCTCGTCGACACCCACACCCACACCTGGGGACCGGACACCGCGGAACTGCCCTGGTCCGAGAGGGTCCTCCCGCCGGGCTGGGAGGGGCCTTACACCGCCCACGATCTGATCGAGGACATGGACGCTGCCGGCGTCGAGGAGGCAGTGACGGTGACGACGCCGATGTACGGCCGCGGCGTCCGGGCCAACGAGTACACGATGCGGTCAATCGAGGCGTACCCGGACCGTCTGTGGGGGGTCGGCCTGATGGACTTCTACGGCGACCCCGACGAGGTGCGGGCGGCGCTGCGCCGTGTCGTCGGCCACGACCGGATGCTGGGCGTCCGGATGCACGCGTGTCTCGACTACGAGGAGCACTCGACGGAACTGAACCGGACCGCCGACTGGATTCTCGACGACGAACTGGCACCGGTCTGGGACGAGGCCGCCCGGCTGGGGACGACCGTGTTCGTCTTCCCGAAGGCCGAACAGCTCTCGATGGTCGCAACCCTCGCGGAACGGCACCCGGAGGTGCAACTGGTCGTCGATCACATGGCGTTTCCCGACGAGACGACGGCCCCGGATGCCGCGCCCTGGACGGGTTTCGAGGCGGTGGCCGACCACGACAACGTCGCGGTCAAAGTAAGCTCGCTCCCCCGCTCAAGCGAGGAGAACTGGCCCTACGAAGATCTGTGGGGCTACGTTCGCAAGCTCGCGGACTGGTTCGGCCCCGACCGTCTGCTGCTCGGGTCTGACTACCCGTGGATGGACGACTGGGCCGAGTACGAGGCCTGTCTGTCGTGGGTCGAGGAAGCGCCGTTCCTCTCGGCACGGGACTATTCGTATCTGGCTCACCGGACGTTCGAACGGGTCCACGGAGTGTGACCGGGGCCACTATCGAACGTGTCGAGACGGGAGAGTTGGCTTCCCGCTCCCGGCCGTGAGACTGCTATCGGTACCGGCTGCCGCCGGTGAAGACCCCAAACACCTAATTGGCCGTCACACGAAACCTCTCGTATGGCACACGACCGGATACTGCTGGCAATCGGGCCGGACGACCGTGACAGCCTGGACACCCTCGTGGACGCTACCATCGACCTCGCGGAACCCTCGGACGCGACCGTCTCCCTTCTGTATGTCTTTCCGCGGGACGACTACGAGACGATGATGGAACAGATGGACATCGACACGACGACCAGCGGGCTCACGGCCGACGAGGTCGCACAGCGCCACGAGAGCGTCCGGGAGCCGGCCGACCGGCTGGAGTCGCTGGGTATCGACTACAATATCGGGGGCGTCTCCGGCGGGAACCCAGCGGACCAGATCGTGCGAAAGATCGAACAGACCGACGCGGACGTGGCCGTCGTCGGGGGGACCAAGCGGTCGCCGACTGGGAAGGCGGTGTTCGGTGACCACGCCCAGCAGACCCTCCTGAACGCTCCCGTACCGGTGCTATACGTCAAGCGGGAGTAGGTGGGAGGATCGAACCCCACTTGTTCCGCAGAAGTGAACGTGCTACCGCCAGAAAAGAACGGTAGCGGACGCTAACGTAACATGCGTACCTTTGTTATACGGGTCGGTGAGACGGTCGGTACGCTGTATCAACGCCGGCGTTCAGTAGAGCGGAACAGCATAGCACTTCGACCGAACATTCGTCCGAGCGATCACGAGTACACGAGGTTGATTTCGATGACGTTTGCGGCCGACCGGAGCAGTTCGGGGATCTCCTCGTGGAAGCGGTCACCCTCGATACGTGTCGTCGGCCCGGAGACGCTGAGTGCCCCCACGAACTCCCCGCCCTCCGGCACGATCGGGGCGGCGACACAGCGCAGCCCCGAGAGCCGCTCCTCGCGATCGTATGCGTACCCCCGCTCCCGGATCTCGGCGAGCTCCGATTTCAGCTCCGCCCGGTCCGTGATGGTGTGTTCCGTGCGGGCCGGGAGACCGTGGATGTCGACGATCTCGTCGACGCGTTCCTCGGGTAACTCCGCGAGGATCGTCTTCCCGAGTGCCGTACAGTGAAGCTTCACCCGTTTGCCCGCGTACGTATCGACTGCGACAGCCTGGGTACCCTCGGCACGGGTGATGTAGACGCCCTCGCCGTGTTCCTCGACCGCGGCGTTGGCCATCTCGCCCGTCTTTTCGGCTAGGGCCGCGACCTCCGGGCGGGCCTTCTCGTAAATGTCCATTCGGTTGCGCTTGTACTCTCCCAGTTCGAGAAACCGCAGTCCGACGCGGTAGACACTGCCTTCGTTCGTGACGTACCCTTCGCCCTCCAGCGTTTGGAGATGGTTGTGGATCGTACTCTTCGCGATGTCGAGGTCGTCGGCAACCGCCGTCACACCGGCTCCGTCCAACCGTTTCAGCGACTCGATGATCCGCAGCGACGTTTTGGTTGCGGTGATCGTGTTTTCCTCTCCCATACAGTGATGGGGAACCGCCACCCACAAAGCTCTGTTCACTAGAGCGGAACAGCCGTCCGGGTAGGCACTACGACAGCCAGGGGATGTCGTCGTGGAACTCTCGGAGCGCGTCGGGTCCAGTCAGCGCCGTTACGGCACCGGCCTGTGTCGTCGTGACAGCGCCGGCGGCGTTCGCGAGCGCCAGCGCACGGTTCGGGTCCCGGACACCGTGTGTCAGTGCGGCGATGAACGCTGCGAGGAACGCGTCACCGGCCCCGGTGGCGTCGACGGGATCGACGTCGTATCCTCCGTGGTGTACCTGCCCGGTCACTGGGCTGTCGTCGGTACCGTAACAGAACGCGCCCGCGTCTCCGAGGGTCAGGACCACAGTGTGTGGTCCCTCGTCGGCGACGGCACGCGCCAGTTCCCCGGGCTCCTCGGCCTCGAACCCCGCCACCGATAGCTCCTCCGGCGTCGCTGTGACGACGTCGACATCCGGTAGCGCGCCGCGGACGACGGCACGGAACTCGTGGCTGCTGTGCCACATATCGGGCCGCCAGTTGGGGTCCAGCGACACGGTACAGCGGTCGCTGGCCCGCGACTGGAGTTCGAGCGTCGCCGATCGGCTCGGCTCGACACTCATCGTCACGCCGGTCGTGTGGACCCACGACACCGAGTCGAGGGTGTCGTCCGAGACGGTTCCCTGTTGCAGTCTGGTGTCGGCTCCCCGCTCCCGGTAGAAGACGTACGACGGCCCCCGTTGCGCGTCGTGATTGACCAGTGCGACCGTCGTCCGCGCTGTCTCGTCTGTCACGAGCAGGTCGGAAGGGATGTCGGAGGCTTCGAAGTGCGCCCGGAGGAACTCCCCGAGGCCGTCGGCGGCTAGCCCCGTCCAGCACAGCGGTGGGACGCCGAGTCGGTCCAACGCCATCGCGGCGTTCCCACCAGACCCCCCGAAAGACGGTTCGTATCCGCCGGCGTCGCCCGGTGGACCAGGGTGACGCGGGACGAAATCCACGAGCGTGTCGCCGGCGACCAGGACTGTCGGTTCCGTCGTCATGAGGTCCGATTGAACCCACCAGTATTTAGTGATTCGTCCGGGTTCCGGCGCTCACTCCGACAGCGGGGGGTCACGGTCGCCCCAGTCGGCTGCGAAGCCAGCGACGCTCTCGTCGGTCTCCGGGGCGCCGACGTGGTCGTCGAGGACAGACGGCGACAGTGTGATCGCGTCGACCCCGGCCTCGTAGAGAGCGGTCGCCTGCGTGGTGTTTCGGATACTCGCCGCGAGCACCTCCGTCTCGAACCCCTGTGTGTCGAAGATCGACTGGATGCGGCGGGTCGTCGCGAGTCCGTCGGCACCCGAATCGTCGATGCGCCCGACGTACGGAGCGACGAAGGTCGCGTCGTTTTTTCCGGCCAGCACCGCCTGCTCGACGGTGAAGACCACGGTCGTCCCCGCCGGGATCCCATCGGCACGGAGCCGTCCCAGCGCCTCGAACCCCGGCCGTGTTGCCGGAATCTTCGCGACGACGTGGTCCGCCCAGTCCTGGTAGCCACGCGCCTCGCGAACCATCCCGTCCGCGTCCTCGGCGAGCACCTGCGCGAACACCGGTCCGTCGGTGATCCCGGCTGCGGTCTCGACGACCTCCCGGTATCGGCGGTCCGTCCCGGCGACGATCGAGGGGTTCGTCGTCACGCCGTCTATCGAACAGAGTCGGTCAGCGGCCCGGATCTGTTCCGGCGACGCCGTGTCGATATAGAGATTCACAGCGCCACGTTCGGTAGCCGGTTGCATGAACCTATTGCTCGGCTGGGAGTATCGGTCCGCTCGCCTTGTCGATCCGTTCATCGCTCTACCAAAAACACACACCGAACAAACATGGTATGCTATCTCTCATCGTCCTTCAGTTACCATAGACCCGCAGTACTGGGGTTCTATCCCGAAGACCTCGCTACTGTCGGATTCGGTATGGTACTATATTTTCAAACACAACTGTTCGCAAAGAATCCACGCCCGCACAGACTGAGGCCGGACAGACGGACGCAATCGCCTGCGTAACGGCCGGTTTTGCATCCTCTATCATCGACAATCTTTATGTAGTACCGAGATAAATCAGTATAACATGCGAGGTAGTGACAGGCGAAAGTTCCTGAAAGCGACCGGCGCAGCAATAACAACCATCTCACTTGCGGGGTGTGGTGGCAACGGCGGCGGCGACGGTGGAAGCGGCGACGGTGGAAGCGGTGACGGGGGGAGCGGCGACGGCGGGTCCACTGGGGACGGCGGCAGTGGCGGTGGCGGCAACTCCCTCGACAAGATCGGGATGTCCGCGTACGTCCGTGGTGGCTCCTGGATCACGGCCTACATCGAGGCCGCGGAGTTCTACGCGGAGGACCAGGGTATCGAACTCGACGTCCGGCCGAACCAACAGAGCGCACAGAAGCAGGTCTCGGACATCCGCGAGTTCGCCAACAGCGACCACGACGCGATCCTCGTCGGCGTCTGGCAGACCGGCGCTGCAGAAGGGGCCATCAACCAGGCGATCCAGGGTGGCACGCCGGTGTTCGCGACGAACGCCGACACCTCCAGCTCGGAGATCCCGCTGTACGTCGGCTTCAGCAACTACGACGGCGGCGCGAGTTCGGGCGAGGAGATGGTGACGGCGCTGGACGAGCAGTACCCCGACAAGGACTCCTACCGCGTGCTGAACATCCGTGGCCCCCAGGGGAACCAGTCGGCCAATCAGCGTTCGCAGGGGTTCCTCGACGTGATCGCAGAGCAGGACAACGTCGAAGTCGCCCAGACGCTCAACGGGGAGTTCGCCCGCGACGTCGCCCAGTCGACCGTCCAGGAGTACATCCAGGCGAACGGTCGTGTCGACGGGATCTACTCGGGGAACCTCTCGATGGGCCTCGGTGTCGTGGGGGCGTTGCGCAACCTCGATATGCTGGTCCCGCGAGGGGAGGACGGCCACGTCTGCCTGACCCAGATGGACGGCAGTCCCGAGGTGAACCCACTGGTCGGTGAGGGGATGATCGACGCGGCAGTCGACCAGCCCAACTACTTCTACAACCCCATCGCGATGTACTACATGCGGGAGTACGTCGAGAGCGGGATGGACGAAAGCGTCATCCCGGAGGTGGGATCGGAGGTCACCGCAGACCAGTTGACCATCGAGTCCGGCCAGCACAAGGGCGTCGAGATGTGGTCGGAACCGATCTGGGAGCCCGGAGTCATGCGCGAACAGAACGACCATCCGTGGTTCCGGACCAACAGCATCGTCATCACGGAGGAGAACTTCGACCAGCCGTTCCTCTGGGGTAACGTCTGGGGCTAACGCTACAGATGGCAACGGAACAAGGATTCATCGGCCGGACCTTCGGGGACCGGGACGACGTGATGCTGACACTGTTAGACAACATGATCTGGCCGATACTGGCCATCGTCCTGCTCGGGGTACTGGTGTTCGTGCCCCAGACGTTCAGGTCGACCCAGTTGATCCTGTGGGGAGCAGTCCCGATCGGGTTGCTCGTCCTGGCCGAGAGCCTCTGTCTCCTGTCGGGACACTTCGACCTCTCGATCGGGTCGATCGCCGGCTTCTCGGCGATGTTCACCGGGATGCTCCTCGGGACCTGCCCGAGTTGCTGGTCGGTGACGACCAGCCCGTGGATCGGCTTCGGCGTCATCCTGCTGGTCGGGTCGCTCATCGGCCTGGTCAACGGCGTGATGATCGCGAAAGTGGGACTGAACCCGTTCCTGCAGACGCTGGCGTTCCTCATCATCTTCGAGGGCGCGAAGACGGCGATGCAGACCCAGCCAGTCACGGGCCTGCCGGCCCTGTACACGCAGGTCGGTGCGACGCCCGAGTTCGCGATCGCGGTGATGCTGGTCGCGTTCCTGATCGCCGGCCTGGTGTTGCGGTACACCTCCTTCGGCCAGGCGGTCTACGCGCTGGGGAGTTCCGAACACTCCGCCCGCGAAGTGGGGATCGACACCGAGCGGCTCATCATCCTCATCTACACCATCAGCGGCGTGCTGTCGGCGATCGCCGGCCTGATGCTGACCGGGTTCGTCGGCGTCGTCCCGCCGTTGATCGGCGAAGGACTCGTGTTCCAGGCGTTCGCCGGCGCAGTCATCGGCGGTATCAGTCTCTTCGGCGGTCGAGGGAAGATCACCGGCGCGCTCGGTGGCGTCATCCTCATCCAGGTCATCCAGTCGGCGCTGAACAACAGTCCGGTCGTCGGCGCGACACAGATCCAGATGATAAACGGCATCGTCCTGTTGGCCGCGATCCTGCTGTACAGCACGCAGAGCAAGCTCCGCGCTCGCATCCTCGCGAGTGGTGCGGTATGAGCGTCGAAGACGAGGGGACGACGGAACAGCACCACGCGGAGAGCACCGACACCGGGACGGCCGGAACTCCGAAGCTGCGCGCGGAGAACCTCACCAAGCAGTTCGGCCGTATCGTCGCCGTCGAGGACGTCTCACTCGACATCCAGTCTTCGGAGGTGTTCGCGCTCGTCGGCGACAACGGTGCCGGCAAGTCGACGCTGATGAACATGCTCAGCGGCGTCCACGCACCCACGAAGGGGCAGATATACAAAGACGGCGAGCCGGTCAACTTCAGTAACCCTTCGGAGGCCCGCAACAAGGGTATCGAGACGGTCTATCAGGACCTCGCGCTGATGGACGACCTCGACATCGCGACGAACATCTTCATGGGCCAGTTCCCGCGGAACGGGTTCGGTCCGTTCCGGATCATCGACTGGGACGAGACCTACGAGCGGGCCGAACAGATCATGATGGATCAGCTCGGCCGCGACGTGGACATCAAGACGGAGGTGGAGTTCCTCTCGGGCGGGCAGCGACAGCTCGTCGCCATCGGCCGGGCACTCGCGTTCGATCCGGACGTCATCGTCCTCGACGAGCCCACGAGCGCGCTGTCGGTCGACGCGACCCGGCTCGTCCAAGACACCATCGACAAACTGGCCAACCAGGGGATCACGATCATCATCGTCAGCCACAACATCGAGTCGGTGCTGAATCACGCCGACCGGATCGGCGTCCTCTTCCGGGGCTCGCTCGTCGACATCAAGCAACCCGACGAGACGAACTTAGAAGAGCTGAACGAACTGATGACGACCGGGACGCTGTCGAGCGGGCGTCTCGACGACTAGCGAGGAACCGACCGTGGGGAGGTTCCTCGGGCCTAACGAACGGGAAGCGTAGCGACTCGTGAGTGCGGTACTGAAGACCACCGGGAAGCGACGCGCTCGGTAGAACCCGTAAATCCCGGGTCATTGACCCCTCGGTTTTTCGGTCCCGACGGCCGTTGGTCCGGTATGAGCACGCCCGAACAGGTCGTCGACATCGAATGTGAGACCGGCGAGGGGCCGCTGTACCATCCCGACGACGAGCACGTCTACTGGTGTGACATCCCGAGAGGTCGCCTCTATCGGTACGATCCGGCAGCGGACGACTACGAACAGGTCTACCGGGACGACAGCGAGCGGATCGGCGGGTTCACCGTCCAGCAAGACGGCTCGTTGTTGCTGTTCCAGGAGGCTGGTGCAGTCCGACGACTCTCCCGTGACGACTGGACGACCGAGACGGTCGTTTCCCCGGACCCCGGCCGCTTCCACGAGCGGTTCAACGACGTCATCGCGGACCCCGAGGGGCGGGTCTTCGCCGGTGTGATGCCCGATACCGAGCGGGATCTCCCCGGACAGCTCTATCGGCTGGACACCGACGGGACGTTCACGCTCGTCCGGGAGTCCTGTGTGCTCCCGAACGGGATGGGGTTCACACCCGACCTGTCACAGCTGTACTTCACCGACACCTGCGAAGTCGACCCGGCCGAGCCCGGCTACATCTACCGGTACGACTACGACCGTGCGACTGGAGGGATCTCCGACCCCGAGGTGTTCGTCGACGCGAGCGATATCGACGGCTACCCCGACGGGATGACCGTCGACGACGAGGGACACGTCTGGTCGGCGTTCTGGGACGGGAACGCGCTCCACCGGTTCACGCCCGACGGGACTCACGAGCGGACCGTCACGTTCGACCCTCGGAAGGTGTCGTCGCTGACGTTCGCCGGCGAGGACGACACGGCCTACGTGACGACGGCCTGCGTCGAGAGCCGCGAGACGGAGGGTGCGGGCGCGGGAAGTCTCTACCGCGTGGATCTCGGCGTGACCGGTCGGCCGGAGTTTCGCTCCGCCGTCGTCCCCTGAGCCGGCAGCCGTCGCCCCGCGCCCAGCGGACGCCGGCCATCCAGTCCCAGCGGACGACCGGGATGTCGACCTCCCCGCAGTTCGGAGCAACTGTTTGAACACTCGCTGTCCTCGTCCCGGTCCTCGCAACCGAGGCGGACGCGGTCCGAGTTGGGGACCCCACCCCAGGACGGCGACGTTCAGTCCGATCTCGGACAGCCAGTTCGAGAACCCGGGGAGCCGTCGTATGACTCGGTGCGGCTGTCGCCGGGGGCTCACTAACACCCACTGCTGCCTCCGAAACGCTGATTTGCCAGCCCCGAGTGGAACCGGGTATGGCAGATACCGAACGCGCCGTCTACGTCCAGCGACTCGACCCCGACCAGCGCGAGGCCTACGTCGAGGCCCACGACCAGGTCCCCGAGGGCGTGACCGACGCGATGGAACGGGGCGGCGTCGAGGAGTTCGAACTATACGTCCGGGACGACATCGCGGTCTGTATCCTGGAGTGTGCGGACTTGGACGCCTACCTCGACGCCGTCGACGGCGACGAGGCCGTCGCCGACTGGGAACGGTACACCGGCCAGTTCAAACGGTCGGGCGTCGACGCCGACGCCGATCCGGAATCGGGCATCCCGTTCATGGAACGGGTCTGGCAGTTCGAACCCGACGACGAGTGAGACCGGGTTCCGACGCCGCCGTCAGTGGCCCCAGAGGTTCCCGTCGGGGTCGTAGCGGGCGTCCATGATGCGGTCCCACTGCGCGTCCGAGAGGGAGACTTCGGTCGCGGCGACGTTCTCGTCGAGTTGCTCGGTCGTGCGCGCGCCGACGATGGGGACGCAGGTGAACTCGTCCCACTCCATCAGCCAGCGCAGCGACACCTGCGCGGGCGTGGCGTCGACCTCGTCGGCGATCGTCCGGATCTCGTCGAGAACGTGCCAGCCCCGTTCCGAGAGGTAGTAGTCGTCGAAGAAGTCGTCGAAGCTCCCCCGAGCGCCATCGGGTGCCTCGACGGCCTCCGGGTCCTCGGGGTCGGCGCGTTCGTACTTCCCGGTGAGGAAGCCGCCAGCGAGCGGCGAGTACGGACAGACCGCGATCTCCTGATCGGCACACACGTCGAGGTAGTCGCTCACGTCCTCGTAGTAGCCGGCGTGGTGGAGCGGCTGGGTGACCTCGAACCGTTCGAGGCCCTCGACCTCGGACTTCCAGAGGGCCTTTGTCAGTTGCCAGGACGCCATCGTCGACGCACCCAGGTAGTTGACTTTCCCCTCGCGGACGAGGTCGTTGAGCGTCCGCAGCGTCTCCTCGATGTCGCTGTCCTCGTCCCAGCGGTGGATGTAGTACAGATCGAGGTAATCGGTCCCGAGGCGGTCCAGGGTCCCTTCGACCTGTTCGCGGATGTGTTTCCGGCCTAAGCCGGAGTCGTTCGGTCCGGGGTCGCCCCAGCCGTCGAACGGGAAGTACACCTTCGAGGCGATGACGAAGTCCGACCGGTCGTACTCTTCGAGCCACTCCCCGATGTACTCCTCGCTGGTGCCGTGTGGAGAGCCGTAGACGTTCGCCGTGTCGATGAAGTTGATCCCCCGCTCCCAGGCCGCGTCCAGCAGTTCGTGGGCCTCCTCCCGTCCCGTCTCGACCACGCCGTTTGTCTCCTTGCCGAAGCGCCAGGTCCCGAGACAGAGTTCCGAGACACGAGTCCCTGTGCTGCCGAGCTGTCTGTAATCCATCGTACCAGTCATTCGGACGGCTCTGTAAAACGGTTTTCCATCCCGACGACGGGTTCGGTGGGCCGTTACCTGAACTGAGGGGCGACCTCGTCGCCGAACAGCTCCATCCCACGGGAGTCGGGAAAGTCCAGAAAGAGCAACTGAAGCTTCTCGAAGCCGAGGTCGCGGATACCCTCGATCTGCTCGGCGACCTGGGCGGGCGTCCCGATGAGCATGTCCCCTTTCTCCCGGGCTTCGGCGGCGTCAGTGAGTTGGTCGTCCATGTCCGACTCCTCGCCCCACGGGAGCGGGAAGATCTCCTCGACGGCCGACTCGACGGCGGCTTCGTCCTCCCGGACGAGGACGTGTGCGAGCCACGAGCGGTCGACCTCGTCTGGATCGCGCCCCTCGTTTTCGAGGTACTCGTCGAACTTCCGGGCCTTGAACTCGATGGAGCGCCCGCGGGCGCGGCCGCTGATCTCGACGTTCCACTCGTCGGCGTGGCGGGCGGCGAGGCGGAGCATCTTCGGCCCCGCGCCGCCGACGACGATCGGCGGGTGGGGCTGGCTGACCGGTTTCGGCTCGTTCAGCGCCCCGTCGATCGTGTAGTGGTCCCCCTCGAAGGTCGGCTCCGCCTCGGTGAACATCGCCTTGACGACCTGGATACCCTCTTCGAGCATCTCGATCCGGGTCCCCACGTCGGGGAAGTCGAAGCCGTAGGCGCGGTGTTCTTCCTCGTGCCACCCGGCCCCCAGCCCCAGCCGGAGCCGTCCCTCCGAGAGGACGTCGACCGTCGTCGCCATCTTCGCCAGCAGCGCTGGGTTGCGGTACGTGATCGACCCCACCAGCGGCCCGAGGTCGACATCCTCGGTCCGCTCGGCGAGCGCGCTCAGGAGCGTCCAGACCTCGAACTCCTCGGCTTTCGGGCCGAGCATGAAGTGGTCTGGTGCCCACAATCCTTCGAGGCCGGTGTCGACGGCCGTGTCCACGCCCTGGAGGACCGTCTCCCGGTCGAGCGTATCGAGCATCGGAGTGTCTCGGTGAACGCCAGCGCCCGAATAACACTGGACCATCCAGTCGAACTGCATACGTCGACTGGTACCGGACGGCGAATAACTGTTTGGGGTCGACAGGTAAGCGAGACGAGTGCCCTCGGGCGTGACCCCGAGGCGGTTCACAGCCCGCTGTGTGCGAGCCAGCCGCCGTCGACCGCGAGGTTCGCGCCGGTGATGAACTCCGCCTCGTCGCTGGCGAGGAAGACGGCAGCGTCACCGACGTCTTCCGGTTTCCCGAAGCGGGGCACGAGCGTGTGTTCCTCCGCTTTGGCGACGTCCTCGTCGGTGTTGATGTCCTGTAGCGGCGTCTCGATGTAGCCGGGGTTGATACAGTTGACACGGACGCCGTCCGGCCCGAGTTCGATCGCGAGGTCCCGTGTCATGTTGACGACGCCACCTTTCGCCGCCGCGTATGGTGGGCCACCGCCGCCTTCGAACCCCCGGACAGAACCGATATTGATGATCTGACCCTCGCGTTCGACGAGGTGGGGAACCGCGAACTTGGCGCAGTAGAACGCCCCGCTCAGGTCGATGTCGATGGAGCGTTGCCACTCCTCGATCGTCGTCGATTGGGAGTCCCCGTCGATCTGGATGCCGGCGTTGTTGACGAGGACGTCGACCCCGCCGTAGGTCTCGACTGCCGTCTCGACCATCGCGGCGACGCTGTCGGGGTCGCCGACGTCGGTCTCGACGTACGTGGCATCGCCGGCCGTCTCCTCGGCGATGAGGGCGTCAGTCGGGGTGGTTACGTCGCTGTCGTAGCGCGCTCCCTGTTTCGGTTCTCGCCGAACGTCGGCCACGACGACGTTCGCGCCCTCGTCGCCGAACCGCCGTGCGATACCGCGTCCGATCCCACTCGCCGCACCGGTGACGATAACTGTCCGGTCTGCGTGTCGCTCTCCAGGCATAGCTAGAGATTTACAGCCAGTGACTTAACGGTGTCCGCGTCGCCGGCCGATGCCGACGCTGTCGGTTGCTATCGACACTACATAGTTTCACCTGGCGCTTCGGCGATGGCCGTTGTCAGCCAACACTCCTCGCCGGACGGTGTTCGCTGCCGTTCGACACGCCAGTGGTAGGTCGTCGTCGACCCGTCGTCGTTGACCCGGAACGGCTGGACCGCGACGCGCCCGTTTCGCTCCACCGGCCTGTGGGTCACGGACTCCGCTTCGAGAAGTGGCCGATACCGTGTTCGGACCGTCTCGACGTAGCTCTCGACGGAACCGAAACTCCGGCGAGTGTCGGGCGAGAGGAACCGCCACATCGTTTCGATCCCGCGCCGAGTTCCGTTGTCCGTGAGTAGCGCACCGAGTTGGATGTGAACCACCCGTGCTGGTGGACGCTCACAAGTCCGCTGTACGTCTCGATACGCAGCCGCCGACTCGGGTTCGAACTCGCTCCACTGCCCCAGCCAGACACCGCCGAGTGCGCGGCCGTTCGGCGGGGGCGTCGGTGCCGGTGTCTCGGTGGTGGGCACCGGTGCCGGCGTGACGGGTTGTGCCGGCGTTGACTCACTGGGGCCGAACACGGCCTGACACCCGCCGAGACCCAGACAGAGGGCCACGACAGCGAGCGTCACACACGCACGGCCTCGGTCCATATACGCCACACGGTAGCACGCGTCTTTGCTCTTCCGTTCGGGTCCTGCTCGGCCGGTTAAAGTATGGAGAGGGTTTACTCCCCACTCATCGGCAATTATTCGGTATATATGGTCAAAGATAGTCAGGTATAGACGCTATCGGGAGAATACACAGACAAAGCCCCGATAATTCAGGTGATAGGGATGTATTCAATTTACCCATCGCCAAATACGCCAGTGTCCTGCAGTAATTGGCCGTTCTCAGCGATATCAGCTCGTGAAACGGTGAACGAAGTGATTCGATAGGTAGAAAGCGGCCAAACGACCGGATGGCCGTCAGTCCCGGTCGGCGACGACGGGGTTGGTCAGCGTCCCGATGCCCTCGATCTCGACGTCGACAGTGTCACCCGGTTCGAGTAACTCCGGCGGGTCACGGAAGATACCGACCCCTCCGGGGGTTCCCGTCGAGATGACGTCACCGGGCCGCAACGTCGTGATCCCACTGATGTAGGAGACGACTTCCTCGACGCCGAAGATGAACTCCTCGGTGTTCGACGACTGCATCGTCTCGCCGTTGACACGGCAGGCAACGTCCAGACTGGACGGGTCGAGCCGGTCGTCCGGGACCAGTGTCGGCCCTATCGGTGCGAACGTGTCGTAGCTCTTCCCACGGAAGAACTGCCCGTCGTCGAACTGTGCGTCCCGCCCACTCACGTCGTTTATCGCGGTGTAACCGGCGATGTAGTCCCGCGCGTCAGCAGTGGAAACGTCCTTTGCAGTCCGGCCGATGACCACACCGAGTTCGACTTCGAAGTCGACTTCGTCGAGTTCGGCGGGGTGGACGATCGGATCACCGGGGTTCGTGACCGACGTTCCTGACTTCCCGAACAGGAGTGGGCGTTCGGGTACGTCCTCGTCTTGCTCCTCAGCGTGGTCGTGGTAGTTCAGTCCGACACAGATGATCTTGCCCGGCCGAGGAACCGGTGCAAGCAGGGTCGTCTCCGACGCCGGGATGGCCGTTGCTTCCATCGCGTCGGCGGCGTCTTCGACGACTCGGAGGAAGCCAGCGTCGGTCAACTGTTGGTACGTGATCTCCTCTCTGAGTCCCGCGAGCGGGACGATCTCCTCGTCGCGATGGATGCCCCACGACGGAGCCCCACCGGTCGTGTATCTGACGAATTTCATCACGGTATACTGTCGAGCGCTGGAACCTAATTGTTGTGTTTGCCCGCGGTCACGAATACGTCAGGTTTACTTCGACGACGTTCGCACTGCGCAGGATCTGTGAGGGGATTTCGTCGGTAAAGCGGTCGTCCTGCATCCGACTCTTCGGGCCGGAGACGCTCACGGCCGCGATGGCACGGTCGTCCTGGTCTAGTATCGGGGCAGCGACACATCGCATCCCTTTGACGCGTTCCTCGTCGTCGTAGGCGTAGCCCCGCTCACGAACGTCTTCGAGCGTCTCGTATAGTTCGGACTGGTCGGTGATGGTCTCGTCCGTGATCGCAGGAAGCCCGTGCCGTTCGACGATCGCCTCGACCTCCGATTGGGGCCGGAAGGCCATGATTGTCTTTCCGAGGGCAGTGGTCTGGAGCGGGACTCGCATCCCTGCGTGTGTATCCAGTTGCACCGCGTCCGGCCCACGCGCTCGATAGAGAAACACGCCGAGACCGTGTTCCTCGATCATCAAGTTCGCGTGTTCCCCGGTCGTTTCTGCCAGCTCTTCGACCTCCGGACGCGCTATTTTGAAGACCTTCTTGCGGGACCGAGCTTGATCACCCAACTGCAGGAATCGGGTACTCACGTGGTACTGACTGTCCTCTTTGACGAGATACTGTTCCTCTTCGAGCGTTCGCAAGTGGTCGTGGACCGTGCTCGTCGGCTTGTCAAGCGCGTTTGCGACGTCCGAGACACCGGCACCGTCTCGCTCTCTGAGTAACTCGACGATCTCCAGTGAGACCTTCGCCGCCTTGACTGGGACCTCCGGGCTCATATGCGACAGTAGACACGGTTCGACAAAAGAAGTTCCGCTATTACCGGATACATCTCCGAGGATATCAGCCCCGAAAAGCCGCTGTTACCGGAACTCCGACACGACCTCGTCGGCGAACAGTTCCATCCCCTCGGTGTCCGGGAAGTCGATGAACCAGCCCTGGAACTTCGTGACGCCGGCGTCGATCCGCGCGTCGATCGCCTCGGCACACTCCTCGGGGGTTCCCATAACGAAGTACTCGCGGGCGTCTTCCTCGGTCCGGATCGGCGCCTGGTCCTGGTACTCTTCCTCGAACTGGATCGGGAGCATCAGGTCCAGCAGCCGGTCCAGTTTCTCCTCGTCGCGCGTACAGATAACATGGCCGTCCCAGGAGTACTCGATCTCGTCGGAGTCACGACCGACAGTCTCGCAGTGGTCCTCGATGACGTCGATCTTGTGTTCCAGCGTGTCGACGTCGCCGTTGAACACGTCCGTGTTCCAGACGTCGGCGTGTTTCGCGACGAGTTTCAGCGTCACCTCCTCGCCCTGCCCGCCGACGAGGATCTCGGGGTGAGGCTCCTGGACTGGCGTGGGTGCGCAGGGCGCATCCTCGATCTGGTAGTGATCGCCGTCGAAACTCGCCCCGTCGCCGCCGGCGTCCCACATCCGTTTCATCAGCCGGATCGACTCGTCTAGCCGCATCAGCCGCTCGAAGCCGTCACGGTACTCCCAGCCGTAGGCGTCGTACTCCGGTTCGTGCCAGCCGGCACCGAGGCCGAGTTCGAGCCGGCCCTCGGAGACGACGTCCAGCGTGGCCGCCATCTTCGCGACCAGTGCCGGGTTGCGGTAGTCGTTACAGAGTACGAGCGACCCGATATTGATATCGTCGGTGAAGCCGGCCATCGCCGACAGGAGCGTCCAGCATTCGTACTCGGCACGGTCCCGACCGAGCATCAGGTGGTCGGGTGCCCAGGCGGCGTCGAATCCCAACTCCTCGGCTTTCTCGATACCGCGGCGAGTCGTCTCCCAGTCCAATACCTCGTACTCCGGCGTATCACGGTGGACAGGCTCGTCGTCGCCGGCATCGGGCGCACCCGCGAACACCGGAACGTTGTATTCGAATTTGATATCAGCCATCGTTACTCGATCGCGAAGTGTTCGAGTGCGTCGTGGTTCAGCTGCGTACTAACACCGGGTTCGTCGGGCAGCGGGATCGACCCGTCCTCGGGTGAGGGCGGGTTCTCGAAGATGGCGTCGGCGTAGGTCGACTCCTGTTCTTCCTGCTGCTCTTGGAACCACTCCGGCGTCGGGAAGTACTCCGCCATCGGCATGTTTGTGTGCCCTGCGATGGCGTGGAGTGTCGGGTTGGTGCCGGCGTGAGGAACTACGGGCACGTCGTGGACTTCCGCCATATCTGCGACCTTCTGGAGTTCCGTAATCCCCCCGACGCGGCCCACGTCGGGCTGGAGGATATCGACGGCCTCGCGTTCGAGCAGTTCCTCGTGGCCCCAGCGTGTGAACTCGTGTTCGCCGCCGGAGATGGGCATCGGTGCAGCCTCTCGAACCTCCGCGTAGCCGTCGATGTCGTCGGCGATGACCGGCTCCTCGACCCACGCCATGTCGTACTTCCCGAGGCGCTGGGTCATCTTTTTCGCGTAGTTCACGGACCAGCCCATGTAGGCGTCGCCCGCGATGTCGATCTCGTGGCCGACGGCATCCCGGACGGTCTTGACGATCTCTTCGTTTTTCTCCATCCCCGAACGGCCGTCCTCCGGGCCGTGGAGGAAACGGAGTTTCACCGCGTCGAAGCCCGCCTCGGCGTACTCGATGGCTTCGCGTTCGAGTTTCTCCATGTCGACAGGGTGGAGATTAGACGCGTAGGCGGGAATCTCGTCTTTCGTGGGACCGCCGAGCAGTTCGTAGACGGGTTTCCCGACCTCTTTCCCGGCGATGTCCCACAGCGCCTGGTCGACGGCACTGATCGCCATGACGGCGACGCCCTTCCGGCCGTAGGGAAGTGTCGCCCGGTACATCTGCTCCCAGAGGCGCTCGCGCCGCGTCGGGTCCTCGCCGATCACGAGCTTCGAGAGCGTCTCCTCGACGACAGTTGCGATGGCGCCTGTCCCCCAGTTCCCGACACCGACCCCGGTGACCCCCGCGTCGGTCTCGACTTCGACGACGACGTCGCCGACTGGCCCCATCCACTTCCGTCGTGCTTGGGGGTTCTCGCCGTCGACGTTACGGTACTCGTCGTACTTCGACATGATGGTGACGAGGGGAAATTCGATGAACTCACCCCAAGACTCGTTGCTCACTTTGGTCGCTGAAACGTCTGTAATCTCCATCGTACGATACTACGACCGTTCGGCGTAGCTAAAGTCTTTTTGTCGCCGATCACTGGTCGGATGAAACGGTCGTGACTACTCGTCCGCGTCACGGTCTGGCGCCGATGTCGTGGTCAGTTGAACTGGAAGACTGGTTTGCAGGTCTCGGAGGCGAGAAACGCCTCGAACGCGTCCCGAGGCTCGTCTACGTCGTAGGACGTATCGATGATGTCATCGACGGCGATCTCTCCGCGTTCCATCAGCCGGAGCGCCTGCTCGAAGTTGGTCCACGTCGAGCCATATGAGGTGTTGATGTCGACCTCGCCACGGACCGTCGATGTGAGCGTTACCTGGCTGCTGTCGTTCGGAATCCCGACGACGACGATCTGTCCACCTTTCCGGACGTGGTCGTTCGCCGTGACGATACCCGAGTGGTGGCCGGTCGAATCGAACACGACGTCGAAACCGATCCCGTCGGTGTGGCGTTCGGCTGCGGCGTCGAGATCTGCGGACTGGACGTCGACAGTCGGGATGCCGAGATCTTCGAGCAACGGGAGGCGATAGCTCGCGTCCTGATCGAGTCCGGAGACGACGACGTTGGCTCCCAGCGAATCCGCGACGGCGGCGACGAGCACGCCGATCGGACCGGGCCCCTCTACGAGAACGGTATCGCCCGGCTTCGTCACCGACTGTTCGAGCACGGCACGTGTCGCGATACTCGTCGGTTCGGTGATGGCAGCGTGGCGAAGCGGGACGCTCTCCGGGACGGCGTGGACGTGTTCCGGTGCGACTGCGACGTACTCGGCGTAGGCTCCGTCCCGGTGCATCCCGGTGATCGAGAAGTTCTGACAGACGTTCGGCTGTCCGTTCTTACACTGGAAGCAGTGCCCACAGTCGTGTATCGGTTCTTCGATGATCCTGTCACCCGGGGCGAACCCCTCGACGTCGTCGCCGACCGCTGTTACCTCGCCGGAGTACTCGTGGCCCATAATCCGCGGAATCGGGATCCACTCGTATCCGCCGTCGTACTTGTATGCGTGTGCATCGCTGCCACAGAGCCCCGCGGTATGCACTTTGACGAGTAGCTCGTCGGGGGCGATCGTCGGTTGGTCTCGTTCCTGTATCTCCACGGATTTGGGGCCTGTCTGGACGATTGCTTTCATGATTGGTAGTAGGTAGGTGCCGAGGTCGTGCGGTTATGCTTCGACGCTGTCGACCGATGCCTCATTGTCACCCCGCTCGCTCACCAGCCGTCCCTTCAGTAGCGCCTCGCTCTCGGCGTCGAACAGGTAGACGTGTTCGGGTGCGATGGTGAGCGACAGTTGGTCCGTCGGTTCGATGTCGTGGAAGTTGCCGACTTTCGCCGTCACGTCCCCGAGGAGCGACGTGCTGTGGACGATCGCTTCGGTCCCGACCGGCTCGACGACACGGACATCGGTGTCGAACTCCGGCCCGTCGGTTGCCCGGTTCCGGGCCTGGTAGAGGTCCTGTGGCCGAAAGCCCACGAGAACGTCCTCGGTCGTGATCTCCGCATCGACCAGGGCCTTCGGAACGTCGAACGAGAGCAGGTCCATGTCGATACGGTACGCGTCACCCCCGTCGGTGATGGTCCCGTCGAAGAGGTTCATATCCGGGCTTCCGACGAACTGCGCGACAAAGAGGTTCGTGGGCTCGTTGAAGACCTGATCGGGTGATCCGAGTTGCTGGAGTTGCCCGTCGTTCAGAACAGCGATCTTGTCGGCGATCGTCATCGCCTCCTCCTGGTTGTGGGTCACGTACGCCGACGTGATCCCGACTTTCGACTGGAGTTCGTCGATCTCCGTCCGCATCGTCTTCCGGAGTTTGGCGTCCAGATTCGCCAGCGGCTCGTCGAACAGGAACAGCCGGGGTTCGCGGATGATGGCGCGCCCGAGCGCGACACGCTGTTTCTGGCCGCCCGAGAGCTGTGCCGGCTTGTTGTTCAGTAACTCCTCGATCTCGAGCATCTCGGCGACTTCGGTGACGCGTCCCTTGATCTCGTCGGCAGACATGCCGTTGTCCTCCCGACGGAGCCCGAACCCGAGGTTCTCACGGACAGTCATGTGTGGGTACAGGGCGAAGTCCTGGAACACCATGGCAACGTCACGGTTCCGGGCCTTCACGTCGTTGACGACCGTCCCGTCGAACCTGACCTCCCCTTCCGTCGGGTCTTCGAGCCCGCCGATCATCCGGAGCGTCGTCGTCTTCCCACAGCCACTGGGTCCCAGTAAGACGAGGAACTCACCGTCCGGGACGTCGATGTGCAGGTCCTTTACCGCGACGACACCGTCCGTGGACGGATCGCCGAACACTTTCGTGACACTATCTAGTTCGAGGTGTGTCATTGAAAAGTGGTACCGTCCAACGCATCTTAAAGCTAGCGTCCCGTCGGTGGGCTGAGAGGGGGATTACCCCTTTATTGCGCCGCCAGTGAGCCCCTGCACGAAGTATCGCTGGATGTAGGCCAGGCCAGCGAGCACCGGGATCGAGACGATGATCGAGGCCGCCGCGACGACGTTCCACTGCGTGTTGAACCCCTGCACGAAGGTCAGCAGTCCCGGCGGGACAGTGAACTTCGAGTTGTCAAGCAGCGTCAGCGCGAACACCAGTTCGTTCCACGCGAGCAGGAACGCGAAGATGAAGGAGGCGATGAGCGAGTTCCGCGCCATCGGGACGAGCACGTACCAGAACGTCTCGAAGGGCGTACACTGGTCGATCCGAGAGGCTTCGAGGATCGAGTCCGGGAAGTCGTCGAAAAAGCCCTTCATGAGCCAGACCACGAACGGCGCAGTCATCGCGCCGTAGATGAGGACGAGCGCGAGATGCGTGTTGAACAGTCCGAGATACGAGATGAGCTCCCACTCGGGAACCATGATTGCGGTTCCCGGAAACATCAACGAAGCTAACAGGAGGCTCATCAGGAGGTTCTTCCCGCGGAAGTCACGGCGCGAGAGGACGTACGAGGCCCCCGTTCCGAGAACGACGGCGATGACCCCGGCCCCGACGGCGACCTTGAGGCTGCTGAGAACGAGTCCCAGGAGGTTGATGTCGATCGCCGAGGTCACCGTGACTCCGAACAGGTTCTGGACCACCCCGGCGTACCCGCCCGCCTGGATCGACGACTCGATGACGAGCCGGAACCCCTCGAACGAGAAGTCGTTCGGGAAGACTGTCGGTGGAATCTGCTGGATCTCCGACGTCGTCTTGAACGCGGTCACGACCATCCAGTACAGCGGGAACAGGATGAACGAACCGATGAGGAGCGTCAGGAGGCCGATTGCCGTCTTCCGGACGTAGCCACCCGCTTTCGAGTCGTAGAGCCACGACTGGTTCTTCCGGAACTCTGCTGTCGGATCTGTATCTTGTGTCGTCATGACATTTCACCCTGAACCTTGTCGTAGAACTGGATGTAGTAGTACGAGAACACCAGCAGCACGACGAACAACATCACCGAGAGTGCGGAAGCGAACCCGACCTCGAAGTCGACGAACGCCGACCGGTAGATCATCACCGGGAGCGTACTACTGGAGACCCCGGGACCGCCCTTGGTCATCACCCACACCATCGAGAAGTTCCTGACGTTGTAGATCAACATCAGGAGGAAGCCGATAGCGAGGTTGTACTTCATCATCGGGATCGTAATGTACCGGAACTGCTCCCACGGCGTGGCACCGTCCATCCGCGCAGCCTCGTAGAGGTGCTCGTCGATACCCTGGAGCGATGTCAGCGTGAGAAGCGCGAACAACGGTGCGAGCCGCCAGATCATCCCGATGATGGGCGGCCACAGCGACAGCTCCGTCGACCCCAGCATGACGATATACTCGTCGACGATACCGATCTGGACCAGCAGTTCGTTGATAATCCCCTGTGAGCCGCCGAACATGAACTGCCAGATCGACGCGCCGACGACCCGTGGGAGCACCCACGGGATCAACACGATCGCGCTCGCGACACTCGTATACGGGAGCTTCTCGTCGAGAAGCCACCCCATCAGAAACCCGAGGACAATCGCTACCAGACTGCCGACGGTCACCCAGATAGCCGTGTTCCAGAGGACCTGATGAATGTCCGGGTCCGTCCAGATCTCCACGTAGTTCGCCAACCCGACGAACTCAGCCTGGTCGGGCTGGAGCAGGCTCTTCGTGAAGAAACTGGAGTAGATCGCCTGCGCGATGGGGTAGAGGATGAACACCCCGACCAGCGTCATCACTGGCAGGATCGGCAGGTACACCCGGAGACTCTCCGGAACGTGTCTAGCCACGTTCTCGTAGGACGACTGTGCGTGGTCTACGTAACTCATGGTTGAATCGTATCTACCTCCATTGTGAGTGGGTTCCAATGAGAATATCTCCCGCCCGCTCAGGCGATGTTCTCGTCGACGACTTCCTGGATCTGGGAGTTGGCACTGCTACAGGCCTCTTCTGCCGTCGCGTTGCCGAGCACCACTGGCTGGATGACCTGGGTGTTGATGATGCTCTGCATCTGCGCGATGCCCGAAAACGAAGGGAACCGGGAGGTTCGGGTGAACAGATCGTCGTTCTCGTAGAGCGTCACGAGGTCGCCGAACTGGCTCTGGAACAGATCGCTCGGGTCCTCGAAGGCGCTCTGTAGCGTGGGAACCCGACCCCGAATCCCGACGTCGGCGTCCGCGCTGTAGGTCCAGGGGGCGAGTTGATCGGGCTGGTTCCACCAGTTGATGTAGTCGAAGGCGGCGTCCTGTTCGGCCCCGCTTCCGGACCCGGCACCCAGCATAAAGCCCTGGGCGTTCTGCAACAGGAGGTCCCGGGGTTCGAAGTTCCCCGAAGGGGATTCGGGCAACGGCGCTCGGGTAACGGTATGTCCTTCGCCGTCGAGCCACGGCTGGGGTGCTCCGGTCGTTTGGTAGATCGCGTTCGCGTGCGAGTAGGTGATGAGGATTCCCGACTCACCCTCACGGAGCAGTCGACCGGCCGCGATGTGGTTGTTCTCCGCCATCGAGTCCGGAAACAGACCCGCCTCGGCGATGTCCTGATACAGTTTCACGGCGTCGACGAAACCGGGCTGATCGACGGTCGCTTCCATCGTCTCGGGGTCGAAGTACCGGCCGCCGTTGGCGTACACGAAGCCGATGAAATACCCCGTCGTCAGACCGAAGTCCGTTCCCGGCGCGGTGATCGCCGCCGATACCTCGTCGATTTCCTGCATCTCCTGGCCCAGTTGCAGGAGTTCGGGCCAGTTCCGTGGGGGCTGATCGAAGCTCGTCTGCTCCAGATAGTCCGTCCTGATGTCCACGAACGGTCCAAGGTCGGCATAGCCCCCTGGAAGGCCCCACTGACGCTCGCCGCTCGTTTCGCCGAGGCCCTCGTAGACGACGGTGTCGATGTTGGCCTGGATAAAGTGGCTGTTGACCTCCTCGAGTTGGTCCTGGTACGCGTCCTGGTCGAGGGGCTGGATCGCTCCTGCGCCGACGTAGTCGGGGATCTGTTGACACTGGCCGGCCATCACGTGAGGCAGGTTGTCGTTGGCCGCCGCAGAGGCGATGATCTGGTACTTCTGTCCCCACTCCTGGTGCTGGTAGCTGACGTTGTGTGTCTCGTAGTTGTCGTAGTGTCCACTGATGTACTCCCGTTCGGCCGGGATGCCGCCGAACAACCAGAAGTCGAGGTCCTGTGGTCCGGAGCCGCCGTCACCGCTTCCACCGTCGCCGCCACTGCCGCCGCTGCCACCGCTCCCGCCGTCACCGCCACACCCGGCGAGGCCGGCGGCCATCGCGGTGCCGAGTCCAGTCAGATATTGTCGCCTGTCGAGTCCAGTGGGTGAGCCATCGGTTGTCATGATACGCTATCTTGTAGAAGGCGTGTTGTATATAATAAATTTACCGGAATTTACAGTGTCGGTTTCAGGAAATTGCCGACATCTCCGCCCCACTGAACCGGGCGGAGACAAGGGTCGAACGGGTCGGAACCGCGACGAACAGGCCCGTATACTAACCAAAACTAAATGATGGAGCGGTCCTGAAGTTCGGACACGAATGACCGAAAGCGACTCACCCTTCGCGGCATCTCTCGACGAACTAGGCGTGACCGTTACGAGCACAGATCGGGCGGGGGTTCCTGCGGCCATCGACGAGGCGGTCGTCGAACCAGCTGTGGGCGTCTCCCCAGGCGAAGAGTTCGCACACGGGGACTTCCCGCTCGCGGAGGCCGGGATCGACCTCGATCCCACGCCGGCGGCCCTCGAAGCAGCCACGACAGGTGTCTCGGTCGCCGAACTCGGAATCGGTGACTACGGCTCGCTCGCGTTGACTTCGACCGGTGACGGGAGCGAGTTGGTGAGTCTGTTCGTCGAGCGTCACGTCGCGTTGCTCCACGAAGACGATATCGCTCCGGACATGGACGAAGCCGTCGAAACCCTCGAAAAGACGCTCGCTCGGACACGCGGGAGTACGATCATCGCAACGGGGCCGAGCGCGACGGCCGACATGGGGGCGCTCGTCAAGGGGGCACACGGCCCGGAGACAGTCCACGTCATCGTCGTCGAGGGGGGTGAGTAACGATGGCTACCGCAGACGAGCTCCGTGAACTGATGCGGACCGAGGGGGCAGCAGTCGCCGAGAACACCCAGGGATTCAACGAAGGGCGGTACCGCTCGGTCGCGGAGCTATCCGACTACGAGGAACTGAAGTCCGAGGCCCGCGCGATCAAGGAGGACGCGATCGAACGGCTGCCGGAACTGCTCGACGAGCTGACCGAAACTGTCGAGGAGAACGGCGGGACAGTGTACCTAGCCGACGACGCTGCCGACGCGAACGACTACATCCGCGAGGTGGTCGCGGACCGAGACGCCGACCGCGTCGTCAAGAGTAAATCGATGACCAGCGAGGAGATCGAGGTCAACGACACGCTCGAAGCCGACGGTGTCGACGTCGTCGAGACGGATCTCGGCGAGTGGGTCCTGCAGGTAGCCGACGAGGCCCCGTCACACATCGTCGCGCCGGCGATCCACAAGTCCCGCGAGAGCATCGCCGAACTGTTCAACGAAGTGTTCGACCCCGACGAGCCGCTGGAGACTGCCGAGGAGCTGACCCGCTTTGCTCGCGAGAAGTTGGGTGAGAAAATCGTCGACGCCGAGGTCGGACTGACCGGTGCGAACTTCGTCACGGCGGAGTCGGGGACCATGGCGCTGGTCACGAGCGAAGGCAACGCACGGAAGACCGTCGCGGCCACCGACACCCACGTCGCTGTTGCGGGCGTGGAGAAGGTGATCCCGACGGTCGGGGACCTCCACCCGTTCGTCGAACTCATCGGCCGGTCGGGCACCGGACAGGACATCACCTCGTATGTCTCGCTGTTGACGCCACCGGTCGAGACACCGGTCGTCGACTTCGACGACGACGAGACGCCGCTCTCGGAGTTCGATACCGACCGGGAGTTCCACCTCGTGTTGATCGACAACGGCCGGATGGCGATGCGGGAGGACGACCAACTGCGGGAGACGCTGTACTGTATCCGCTGTTCGGCCTGTGCGAACTCCTGTGCGAACTTCCAGAGCGTGGGCGGACACGCCTTCGGCGGTGAGACGTACTCCGGTGGGATCGCAACCGGCTGGGAAGCAGGTATCGAGGGCCTCGACGTGGCAGCGGAGTTCAACGACCTCTGTACTGGGTGTAGCCGCTGTGTGAACGCCTGTCCGGTCGAGATCGACATCCCGTGGATCAACACGGTCGTCCGTGATCGGATCAACCGCGAGGGCGACGAACCCGCCGACTGGCTTGTCGACGGGCTCACTCCCGACGCCGAGCCCGACTCGCCGTCCCTCCAGAAGCGGTTCTTCGGGAACTTCGAGACTGTCGCCAAACTGGGAACGGCGACCGCACCCGTGTCGAACTGGCTCGCCAGTACCGGGTTGTCACGGAAGGCGATGGCCTGGGCGCTGGATATCGACCCCCGGCGTGAGCTGCCGAGCTTCGAGCGCGAGACGTTCGTCGACTGGGCTCGAAACCGCGACTCGACTGTCGAGGACCCCCAGCGACGGGCCGTGGTCTATCCGGACCTCTATACGAACCACGTCCAGGTCAGCCGGGGGAAGGCGGCCGTGAAAGTCCTCGAAGCGTTAGGTGTCGACGTGGTCGTTCCGGCCGTCGCGTCGAGCGGCCGCGCGCCCCTGTCTCAGGGGATGGTTGCGACGGCCCGGACCCACGCACAGCGAGTCACCGAGACGCTGGCACCGCACGTCGACGACGGGCGAGACGTGATCGTCATCGAACCGAGTGACCACGCGATGTTCCAGCGTGAGTACGAGAAACTGCTGGACGAAGCGACGTTTACCGATCTCGCCGAGAACAGCTACGAAGTGTTCGAGTACGTCTACGGACTCCTCGAAAACGGTGCCGCGGTAGGTCAGCTCCCGAGCGGGGACGACGAAGCGCTCGCGTACCACAGCCACTGTCAACAGCGGACGCTCGGCCTCGAAGCCCATACCGTCGCCGTCCTGGAGCAGTGTGGGTACGACGTCGTGACCTCGGACGTCGAGTGTTGCGGGATGGCCGGGAGCTTCGGCTACAAGTCCGACTACTACGAACTCAGCATGGATGTCGGTGACCGGCTCCGGGAGCAGTTGGAGGCCAACGGGGTACAGGATCGCCGAGTCGTCGCCAGCGGGACCTCCTGTCTCGAACAGATCGACGCACTGCTCGAACGACACCCCAGTCATCCGATCGAACTACTGGCAGAGTAGCCGGCGTCACCGGACCCATCACCCGAGGCCGACGTGCCGGCGGAACGCCCGCCCCGTGATCCACTGGCGGTCTTTCTTCGACAGCGAATCGACCTGTCGGAGCCAGTTGTACGACTCGGGATAGGTGGCAACGTCGCTGACGTTAGGGAAGTCAGAGCCCCAGACCACGCGGTCCCGACCGAACGCGTCTAGGAACCATCGGACGTGGTCGTGCATGTCGGTGTACGGGAACGCAGCGTCGGACATGTGCGGTATCTCGGAGACTTTCACCGCGACATTGTCGTAGGTAGCGAGGTCAGCGAACTGTGCGAACGTCCCAGATTCGATCGGCGTCTCGGGGCCAGCGTGTGCGAAGTGGTCGAAGAGATAGGTGAGTTCCGGATACGCTTCGACGACTTCGAGGGCCTGGTCCAGTTGGCTATGGTCACAGAGGAGTTGAACGACGGCGTCGGTTTCGACGGCGGCATCCCAGAACGCAGTCTCCTGAAGTGACTCCCGAAGCCAGGTCGCGTCCGGATCGAACGTCTCCCACATCCGATCGTAAGGACACGCCGCGCCCAGCCGAAATCCGAGAACCCCATCGGTCTCCAGACACTGTCGGAGGTGGGCTGGCGCGTCCTCCGCGAACGGATCGAGCATCACGATACCGGACAGCCGATCGGACTCGGCCACGACCTCTCGCGTGTACCAGTTGTCCGTCCAGTCACAGATCGGGTATCCGACGACGACGGCCTCGTCGATACCGTTCCGGTCCATGTCGGCCAGCAACCGGTCGGCTGTGTAGACTGTGTGAACGTCGAAGGCGTCGACGAGGTCCAGTATCGGCCCGTTCACCCACGGGTGGTCGTCGGTGGCAGGCCCCCAGGCGTGGGTATGGGTATCAAACATACCACGAGTGTCGTCGTTCGGGCTACTAAATCTTACCACAGAAAAACTAAGCCCGAGTGTGCCAGAATTGTGAAGCGTATGCCACGCATAGCGTTTCACCTCCGCATCACGGAGGGACAGCGAGAGGCGTACCGCGAGGAACACGAGGACGTCCCCGACGCCTTGGAGTCCGCATATCTCGATTCCGATGCGGGTATCGAGACATACAGCGTGTTCGAGAAAGAGGGACACGTCTTCGGGTTCATGGAAGTCGAGGACCCGTCGGTGATCAAGGAGATCATGGCGGAGAGCGACGCGCAGGCGGAGTGGGATCAGGTGATGGACCCCATCCTCCTCGACGAGGACGATCCGTGGATGGACGAGGTCTACCGGATGATCTGAGTCAAGCCTCCAGATACCCACCATCGACGGCGATTGACTCCCCGGTTATCCACTCCCCTTCGTCTGAGAGCAACAGCACTGCCATGTGGCCGATCTCCTCTGGGTGTCCCGGTCTATCGAGGATATGTGTCGCGAGCGATTCAGAGAGGATCTCCGCTTCCGACTGGTCGCTCAGTGCTGCTTTCTCCGAGAGCCACGTATCGACCATCGGTGTCTCGACAGTTCCGGGCTTGATCGCGTTCGCCGTGATCCCGTGTTCGGCGAGTTCCTTCGCCAAGACCGTCGTTAGTGCCAGTACCGCCGCCTTCGATGCCCCGTAGGCTCCCTGTCCAGTGAACGGGCGTTCCGCTCCGACAGACGAGATATTGACGATTCGTCCCGCGATATCGTCGGCGATCATCTGCTCGGCGACCCGTTTGGCGACGAAAAAGGCCCCTTTCGTATTGACTGCGAAATGTCTGTCCCATTCGGCTTCGCTCGTGTCCAAGAGCGGGACCGATCGCTGGATTCCTGCATTGTTGACGACGCCGTGGATCGGACCGAGAGCACCACGGGCGTCCGCAACACCGCTGTCGACGGAGTCCGCGTCGGCCACGTCGACTTCGACCACTGTCGCCTCACTCCCGGTCTCTCGAACCCGAACAGCCGTCTCACCGGCTGTCTCGGTGTCGATATCGAAGATCGTAACGTCAGCACCGGCCTGCGCACATCGCAGGACGATACCGCGCCCGATTCCCTGTGCGCCACCCGTGACGACGATATGGCGGTCGGTGAGGCGCGAATCGAACTCGCTCGAACGATCGTCTGACTCTCCTGCAGACATATCTCCCGCTCTGTGGCGGATATACGTAAACGTGTAGGTGTGGGGCCGTTAGGAGGGATATTTTCCAGGATCCGATATTACCGGATCAGATTCCATCGAAAACTGTTAGCGACTGCCATGGTAGCGAGTGGCGTTTGTTCCGCTCGGGCGTTCTAGGTGGAGTAGCAGCCCCTCAACGGCTTCATACTCTCGATATCGAGCCACGACGAGAGCCTGTGACTGGATTCCTCGTACCGTGATAAGTCCGTTAATATCGGATATTCTCTGTTATTATCGGACAGTAGGGACAACACCGGAGGAATCCCGGTTGTTTCGGACGATCTGATTGCGCTCACGACTGGACGGTCAGAACGAGGGGACAGGTGTAGTTCGTCCAATGTAGTCTTTTCATGTGAATCCCTCCCCGTCTCGATCGAGAGATCATTGGCACATCGTTCTATACCGATCAGAATGGATTATCTGCTGATCGGCACCACCGCGGATGCGGTCGGGTACGCGTTGTTCTTCAGTAGCGCCGATACTTTACGGTACACAAGGATCTGCCGCAACCAGCAGAATCTGGGTCAGTGGCCGACTTTTCCGGTAATACCGGAGTATATCCGCTCAAGCCGACACAGTTCGGAATTCGATGGGAAACGGATAGCCGGACACACGATACAGAGTTGCCGGCGGTACTGCCATCACATAACACAAGTACACACGTTATTCTATGGCAGGGCTTGTTATATCGTTGATGTGGAAGGGACGTGGAAAGATGCGAGGGAGATCGGCGGCGGCGGTTCGGCTAACAGATCAGAGAATACAGTTACATCCAACCCGAATTAGGATATGTTTCTCGTATATAACCCAGTATATTTTCTAAATCTGAGTGTATAATCGTAATTGGTGGTATATTCTCTCCGTTTAACTTTAATATAGATCTTGTACCCACACATTCGAATAAACGAATTATGAATGGCGATCGTCAGAATAGAACTGGACAATCGAGCCCTCGACGAGGAGAAGACGGCGGTCGGAACAGATCAACTACCGATGTGCTCGATTCGAGGCCAGGGGAACGGCGATCTCAAACTAGTGTCGGAAGACACAACGGCCAGTGCCGTCAACGAATCGCGTGACGGACACAGCCACTCCGCGTTGGAGTCCCCTCACATCCTGGAGTTCATCCGTCCAGCGGGACTGGACTGTCGCGGTGGGGCGAGTATCAATTGTCGAAAGTTCGGCACAGGAATCAAGCCAGTTGGGCACGTATACCTTGTAGATGGATATTTTCGGTGTTCCTCTGGCATTTCTGTCGTATGTTTTCGCCTACGGGCTCGCAGCGCTCGGCTGTGGGGTCGCAGTCGGCCGTGCCAGACAGATCACGGACCTGGACACCCGGCGAGGGTTGGTCGCATTGTTGGTCGGAAGCGGCGGCTGGGCAGCACTACAACTGGCCTTTCTCGTCGCTCCGACGCCTGCGCTGCGCTACGGGGCCTACACGCTCAGTCTGATCGTCGGACTCACCACCGTCGGCGCCTGGCTCTACTTCGCCTCCGCCTACACCGGACGTTCATTCCACCGGGACGCGTTATACAGGCGTCTCGCAGTGGGACTGTATCTCGCGATCGTCGCAGTGAAACTCACGAATCCGCTCCACGGCTGGTACTTCCAGACGGCCTTCGTCACCACGCCGTTCCCGCATCTGACGATCATGCACGGCACTTTCCACTGGGTCGTCACCGGCCTCTCGTACGCCCTCGTCGCGGTCGGCTTCTTCATGTTGTACGAACTGTTTCTGGATGCCGACTACGACACGCGACCGCTGGCGGCACTCGTCGGAATCACCGGTTTACCGGTCGTGTTCGATATCGTCGGCTTCGCGAGCGACTTCCTCATCGATATCAACTATGAGCCGCTCGGAGTGGCCGTCTTCGCGATCGGCGTCCTCTACGTTTTTGAGGAGGAGTTTCTCGCCGTCCAGCTCACGAGCGGTGTCGACGCGCCGATCATCTATCTGGATACCGACGATCGGATCAGTCACTACAACAGACGCGCCGAGCGGCTCTTTCCGGCTCTGGATGGAGCAACGGGGGAACCGCTGGACGCTGTCGTCCCGCCGGCGAACACGGAACTGGGTGACCGGAACTGGATTCTCGACCGGACCGACGACGGTGAAACCGAGCACTATCTGGTCAGCGATACGCGTTTCTCGCTAGGGCAGACCGATATCGGGCGGATGGTACTCTTTTCCGAGGTGACTCGCACCGAACGACAGCGCCGGGAACTGGAACGGCAAAACGAGCAACTGGAGGGGTTCGCCGCCGCAATCCGACACGAGCTACTCAATACGCTGCAAATTCTCAGCGCCAGAGTCGATATCGCTGGCACCGCGATCGATGACGGTGAGGTGAATCTAGCGCGTGAGTCCTTACAAACCGCTTCGGACACGTCCGATCGGATGGCCGATATCGTCGACGATCTGGCGAAACTCGCCCGGTACGGACAAAGTGTCGAAGACCACGAGGCCAGGACGGTCAATATCGGGAGTATCGCCGAAGAGGCGTGGGCGATCGCCGACGTCGAGGACGTTACCCTCTCGATCGACACTGATGCCGAGCTTACGGCTGACCCCGAGCGACTGCAGACACTGTTCGTCAACGCATTCAGGTTCGGCGCACACAACGGCGCGACCGAGATCACCGTCACTGCCACAGATCGTGGGTTTACGATTACCGATGACGGAACGCCGACTGGCGACACCGATCCGGCGTCGTATTTCGAGTACGGCAGCGCGATTCCCGACGCCGAAGCCGGGCTGACGCTCCCGAATCTTCGGATGCTCGCCGAGACTCACGGCTGGGAGGCCACACTCGATCAGTCGTATCAAGACGGCATCCGCATCATCGTCTCGGGTGTCAGTACGCTCGAACAGTAGCCTCGACTCCCCTCAGCGAAGGGACGACCCATGCGCGGTCCGCCAGAAACACCGTGATCCAGGAACTGCTGGCGACTGTCTTCGAGATCAATGCGGAGCGTATCGAAGCCGACCACGGTCGGGTGGTAGTTCCGCTAGATCCGATCGAGGAGTCCCCGAGCCGGTCGAACCCGTCGGAACCGGTGTCGAGAGGAGACGCTGCGTTGGACGATACTGTACACCCCGGGAATCGCGGGGTGTGGCTGCCGGTTCAGAACCGTTCGTCACTGTGTGAGTACAGCCACGGACTCGGGGTCCAGAACTACTCGGTTCCTCGGTCTGACCACCGTCGGTTTCGAGCTGTGAGCCTTCGACGACCCCTGTCCGGGTGACCCCGGTATCTCTCTACCCGTCCTCGTCGGTGTCGGCGAGTGTAAACGCCGACAGGTCGTCGTGGAGCTCATCCGAGAGGGTGTCGATCGTCTCGGAGACGCGCTTGACGTTGTCGACGTTCTCGGTCTGTTGATCGACCTCGGTCGAGATATCAGTCATGTGGTCGTCGACCTGTCGGCTCTGGTCGGCGACCGCTTCGACGGTGGTTTTGACTGTCTGTGCGTTCTCGGCCTGATCGTCGGTCGCATCGGCGATCTGGACGATCCCCGTCTCGGTTTCCTCGATCGCCGTGTCTATCTCCTCGATGTGGTCGACAACGTCCGACACGGCGTCGGCACCGGCTTCGATCTCCGCACTACTGTGCTCGATCGCCGCCGTCGTCGATTCGATATCCGTACGGAGCGAGTCGAGTGTTGCCGAAATCTCTTCGACCGCGGTTTTCGACTCCTCGGCGAGCGCCTTTATTTCGTCGGCGACGACGCCGAATCCGTCTCCGTCGCCGTCGGTGTGTGCGGCCTCGATGTTGGCGTTTAACGCCAGTAAATTCGTCTCCTCGGCGATGTCCGCGATCATCTCGGTCATCTCCTCGATGTTTTCCATCTGCGCTTCGAGGTTGCTGACGTGGTCGAGGTTCTCTTCGGCGCTATCGACGGCGGCGTCCATCCGGTTTACTGCGGTCTCCGCCGACTCGGTCCCCGTATCAGCCAGCGACCGAGCCTGTGATGCCTGTTCGGAGATCTTCTGTGTGGTCGCGGTTATCTCCTCGATAGACGCCGAGAGGTCCGTCGCAGACTGCTCGGCCGCCCCAGCGGTCTCGACCTGTTCGCTGACCGTCGCCGCGGCGTCGGTACTGTAGTCGTCGATGCGAGCGGCCGCGTTCTCGGTCTCGGTGGCGGCGGTTCCGAGACGGTCGCTGAGGGTGTCGAGCTGGGCGGCACCACGCTCGACATCGGCCAGCATGTCGTTGGTGCTGTCGACCGCTACACCGAGGTTGTCGGCCATCGAGTCGAACACCTCGTAGACGGCAGTGATGTCCTCGAAATCGGCGTCGGGTTCGGGGACCGACGGGTCGATAGCGTAATTCCCGCGGCTGAGTGCGGCGAGCCACTCCCCGAACTCCGCGGCGACATCCGACTGGTAGGCACGCAACTCTTCGAGTTGTGCCTCCCGGCGCTGTGCGCTGACACGCTCGGAGACGTCGCGGTTGATCTCGATCCCGCCGACCAGCGTGCCGGTATCGTCGAACAACGGGTAGAGATACCGCTCGACCGAAATCGTCTCACCGTCGTCGGTGACGATCTCCTGGTCGAGCCCACACAGGGGTTCGCCCGTATCGAGTACCTTCCGCATCGCCGTGTTGTCGGCGTTATCGTACTCGAAAAGGTTCGTGTCCATGAGTTCACCGACGGCCCTGTCGAAGAGCTCGCGACAGCCACTGTTCGAGTAGACGAACCGTCCCTCGGCGTCCACGACAAAGATCGGATCGGGGGAGAACCGGAGATAGCTACACAACAGCGCGTCTGCCTCGGCTGTCTCGAACGGAGAGTCGATCGCCTTCTCGACCTCCTCGTCACTATCAACCAAACAGCCATCCCGGCTGTCCCACTGGCTGTGAGGGGAAGACTCCCCGGCTGAGTCGGACTCGTCAGCACTGACGGTCGAGAACAGGTGTAACATGTGACCTGTAATCATACTACGCAAGCATAAATGGCTCGCAATCGCAATAATTACCGTCTCGATCCCGACACAGTTATCTGAATGACTGTTCAACTACTCAGTCATGGGCTCCCAAACGGGCCGGCTCGAACGACTCATCACCGAAGAAAACGGTGGATGCTGTGAAGCCGACGTCGAAGACCGGCTCGATTCGTTGCGCTCGTATCAGTCAGCGGCTCCGGAGAGCCCCGACGCCGATCTCACGGCGCTCAAAACCCTCGGAAACGAAACACGATACAACATCGTCCGGTTGCTGAACGCCGCGGATCGAGAAGTGTGTGTCTGTGAGATCAATCCCGTCTTCGCGGTCAGTGACAGTGCGATCAGCCACGCGCTCTCAGACCTCTACGACGCCGGACTCGTCACGCGTCGCAAGGACGGAACGTGGAGGTACTACGAGACGACTCCACGGGCCGAGGCGCTTCTGGCTGCCCTCGACGAAACGCAAGAGGGCGACCGATGACCGACACACCGATTCGTGTGGCGTTCGTATGCGTCCAGAACGCCGGGCGATCACAGATGTCGACCGCGTACGCCGAGCGCGAGCGGGAACGCCGGGGACTCGAAGCCGACATCGAAATCCTCACGGGTGGGACCAGTCCTGCCGAGCGCGTTCACGACGTTGTCGTCGAGGTAATGCGGGAGGACGGATTCGACCTCTCGGACCGAACACCCCGGGAGATATCGACGGCCGAACTCGAATCGTGTGAGTACGTCGCGACCATGGGTTGTTCGACGCTCGAACTCGACCCGGCTAGCGATGTCGACGTCCGCGACTGGGCGCTTGCTGATCCTGATGGAAACGACCTCGACCGTGTCCGGGAGATCCGCGACGAGATCCGGGACCGCGTGACTGCGCTTTTCGATGAAATCGAACGAGAGATCCCAAGAGATGCCTGAAATGACCCCCGTCTCGGCGGAGTCGACCGGTAGCACACAGACCACGGGACCACACCACTGTCTAGTACTCCCCGAGCGTCGAGAGGGCTCGGATGAGTAACGCCGAGGTCCACGAGCACGGCCCGAACTGTGACTGTGAGAGTTGTGGCGACCCACGGTCGATGGATTTTCTCGATAAGTACCTCACTGTCTGGATTCTCGGTGCGATGGCTGTCGGTGTCGGACTCGGATTCGTCGCTCCCTCGGTGACCCAGCCGATTCAGGGCTTTCATCTCGTCGAGATCGGCCTCGTCGCGATGATGTACCCCCCGCTGGCGAAGGCCGATTACTCACAACTCCGAGCCGTATTCAGCAACTGGCGCGTTCTGGGGTTGAGCCTCGTCCAGAACTGGCTGATCGGGCCGACGCTCATGTTCGGGCTCGCGGTGATTTTCTTCAGCGGACTGGTTCCTGGGCTCCCTGCCCGTCCGGAGTTCTTCCTCGGCCTCGTCTTCATCGGGATGGCCCGCTGTATCGCGATGGTCCTCGTCTGGAACGAACTCGCCGAGGGGTCGACCGAATACGTCACCGGCTTGGTCGCGTTCAACAGCCTCTTCCAGATCATTACCTACGGTGTCTACGTCTGGTTCTTCGGGCTGTTTCTGCCGCCACTGCTCGGGATGGAGACGCTCGTCGCCGGGATCGAGAGCTTCGACGTGACGCCGATGCAGGTGGTCCGGGCCATCGTGATCTTCCTCGGGATCCCGTTCCTCGGCGGATTCCTCACACGGTACCTCAGCATCCGAGCCAAAGGCGAGGAGTGGTACGACCAGGCGGTGATCCCGAAGATCGATCCACTGACCCTCGTCGCACTGCTGTTCACCGTCGTCGTAATGTTCGCCACACAGGGTGAGAACATCGTCGCTGCACCCGGTGACGTCCTCCTGATCGCCATCCCGTTGACGATCTACTTTGTCGTGATGTTCCTCGTGAGCTTCGGGATGGGGAAAGGGATCGGAGCGGACTACTCGACGACGACGGCGATCGGTTTCACCGCCGCCTCGAACAACTTCGAGCTCGCGATTGCGGTCGCCGTCGCGGTGTTCGGTGTCGGGTCCGGCGTCGCGTTTACCACCGTTGTCGGGCCGCTTATCGAGGTCCCGGTGTTGCTCGCGCTGGTCAACGTCGCACTGTACTTCCAGCGTACGTTCGATTGGAGTGGGGCCACGACCGGACAACACACCACGTCAGCTGCCAAGCCCCCGGAGGACGACTGACGATCAGCCCCGGTTCAGTGACTCTTCAAGCGGACGGTCGTCGCTTGCTGCCGCTGACCGTTCGGCCGAATATCGGCGATACCGGGAGGGGACGACAACACTCCGTTCAGGCGTCGCTTCCCCCGACACCGGTGATCTCGAACCGTGCGCCGCCGGCAGCGCTACTGGTCACCCGGATGTCCCACCCGAAGGTATCGGCGATCTCCCGGACGATATTCAGACCGAACCCAGTGCCACCCTCCGCAGTCGAGTACCCCAGATCGAACACCCGGTCGTGCTCGTCTTCGGGAACTCCGGGCCCGTCGTCGGCGACGTAGAATCCGTCCGCTACCTCCCCGACTGTTACGGTCACGTCAGCGCCACCGTGTTCGATCGCGTTCCGGAAGAGGTTCTCTAACAGTTGTTGGAGTCGGCTCGGGTTCGCCTGGAACGTCCGTTCGGTCTCGACGACCAGTGTGGCGTCCGCCGTCGCGACAGTCTGCCAGCAGCCGGTACTCACGGCTGCGAGATCGACCGGTTCCGACTCGGACTCTTGTTTCCCCTCCCGTGCGAGCGCCAGGATGTCGTCGATGAGCGCCTCCATCCGGTCGTGGGCGTTGCTCACACCATCGAGGTGCTCACTCGCACACTCCTGTCTGGCCAATTCGAGGTGTCCCGTCGCGACGTTCAACGGGTTCCGGAGATCGTGGGAGATGATACTGGCAAACTTGTCGAGACGCTCGATCTGGCGTCGCAACTCCTGTTCACGCTCGACTCGGTCGAGAGCGGCCGTGAGCGCCGTGGCAAGGATCTCGATGACCGTCTTCTCGGATTCGTCGAACGCGTCTGTCGTTGTCGAAGAAACGATGAACACACCGTGCTCACCCAGCGGATGGATGACCGCACTCCGTGTCGGCGTCACCTCGGCTAACCCGTCGTACTCGCGTGTATCCTCGATAACGAGGTGCTCGCCACGTTCGAAGGTATCCCAGACGAGCTTCGAGGGCGGGTCGGTGTCAGCCTGCCGGTCGTAGGTGGGCGGTTCGTTCGACCCCTCCCGAGCAGCATCCAGAAACGCGATCGGTTCGAGTCGATCCGGATCGTCGCCCAACAGGTGACAGCCGCTTAGTTCAGCGCCCAACAGGTCCTGTGCGGTATCGACGGCAACTTGAGCGGTCTCTTCTACCGTCGTGGTTTGCATCAACGTCTCTGTCCGCTGTTGGAGCTGTGTGAGGGCTTGCTCGCGTTCCCGCCGATCGGTGATGTCCCGGCTGTTGGCCACGATCCCACGAACCGCGTCGTCGTCGAGGTAGTTCGTCCCTCGGATTTCGATCCAGCGCCAGCCCTCGTCGGCTGTTCTGAAGCGGCATTCAACGGTTACGGTGTTTTTCGGTTCAGCGATCAGGTCGGTAAACTCCTCGAATACCGCCGCTTCGTCGTCGGGGTGGATGAAGTCGAACCCGTTCTGGCCGATGAGTTCGTCCGTCTTGTAGCCCAATATCCGCTCGACAGCGGGACTCTGGTACGTGATCGTACCGTCGTCATCGAGAACCGTAATGATATCAGTCGATCCTTCGAGGTAGGCCTCGTACCGCTGTAGTTTGCGTTCCCGCTCCTTGCGCTCGGTGATATCGCGGTCGGAAATGAGCAGTGAGACGACCTCTCCATCGTCGTTGGTGACCGGCCTGATGACGCCCGCGACCGTATACGGGTCGCCGCTCGGCCCCACGAGATCGGCCTCGAACTCCACGTATTCCCCGCCCGCAGCACGCTCGATCCACTCGCGGACGTCCCGCTGGATCTCCGCCGAATGATCGAACCACGGGGTTATCGGGAACGGCGTCCCGATAATCTCCGCACGCGTCGCAGCGACATACTCCATCGCCGTCTGGTTGATATCGATGACCGTCCCGTCGGTGTCGATCAATCCGACGAGGATGTTCGGATCGTTGAATATCGATTGGTAGCGGCGCTCCTTCCGTCGGAGTCGGCGTTCCCGCTCTTTCTTGACAGTCACGTCCTGTTGAAAGCCGACCCAGTTGGTTATCTCACCGTCGTCACCCCGAACTGGCGCGATCGAGACACGGTTCCAGAATTCGGTCCCGTCGGAACGGTAGTTCCGCAGTTCGACAGTGACCGGTTCACCCGCATCGATCGCCGTCCGCATCTCCGCCACTGGCTCACGAGCGGTCTGTTCACCCTGCAGAAACCGGCAGTTCCGCCCGCGAACCTCCGCCTCGGCGTAGCCCGTGATGTGTTCGAACTGTTCGTTCGCGTATACGATCGGATTGTCGTCACGGGACGGGTCCGAGATCGTGATCCCGACCGGGGATTCGTTTATCGCCCGATCTTTGAGTTCGAGTTGCCTTGTTTTGCCTGCTAATGGCGGCAGCCTCAGACGCTCAGACGGGAATATTCCGTTAAGCTAACCCGGAAATGGACGCCGTCTGGCGATATGGTATCGCTCAGACGGCTAGCGTGGATGTGTCGAGAACTTGCCAAAGAACACGTAGACGATCCTGACGTACCCGCCGCGCCGGAAGGCGCGGACGGGTACGCCGAGTGGACACAGATAGCGTTGATTCTGTTCCGTGTCGAACTGGAAAAGAGTCTACGAGAAACTGAAGACTATCTCAACGAGATGTCCGGTATTTTAGCTGTATTCGGCCTTGAGGAGGCTCCACACTACAGCTCGATTTGTCGGTGGGAGGATGAGTATCGGATGCGTGAGCTCCGCCGCCTGCTCCGCACTTCGGCGGAGCAGGCGGGCTGGAGCGGTGAAGCAGCGATTGATGCAAGTGGCTTCCAACGCGATCAGACGAGCTACCACTACCGCGACCGCGCAGACTTCTCATTCCAGAAGATGAAGACGACGATTCTGATTGACGTGAACACGCTAGCAATCAAGGATACTCATTACACGACGCAGAAGGCGTGGGACGGCCATATTGGGATGCAGGTCTTCCGCCGGAACGCGGAAGACCTGCGTGTGTTGTCTGCTGACGCCAACTACTCTTGGAGCGACCTCCGTGAGGAGTGTCGCTCCAACTCAACGCGGCCGTTGATCAAGCACCGAGAGCAGACACCGCTACAGAAAGCTCACAATGCACGAATGAACGAGGACTACAACCAGCGCTGGATGAGTGAAACCGGGTTCTCGCAGTTGAAGAAAGACGACGGCGAGAAGCTCCGCTCCCGGAGCTGGCACGGCCAGTTCCGGGAGCTCACACGCAAGTGCATCGTGCATAACCTAACGCAGGCGGCGAGTTAGGCTCGCCGCCTGCTCCCCTTCTCCGGACATATCCAGGAGAGGTATCGCCGTCGTCACTTGACCGTGGGAACAAAATGCCATAGTTCTGATCATTCACCAAGCACCAGTAGTGACAGCTACTGCATCGTCTGGTCCCGAAATTGTGCCGCTGACGCTGTGAAAATGTGTCTGAGTAGCCCTATCCGGCCGTTGTCTTGTGATTAAACAAGGCAGTTCGAGTTCTTTCTCGCGTTCTCTCCGGTCCGTGATATCGCGGAACTGTGAAAAGATCGCCACGGTCTCCCCGGCGTCGTCGGTGACGACCCGGTTATGCCATTCACAGACGATCCGCTCACCGTCCTCGCGGACGTTCTCGTTGATACTGTGATACCCGTCTTCGGCCGCTAAGAGGTTCGAAACGATATCCGCAACCTGCTCGCGGTCGGACTCGGGAACGAGCCGTTCCCACGACTCACCCACCAGATCGTCCTCGGTATACCCGAGGATTTCTTCGGCTCGCTCGTTGATGCGGGCGACTTCGAACGCCTCGTTCCACTCGATGACGCCAAGCGGTGATTGGTCGAAAAACAGCGACAGGCGCTTGCGGCTGGCTTCGATCTCGTGTTTCGACCGGTACTGTTCGACAGCGTTTGCGATCCGGTTTGCGAGGACCGTATACTGACTGGTCCCCGTCTCTTTTTGCAGGTAATCCGTCACGCCGGCGGAGATCGCTTCGCTGGCGACTTCCTCGCTCCCTTTGCCGGTATAGAGAATAAACGGCAGATCCGGATACTCCGCACGGATGGTTTCGAGGAAGGCGATTCCGTCCTGTCCCGGCATCTCGTAATCAGAGACGATGCAGTCGAACTCCTCGTCAGCGAGCCGTTCTAGCCCCTCGCCGGCACTCGGAGCCGTCTCGACAGCGAACCGTTCGTCCGCGCTCTCGACGAACGTCGCAGCCATCTCAGCGAGATCCGGATCATCGTCGACGTGAAGCACACGTATCTGTGTGCTCTCCAACCCAACGGCGGGAGCCTCCACGAAGTCAGCCATACTGCAGATACGCTTGAGGAGCGCAAAAGGTATTTGGGAAAAGTTCACACGACAGGAGTTGTGACCGAATCCCGAAGTTCCGATGACGTGGGTGCACGTCACTCCGAGGACTCGCAGAGTGCGAGACGTGCCTCGTCGGCAGTGACGCTAATTATGATGACTTCCAGGCCGTGTCGAGTAGCGATGTTGCGTATGCTTTCCGGGGCATTGTCCGGGTCAGTTTCCACAGCACTACGCCCCGGGAGGGCGAGAATCCGTATCCAGAGTGGTTGATTCTCGTGTTTCAGTCCTCCCTCGCGTGGGATGGTCCCGGATACCCACTCACCGGACAGCCCCGGCACGGCCGTATTGCCGCTGTCGAACTCGAATCCAGAATAACCCGCCGCCTCGAGTTCTCGTCTCACACGTTCCCAATCGGTCATCGGTCGGTTACTCGAACGAGACCGATATAAAATCTCAGCTGGATGGTCTGTTCTTCCGCGTGGCCGGTTGGAACATTCCGAGAGGAGCATCGTAAATGATTGGTCGTTCCTGACTGGTTGCTTCCATATTTGTGAAGACCGTCAGCCAATACGGATAGTTACGTGACTACTACTCGGTATCAAAGTGTATCTAGGGGCTAGTGGAATTATATTCCGCGATACTAGATCTATTAACGAAATTTTCCCTACTTTACCGTATTTTTTACTCAGAGTTTTTAAGTTGCAGCTCTATATGAGGCTATTCTGATTCTCTATTTGTCGTAAGTCTAATTTTTCCATATAGGTAGGAAGAGGCACAGCCGAAGGATCGTCCTGGGTCGTCCGCAATGGACCCGAAGGTGACTCCTCCGTGGGGGGATCGGAACAATCGGACAGGTTTCCGAACCGGTCACGCTGTTGTCGTTCGATCGGGTATGGTTGGTCTTCGGGCTACGATAGCTGTGAGGCGATGCGGTCGGCTGGGTGATCGTCAGGAATCCACCGAGATCATTCCTTTCAGGACGGTCGGTTCCATCGCTCGGTGGAAGGCGTCGTCGATCGCTTCGAGCGACGTTTCGAAGTCGATGATGCCCTCGACATCAACCACGCCGTCTGCGAGCAGTTCGACGGCCGCGTCGTACGTGTTCTTGTACCGGAAGGAGCCGTGGACATCGATCTCGTTGTCGATGAGCGCCAACACGTCGAGCGGGACCGTGGCTTCGTCGGCCAGTCCCACGAGGACGACGGTCCCACCACGCCGGACGGTATCGACCGTCGACTGGATGGACGAGTCGGCTCCGGAGGCTTCGACGACGACGTCCGCACCGACGCCGTCGGTGTACTCGTCGACGGCTGTTTCGACGTCCGTCTCGGTGACATCGATCGTGAGATCGGCCCCTCGCTGCTCGGCGACGGCCAGTTTCTCGGCGACGACATCGGTGACGACGATGTCTGTCGCACCGGCGGCGCGGGCGGCCTCCATCACCATCAGACCGATCGGGCCGGCCCCGGTGACCAGTACCGTATCGCCCGTGCCGACGTTCCCCCGACGGCAGGCGTGGATACCGACCGAGAGGGGTTCACAGAGGGCTCCTTCGGCGGTGGAGACGGAATCGGGCAGCTTGTACGCGAAATCCGCCGGCCACGCGACGTATTCGGTGAACGCGCCGTCGTGAGGTGGCGTCGCCATGAACGTAACGTCTTCACAGAGATGGTACTCGCCCCGTTTGCAGTGGGGACAACGGCGACAGGGGACGCCGGGTTCGAGGGCGACCCGGTCGCCGACATCCAGCCCCGTGACGTTCTCGCCGGTCTCGACGACTTCCCCGGCGCTCTCGTGCCCGAGGACGAGCGGCTCCTCGACGACGTAGTCGCCGATACGACCGTGCTCGTAGTAGTGGACGTCCGACCCACAGATACCGACATCGTGGACGGCGACGAGGACGTCATCGGGACCCGGTGACGGTCTGGAGCGGTCTTCGAGTTCGAACTCCGTAGGCTCGACTAAGACGGCAGTACGCATAGTCGTGGGCACGTCTTACGGCAACAAAAATACACGGGGTCACCACTCGGCAATGCTGCCGTCCTCGTGGTGCCACACCGGGTTGTACCAGTTGACATCCGACCGGGCTTTCTCCCGGACGTACGCTTCGTCGATTTCGATCCCGAGCCCGGGACCGGTCGGCCGTTCGACGTACCCGTTGTCGAACTCGAAGAGCTCGGGGTCTTCCAGCAGCGCCAACCGCTGACTCGACTCGGGCTCGTGGAGTGTGAGATCCTGTTCCTGCATGACGACGTTCTGGGAGGTGAAGCCGACCTGCAAACTGGCGGCGAACGCGACGGGACCGAGCGGACAGTGTGGGACCACGGCCACGTCGAAGGTCTCCGCCAGCGAAGCGACCTTTCGCAGTTCGCTGATGCCGCCGACGTGTGTGACATCCGGCTGGACGACGGAGACGGCGTCGTCGACGAGGAGTGATTTGAAGTCGTATCGGGAGTAGTGCCGTTCCCCGGTCGAAAGGGGGATGCTGGTCTGCTCGTTGAGCGTGCCGTATGCCTCCCCGTGTTCGGGTGTCAACGGTTGATCGACGAACATCAAGTTGTACGATTCCAATCGTCGGAGCAGTTCCATCGCCATCGGCTTCGAGACGCGGCCGTGGAAATCCACACCGACGAACGCGTCGCTCCCGACTGCCCCCCTGAGTGCGGCGATCCGATCGACGACTCGATCGACAGCCGCGGTCGTCTCGATCGGCCGGAACTCCCGAGGGTTGTTGAGCTTGAACGCACGATAGCCCCGTGCGTAGTCCTGTTTCGCGGATTCGGCGATCTTGTCGGGCTGGGACCCACCGATCCACTGGTAGACGAGCATCCGGTCGCGGACGTGGCCGCCAAGCAAGTCGTGGATCGGAGTATCGTAGTGGCGCCCCTTGATGTCCCACAACGCCTGGTCGATGCCGGCGAGCGCGCTCATCAGGATCGGCCCGCCACGGAAGTAACCACTCTGGTAGAGCTTCCGCCAGTGATACTCCGTCCGAAGCGCGTCCATCCCCAACAGATACCCCTCGACGAGTTCCGAGACGGCTGCCCGAACCGTCTCCAGTCGCCCCTGGATGATCGGCTCGCCCCAGCCGACGACCCCCTCGTCGGTCTCCAACTTGAGCAGTAACCACCGGGGCGGGATGGCGAACAGTTCGTAATCGGTGATTTGCATGCATCCCACATCGGACAGTACACACTTGAAACAGCAGGTCAGCGACGCGGTCACTGGCCCGCCAGTGTGTGGTTTTATAATCGTGGAAATCGCTACCACGACTGTTAGCATGAGTCTACTAGAGAGTTTCTCCCTCGACGGAGAGACGGCTATCGTCACCGGCGCAGCACAGGGACTCGGGAAGCAGATGGCCAGCGGCCTCGCCGAGATGGGTGCCGACGTCGCTATCGCCGACGTGAACGAGGAGAAAGCCCAGCGGACGGCGGCCGAACTCGACGGCGAAACCGATGTCGTCGCGACCGAGGTGGATGTCACCGACGAGGCGTCCGTCCAAGCGATGGTCGACGACGTGACTGCCCGCCTGGGTCCGATCGACGTGCTCGTCAACAACGCGGGCATCGTCGAGAACTCGCCGGCCGAGGAGACGAGCATCGACTCCTGGCGACGTGTCGTCGCCGTCAACCTCGACGGGGTCTTCCTCTGTGCCAAACACGTCGGCCAGCAGATGCTCGACCGGGGAGAGGGACGCATCGTCAACATCTCGTCGATGTCCGGCTTCGACGTCAACGTCCCACAGAAGCAAGTGAGTTACAACACCACGAAAGCCGGGGTCAGGATGTTGACCCAGTCGCTAGCCGTCGAATGGGGGGACCGCGGCGTCCGGGTCAACGCCGTCGCGCCGGGGTACATGCGCACGGAACTCGTCGACGAGGTGCTGGCCGAGAACCCGGAGATGGAGGAGACCTGGCTGGAGAACACGCCGATCGGACGGCTCGGGCGGCCGGAGGAACTCAAAGAACTCGTCGTCTACCTCGCGTCGGACGCCTCGTCGTACATGACCGGCTCGACCGTCGTCATGGACGGTGGGTACACCTCCCGGTAACGGATCGGATAGTTACGTTTCGAGGGCGGAGAAAGACGCTGCGGAGTTACGCCGACGGGAGGTCGGTCATCCGTGTTTTCGCACGATCCCACCCGTCGGTGTCTGTGGGCTCGTACCGCGTCGTCTCGAAGGCCGACTCGACGAGTCGGCGACCCGCCGCGAGATCAGGCACAGTGTCGACAGCGAGTGCCTGGGTCAGTAGGTTCCCGATGGCTGTCGCCTCGACCGGCCCGGCGACGACCGGGCGGTCGGTCGCGTCGGCGAGCAGTCGACAGAACAGTTCGTTCCGGACGCCACCGCCGCCGAGATTGATGCTGGACGGCGGATCGTCGACGACGGCGGCGAGTCCCTCCAGTTCCAGTGCCGTCTTCGTCACCAGACTGTCGAGGAGACAGCGGACGATACCGCCCTGGCCGGTCGGTACCGGCTGGTCGGTCCGGCGGCAGTACTCCCGGATTTGGTCGGGCATCGGCGCGTCGATACCGAACGCCTCGGCGTCCGGGTCGACCAGCGCGGCCCGCGGGGGGGCGTTCCGGGCGGCATCCAGCAGGTGGTCGTACGCGACCGGCTCGCCCGCCGCCCGCCACGCCTCGCGGCACTCTTCGAGCAGGAAGAACCCGTTGACGTTCTGCAGGAGGCGAACGGTCCCGTCGACGCCGAGTTCGTTCGAGACGGCGTGTTCGAAGCCCGCGTCGGACCGGATCGGCTCGTCGCGTTCGACGCCGAGGATGAACCACGACCCAGTGTTGAGGAAGGCGGCGTCCCCGTCCAGCGGGAGGCCCGCGACGGCCGCCGCCGTGTCGTGGCTGGCCGGCGTGACGAGTTCGGGCGTCGCCGAGATGCGCTCGGCCACGTCGTCGGCGATCGGTCCCAGTCGCTGACCGGGTTCCTCGAGCGGCGGGAGGATCTCCGTCGGCAGCGACAGCTCCTCGAGCAGGCCCGTCGCCCACGACCGCTCGCTCGGGTCGACCATCTGGGTGGTCGAGGCCACCGTCACCTCGCCGGCTTGTCGGCCGCCGAGCAGCGTCGTCAGGAGCTGGGGCATCATCAACAGACTGTCGGCCCGTTCGAGCAGTTCCGGTTCGCGCTCAGCGAGCGTGTGGAGTTGCCAGAGCGTGTTCGGCGTGTTCCAGTTGGTGATGCCGGTCGCCTCGAAGAGCCGGCGTTTGCCGACCGCGTCGAACAGCTCCTCCCGAGTCGCCGTCGCGTCCGGGTCCCGGTAGGAGACCGGATCTCGGAGGACCGAACCGTCCGAGAGGAGGCCGAAGTCGAGTCCCCACGTGTCGACGCCGACGGTATCGATACCGTCTGCCTGTTCGGCCGCGATCTCGATCCCCTCGACGATCCGCTCACGGAGCGCCGAGAGGTCCCAGACGTACCGGCCGTCCCGTTCGACCGGGCGGTTGTCGAACCGGTGGACCTCCCTGACATCGAAGGCAGTCGGCGTCACGCTCCCGAGATACACAGTGCCGCCGCTGGCACCGATATCGATGGCGACGTGGTTCATGGGGTCACTGTCCGTAGCTGTCGAGTTTCCCGCGGAGCCGATCGATCTCTTCGTCGGGCAGGATCTCCGGATCGCCGATCGCACGCGCCTGGTGGTGGATGCGCGCACAGTACTCGACCATCAGCGCCACGGTGTAGGCGTCCTCCAGCGAGTCGTCGGCGGTCAACACGCCGTGGTTACGCAGGAGCGTCGCGTTGTACGAGTCACCGAGGGCCTCGACGGCTGCGTCGCCGAGGTCCTGGGTCGCGTGTGTCTCGTACTCGGCGACGGGCACCTCGGTGCCGGTAAAGGCGAGCAGGTAGTGTGAGGCCGGAATCGCCTCGCCGAGCGAGGCAAACGTCGTCGCGTACGGCGAGTGGGTGTGGACGACGCCACCGACGTCCGGTCGCTGTTCGTACACTTCCAGGTGCATCGGCAGTTCCGTCGACGGATCGATCTCCCCCTCGACGACGGTCCCGTCGGTACGGACGACTGGCACGTCCGGGGGGGCGATCTCCTCGTAGGGGACTCCGGAGGGGCTGATCGCGATATGGTCCTCGTCGAGGCGGGCACTGAGGTTGCCGCCGGTCCCGGTCGTCAGGTCGTCTTCGAGCAGGCTCCGTCCGTACTCGCAGATTGCGTTACGTGTCTCGTAGTGGGGGATATTCTGTGTCATTGGCGTTGTTTGTGCGTAGATAGTTGCTGTGTGGGTGTGACTGCCCGTCGGTGCTCAGTCCGCGGAACTGTCGGCGGTCTGAATGCCTTCTTCGAGGGCGAACTCGATATCGGCGTCGAGTTTCCGCTGGTGGATCGTCACACCGGTGTTCGCATCGAAGAGATGGACGTCTTCGTCGGGGATCTCGATGTAGACCTCCGCCCCTTCCTTGATCAGGCGTTGGCCGTCCGTCTCGACGATGAACGTCTGTTCGCGGTCTTGCTGGACGGCACGCAGGTAGACGTACGAGATACTCCCCATCGGTTCCACGACGTCGACTTCTGCCACGAACTCGTGGCCGCCGGTGGGTTCGTCGTGGAGCACGATATCTTCCGGCCTGGCACCCAGCACCAGTGAACTCCGGTCGTCGACCGAGGTCTGCATCCGCTCGGTCAGATCGAAGTCGAAGCCGTCGGCACGCAGGGTCCCGCCTTCGACGTGGCCCTCGAAGAAGTTCATCGACGGGGACCCGAGGAACCCGGCGACGAACTGGTTGGCCGGCCGGTAGAAACACTCCAGGGGCGTCCCGATCTGCTGGAGTTCGCCGTAGTTGAGGACGACCAGTCGGTCACCCATCGTCATCGCCTCCGTCTGGTCGTGGGTGACATAGAGTGTCGTGACGTCCAACTCGCTCTGGAGGCGGTTGATCTCGGTACGCATCTCCGCCCGGAGTTTCGCGTCGAGGTTCGAGAGCGGTTCGTCCATCAGGAAGACGTTCGGGTCCCGAACGATGGCACGGCCCAGCGCCACGCGCTGTTGTTGGCCACCGGAGAGCTGCCCGGGGCGGTCATCCAGTAACTCGCCGATGTCCATCATCTCGGCCGCCGAGGTGACCGTCTCCTCGATCTCGTCGTCGGACAGCTCCGTCGACATCTTCAGACCGAAGGACATGTTCTCCTCGACGGTCATGTTCGGGTACAGCGCGTAGTTCTGGAACACCATCGCGATGTCACGCGCACGCGGCCCGAGTTGGTTGACGACGGTATCGCCGATCTTCACGTCGCCCTCGCTCTGTGTTTCCAGTCCCGCGACGATCCGCATGAGCGTCGATTTCCCGCTGCCGGACGGGCCGACGAAGACGACGAACTCGCCGTCTCTGATGTCCAGGGAGACGTCGTCGACTGCGACGACTGACTCGTCTCCCTCTCCGAACCGTTTCGTGACGTCGTCTACCGTGATTTTAGCCATTATGTTGCCTCCGTTGTGCGGCTGTTTCCCGCCGCCGCAGGGGCGTGGTTCGCGAGCAGTGCGTGTCCTCGACCGGAGTCGTGCTCATTCTTTGATCACCACACCGAAGCTGAGTCCGGCGGCGAGATACTTGTTGACCGCCACGAGGAAGACGACGACGGGAACGATCATCGCCGTCGAGGCGGCCGCTAGCAGCGACCACTCGATGGATCGAGAGCCGATGAACGAGTAGACGAACAGCGTCACCGGCACCGCTTCGAAGCTCGTCAACACGAGGCCGAACAGCAACTCGATCCAGGCGAAAATGAAGCTGATGATGGCCACCGAGAAGATCCCCGGTTTCGCTGCGGGCAGGACCACCTTCCGGAAGCCCTGGAACTGCGTCGCGCCGTCGACGCGTGCGGCCTCCTCTAAGGTCTCGGGGATGCCGTCGAAGAAGGCCTTCATCACCCAGACGACCAGCGAGAGGTTGATGCTGACGTACATCAACACCATCCCGATCCGGGTGTCGAAGAGGTTCAGCGCCCGGAAGATGACGAAAAACGGGATGACGACGGCGATGGGCGGGAGCATCCGCGAGGAGAGAATCCACACGAGCACGTCCCGCTCCATGGGGATGTCGTACCGCGAGAGCACGTACGCCGCGGGCACGCCGATCAGCAAGACGATCACGACCGACGCCGACACCATCATCACGCTGTTGGCGAAGGCGGCGACGAAATCGGACTGCTGGACCAACTGGATGTAGTTGTACACCGTCGGCAGGAAGATCCAGTCCGGCGGCAGCGAGTTTGCCTGTCCCGGCGGCTTCAACGACATGGAGACGAGCCAGTACAGCGGGAACAGAACGACAAAGGACCATCCCAGGAGGATCGTGTGGCGAGCGACCGTGACGAGCCTCTCCCGCGTCTCCTTGTCGAGTCGCTGCGAGCCGATCGCGGCGTCGGGATCGGAGGTCGCCATCAGTCCCACACCCCCTCGAAGCCGACCTTCGCGATGATGATGTTACAGAGTGCCACCACGAGTACGAGGTAGACGATGGCGATCGCCGCGGCCACGCCCAGTTGGTTGTTGATGAACATCTGTTCGTAGATGTTGATACTCACGAGCTGGGTCGCCGTCCCCGGGCCGCCGTTGGTCAGCCCGTAGACGACGCCGAAGGTACGGAACAGGTCGATGAGCCGGATGAGGGTGGCGACGAACACCACGGGCTTCATGTACGGGATGATGACGTGGACGTACCGTCGCCACAGGGGCGCGCCGTCGACTCGCGACGCTTCGACCAGCGTATCCGGCACCGACGAGAGGCCGGCGTAGAAGATGATGAACATGAACGGCGTCCAGTTCCACGTATCCAACAGGATCACCGTCAACAGCGGCACTTCCGAGAGGAAGTTCGGCGCCGCAAGCGGCGTCGCCGTCTCGATCACGTACGGGATGATCCCGATCTCGCTGTTCAGCATGAGCCGACCGATGGTCGCCAGCGAGACGGGTGCGACCGCCATCGGGATGATGAACAGCACACGGTAGAACCCCTTCATACGGCCGGAGTCGACCCCCGCGACGAGTGCGGCGAGGACGAACCCGAGCAGCGTCTCCAGAGCCAGCGCGCTGACGACGACAGTGATCGTGATGACGAACGAGTGGAACGCGCCGCCCCGGGTGAAGGCCGTCTCGAAGTGCTGGAGGCCGACGAACTCCGCCTCGAAGACGTTGAACGTCGGCTCGGCGATCACGCTGAGATAGAGGTCGTAGGCACCGGGGAAGAAGGTGATCATCACCATCACCAGCACCATCGGTGCCATGAACCAGTACGGGAGGTAGTCGTTCCAGAGGTCCCGGAGTCTACCGAGGGCCGTCTGGTTCGCCGTTTCTGTCTGCGTTGGTGTGCTCATGGGTTTCGAAGTGTTCTCATGATGCTGGCTCGGTGTGATACGTTAGTTGCTGTAGATGTCTTCGGCGACTTCCGCGGCCCGCGTCATCGCTTCCTCGGCGGATTTCTGGCCGGCGATCGCACGCTGCAGTTCCTCGGAGTAGCGCTGGCCCCACTCGGGGTACTTCCGGTCGAACGGGTCCGGTGCGGCCGCCTGCAGGGATTCGAGCGTGACCTGTGCGAAGTCGTCCCCCACCCGCGAGCGGAACTCGTCGTTCTCCCAGACCGACTGGCGCACGGAGAACGCCGCCTCGTTTTCGAGGTGCATCCAGGTGTTGGTCGGTTGCGAGGACGCCCACAGCATGAACAGGAACGCCTGCTCGGAGTTCGAGGCGTTCTTCGACGTGGAGATCTGCCAGTTGAACGCGTTCGGCGAGAACGTCCCGTCGGCGGGCTTCGGTGCTTTCGCGATACCGATATTGTCGCCGACCTGGGAGTCCTCACCGGTCAGACCCGGCCAGAACAGGTTCGCGTCGGCGACGATGTGGCCCGCTCGTCCCTCCTGCATCGTGGCGAGAACGTCGGACCACGTCTGGGTCGACGCGCCCTCTGGGCCGTAGTCCTGCAGCAGGCTGGTGTACCACTCCGCCGCCTGGATGACGCCCTCGGAGTCGAGTCCCGAGTCGGACGGGAACTCGGTCCAGAGCTCTGCGCCGTACTCGCGCAGGAACGTGTTCAGGATGTAGATGTTCATCCCGTACCCCTTCTGGCCGCGACCGACCGTCCCGACCACGTCGGACTCGTTTTCGTGGATCGTCTGCGCGTTCTGGCGGAACTGTTCGAGCGTCTCCGCCACTTCGAGGTCGTGTTTCTCGTAGAGGTCCGTCCGGTAGAACTGTGTCTGGACCTCGACGGTGATGGGGATACCCGTCCAGGTGTCGCTGTAGCCCCCGCCGTGGGCCTGCCACTTCGACGCCTCGAAGAGGTCGTCGGGCTGGTACCACTCCTCGTCGTACAGACTGCTGTCGTTGAAGTACGGGTCGAGGGGTTGGATCCAGCCTTCCTCGCGGAACTGGTTGACCACCTGATCCATGTAGAAGATGTCGAACTGGCCGGCTCCAGTACTGACATCGGTCTGGCGCTTGGTCCGGAACTGCTGTTCCGGGAGGACGTTCCAGACGACCTCGATGCCGGTCAGCTCCTCGAAGACGGGCACCGCGGGCTTGATCGCCGACACCCACGGGTGCTGGACGGCACCGATGTTGATCTGTGACCCTTCGAACTGTCGCCAATCGATGTCGGCGCTCTGGTACTCTTCGAGCGGGATAGCGAGATCGCCGTCGGAGCCAGTTCCGGTATCGGTCGAGCTACCGCCCGAACCGCCGCTACTCGATCCGTCACTACTCGATCCGTCCCCCGAACCGTTCGAGCCCCCTCGCGTACAGCCCGCGAGGCCGCCGAGCAGTCCGACACCTGTCGCTTTGATGAAATTCCGCCTGTTGCGCTCAGTCATTCTGACTTGCCTCGGTTTAGCAACAAAGTTCATGCATAATAAACCTATCCCCTTCTTCGGCACTGATCGGCTCTGTGAGCGACCGAAGTCCGGGGAGTTCCGGGCCGAACCGTGAAAAGATTTTAATAGAGGGTCAGTCAACAGTTGGTTCGAAGCCACGGGACGACAGCACAAGTCAGCCAAACGGTCCACGGCGTCGCTCTGATCGAGTGTCGGTACTCGCCGGGGTTCGACGCCGAGCCACTGACGGTAGTCTGACCGACCACTAGCTATCATGACCAGAGAGAAACGCATCTCAACACAGCACCGAACCATCGCAGATACCGGACTCACCGTGGAGGGGCAGTAATGCGAGCGACCACACTCACGGGCGTCGGAGAGATCGAAGTCCAGGAACGGGATCGTCCCGAGCCGAAGGCCGACGAAGTCCTCGTCCAAGTCGGTGCCTGTAGTGTCTGCATGACCGACTATCACATGTATCATGGGACGTTCGCCGCGCCGACTCCGCTGGTCCTCGGCCACGAGAGCGCCGGAACCATCACGGAGGTCGGGACGGCGGTCGAGACGTTCGACGTCGGCGACCGCGTCGCGATCAACCCGACCGTCCCCTGTAACGCCTGTTCGTACTGCAAGCGCGGCGAGACACACCTCTGTGAGAACAACACGAGCATCGGTGGGGCCGGCGAGACGATCCTCGACGGCGCGTTCGCCGAGTACGTACGCGTCCCTGCGATCAACGTCGAGGACATCGGTGACATGTCCTTCGAGCGGGCCGCACTGGCCGAACCGCTGGCCTGTTGTCTCCACGGCGTCGAGCAGACCGATCTCACGCCGGGCGATAGCGTCGCAATCATCGGCGCGGGTCCGATCGGACTCCTATTGTTGCAGTCGTTCCGCAACGCCGGTGCCGCCCCTATCGTCGTCTCCGAACCCGACGACGAGCGGCGTGAACTGGCCGCCGAACTCGGCGCGGACATCGTCGTCGACCCCGACGAGGAAGATCCCGAGACGGCCATCCCCGACGCCGCCGGCGGTAAGGTCGACGTCGCCGCGGAAGCGATCGGGTTGGTTCCGACGATCAAACAGGCCAACGCGGTGACCGCAGAGGGCGGGTCGACCCTCGTGTTCGGTGTACCCGACCAAGCGGCGACGATGGAGGTCAGCCCATTCGACATTTTCTTCGACGAGGTCGACTACCGCGGATCGTTCTCGCTCACCGTCGAGGACTTCGAACGGGCGGTGACGCTGCTCCAGCACGGCCGTATCGACGCTGAGACGCTTATCACCGAACGGATCGGGCTCGACGACCTCCCCACCGCGTTCGACCGCATGGAAAACGGCGAGGGACTGAAGAAAGTCGTCGTCCCCGGTATCGACGGCTAAGCGGGACTGTTCTGCTCACCACGCCGGTGCTCTACTGTTCGCAATGGTTGGGAGTCGATAGCGACGCTGCCCAGTCGTCACCGGGACCTCTCGGTCCCCGGACCCGTTCTGCTCTCAAGAACGATATGATTTCACGCCAAATACTGCGTACAAACATGTTCTACATAGTCATTCATGATATGAAGACGAGGGGTGGACAGTTGTCACTCGAAGCTCGTTCTGTTCTAAAGAACAGAGTTATACCGGTCGGAACCGTACGATGAGGAAATATGAGCGAGACACCAGGCTACACGATCGACTCGACGGAAACGTCGCTGGATCTGCTCGAAACACTCGTCGACTCGGCGGACCCGATGGGTGTGACGGCACTTGCCGATCGTCTCGGGGTCTCGAAGAGCGTCGCTTACAATCACCTCTCGACGTTACGGACTCGTGGCTACGTGATCAAACGGGGCGACCGGTACGAACCCTCGCTCAGGTCCCTCGATCTCGGTTCGCGCACGCGGACAGCGATGCCGCTCTACGAGTCCGCACGCCGACATCTCGACAACCTCGCGGCCGCCTCGGGCGAAACGACAGTGCTGTTCGTCCTGGAGGAGAACTCGGGAGTCCCGGTCTACATCGCGGAGGCTGGTGAGGGATGGTCACCCCGCTTTCACGAGGGGCAGCGACTCCCGCTACACGTGAACGCACCGGGAAAAGCGATTCTGGCATCGCTCTCCGACGAACGCGTCGACGAGATCCTCGCAGCGACTGATCTGGTCGAGCCGACGAGCGCAACGATAACCCAACACGACGAGCTCAAGGCCGCGTTGCGAGGCGTTCGGGAGGATACCGTAGCGTTCTGCAGAGGAGAACAGTACGAGGGGATCGTGGGTGTCGCCTCACCGGTGACGAACAACGATGTCGACCGCGTCGCTGCGCTGGGCATCTGTGGCCCGGTAGACCGACTGAACGGCCGATACCTGGAAGAGGACATCACGGGTCAGGTCCTCAGCACTGCCAAATCGATACAGGTCGATCTCACAGGACAGTGACCAGCGTGCATCAAATAACGAGGGTACATCCGTTATTCTAACCGGCGTGGATTCGTCGGCTAAGAACTCAGATCATGCCAGGCGGGGATAACAGATGGGCTAGTGATACTCGGGGAGCGGAACCGAGGCCAGTTATCCGGGAGTCGAGATACGATACGCGATATATGACTCTCATTATCCGTATTTGTATTCATATATGATCTATTTTTTCTTATATTTTCGTATCTATATTTGTTTTTCGTTTTTGAGGGTTTTTCTCCGAGATTGGTGTCTGCCCTCCAGTAGTTTAGATTTTCTTTGGGGTGATACGGTTATTTCCGGTATATTTTCTAAACGTGGGAGGGGTCAGTCATAAATACGGACCGCCATGGGGCGTGGAATCCGACGAAAAGGCGACGGTACGAACTCGACAGCGTCCCCTCCCTCGCCGATCCGATCGCCATGACGAACATGCAGAACTGGACCCGTATCGTCAGCCGGGACAACCGAGAGGGACGGTGAAGAGTCCTGCTTACGAGGGGGACCAGCACCGAATCGCTGTTGTCGAGTCAGCGGCCGACAACGGGGGGATTAAGTGACTGGTTCACACAGGGAAACGTACATGCGCGACGACGATAGCGATGCCGCCACAGACGGTGGTATCCAACTCGCCCCGACGGCGAGCGACGACCGAGCGGACTACGACTACGTCGGCGGGTCCGTGGAGCGGCCGGGCCTCGTCTCCGACCTCGAAGCCCGGATCGACGGCGAGGTCCGGTTCGACACCTACACTCGCCAACTGTACGCGACGGACGCGAGTGCCTACGAGGTGACGCCGATCGGCGTAGTATTCCCCACATCGACTGCGGAGGCGGCCAGCGTGGTCTCGTACTGCGCCGACCGCGAGATCCCCGTCCTGCCGAGGGGTGGCGGGACGAGCCTCGCCGGACAGACGGTCAACGAGGCGGTCGTCCTGGACTTCACACGACACATGGACGCTGTCGTGTCACTCGATTCCGAGAGTCGAGAGGCCCGTGTCCAGGCCGGCACGGTGCTCGCGGACCTGAACGACCGGGCCGCCGAGTACGGCCTGACGTTCGGTCCCGATCCGGCGGCAGGCAACCGGAGTGCCGTCGGCGGCGCAATCGGCAACAACTCCACGGGGGCACACTCGCTGGTCTACGAGAAGACCGACCACTACGTCCAGGAGTGTGAGGTCGTCCTCGCGGACGGGACCGTCACCACGTTCGGCGAGGTGTCTGTCGACACGCTCCGGGAACGGGCAGATCCGGAGAGCGACGACCTCGAAGCACGGATCGCGGCGGGCGTCGTGTCGCTGCTGGAGGGCCACGCCGACGAGATCGACGACCGCTACCCCGAACTCAAGCGCAACGTCTCGGGGTACAACCTCGACCGCCTGGTCGCCGAGTACAAGGGCGAGTACGGCGAAACGGGAACGGTCAACCTCGCCCGGTTGCTCGCCGGCAGCGAGGGCACGCTGGCGATCGTCACCGAAGCGACGGTCACGCTGGAACCGCTCCCGGAGACAAAGTCGGTCGCCCTGTTGACTTACGACAGCGTCGTCGAGGCGGTCAGCGACGTCCAGCATGTCCTCGAACACGACCCCGCGGCCGTCGAACTCATCGACGACGTGCTCATCGACCTCGCGTCGGACACGACGGAGTTCGCCGACGTGGCCGCGCGGCTCCCGGACCGGGCGCGGGCCGCGCTACTCGTGGAGTTCTACGCCGAAGACGACGACCACGGCCGCGAGCAGGTGGCCGGGTTGCTGGCCGATCGGGTCCCGAGCGATAGCGACGACGGGGAGGACGAGACAGAGTCGGACCCGGACCGCTACGCCTTCGACGCGCTGGAGGCGTACGACGCCACCGAGCGCAAAGAACTCTGGAAACTCCGGAAATCCGGTCTCCCGATTCTGCTGGGCCGAACGAGCGACGCGAAACACATCAGCTTCCTCGAAGACTGTGCGATCCCGCCCGAACACCTCCCGGCGTTCGTCAGCGAGTTCCAGAAGGTACTGGAGGAAAACGACACGTTCGCCTCCTTCTACGCCCACGCCGGGCCGGGCGTGTTGCACGTTCGCCCGCTCGTGAACACGAAGTCACAGACCGATCTGGACGCGATGGAGGCGATCGGCGAGGCCGTTACCGACCTCGTCGTGGAGTTCGGCGGGTCGGTGTCGGGCGAACACGGTGACGGGCGCGCCCGTACCCAGTGGAACCGAAAACTGTACGGCGACCGGCTCTGGGAGGCGTTCCGGGACCTGAAGACGGCCTTCGACCCCGACTGGCTGTTGAACCCCGGCCAGGTCTGTGGGGACGTCTCGTTGACCGAGAACCTGCGGTTCGATCCCGACTACGAGTTCGACGCCGGCTTCGACTCCGCCCTGGAGTGGGACAACGAGAACGGGATGCAGGGGATGGTCGAACTCTGTCACGGCTGTGGCGGCTGTCGCACCCAGGCGTCCGAAGGGGGCGTGATGTGTCCGACGTTCCGGGCGGCCGACGAAGAGGTCACGTCCACTCGGGGCCGGGCGAACATGCTCCGCCAGGCGATGAGCGGCGACCTGCCCGACGACCCGACCGACGACGAGTTCGTCACCGAGGTGATGGACCTCTGTATCGGCTGTAAGGGGTGTGCGCACGACTGTCCCAGCGAAGTCGACATGGCGAAGCTGAAAGTCGAAGTCGAACACGCCCACCACCAGGAGCACGGGGCCGGCCTCCGCGAGAAGGTGTTCGCCAACGTCGACACGCTCGCCCGCGTCGGGAGCGCGCTGGCCCCGCTCTCGAACCTCGGTCCGAAGGTGCCGGGCGCACGAGCGGTGATGGAGAAGACGCTCGGGATCGCCCGCGAGCGGTCGCTCCCGACGTTCGAACGGGAGAGCTTACAGGACTGGTTCGCAGCGCGCGGCCCGCAGGTTCAGGAGACCGAGGCCGACCGGAAGGCCGTCCTCTTTCCCGACACCTACACGAACTTCAGCCACCCCGACATCGGGAAGGCGGCAGTTCGGGTCCTCGAAGCCGCCGGCGTCCACGTCGAGGTGGCCGACGTGACCGACAGCGGGCGGCCGTCGTACTCCAAAGGGTTCGTCGACACGACCCGCGAGACGGCCCGGGAGGCCGTCGACGCACTGGCTCCCCGCGTCGCGGACGGCTGGGACGTCGTCGTCGTCGAGCCCAGCGACGCGGTGATGCTCCAGTCGGACTACCTGGACCTGCTCTCGGGCGAGGACGTGTCCTCGCTGGCGGCCAGCAGCTACGGCGTCTGTGAGTACCTCGATAGCTTCCGGCTGGACGAGAAGCTGACAGTCGAGGCCCCGGAGCGCTCGCTGGCGTACCACGGCCACTGTCACCAGAAGGCGACCCGGAAGGACCACCACGCGGTCGGCGTCCTCCGGCGGGCCGGCTACGAGGTCGACCCGTTGGACTCGGGCTGTTGTGGCATGGCCGGCAGTTTCGGCTACGAGGCCGAACACCACGCGATGAGCATGGCGATCGGGGACACGCTCGAAGGCCAGGTGGCCGGGAGCGAGGCCGAGTCGGTCGTCGCGCCCGGCGCGTCCTGTCGGACCCAACTGGCCGACCTCGCTGTCGAGACCGACGGGGCCTACGCCGGCGTCGACCGGGACGAGCCACCGACACCGATCGAGGCACTCGACGCGGCCGTGGTCGGACACGATCGCTGACCGACGGCGCTTCGGCCTCGGTGGAGCCGATAGTGCGGGCCGATAACACCGGTGTCACCAAATCTTCATGGTTGGTTCGCCATATGTTGAAGTATGGCACAAGACAGCCTGTCCAGGTACAGCATCGACGCCGACTGGAGCACCCACTACATCGGCGGCGAGTGGGTCGAAAGCGAGAGCGGGGAGACCCTCGACGTGACGGACCCGTCGACACGCGAGACGGTGACGGAAGTCCCGCGGGGCACGGAGGCGGACGTCGACGCGGCCTACGAGGCGGCGGCCGCGGCACAGACCGAGTGGGAACAGACACCGCCGGCGGGCCGGGAGGAACTCGTCCAGACCCTCCTGCAGACGATGGAGGAACACAGCGAGGAGATCGTCGAGTTGCTGGCCACGGAGGCCGGCCAGATCGAGGGGATGGGCGAGACGTCCGTCCACCTCGCCGAGGACCAGATCGCCGAGGCTGCGACCCTCCCACGGCGGATGAGAGGCGAACACGCCGCGTCGAACATCCCCGGGAAGGAGAACATCGTCCAGCGCGAGCCACAGGGCGTCGTCACCGTCATCTCGCCGTGGAACTTCCCGCTGAACCTCTCGGCCCGGGCCATCGCCCCGGCCGTCGCCGCGGGCAACACCGTCGTCGTCAAGCCCGCCACGAACACGCCGATCGTGGGCGGGCTCCTGTTCGCCCGGCTGTTCGAGGACGCGGGCTTCCCCGACGGCGTCATCAACGTCGTGACCGGCCGTGGCTCGGAGATCGGTGACGCGGTCGCCAGCCACGACGAGAGCGACGTCGTCGCCTTCACCGGGTCGACCGAAGTCGGTCGCCGCGTCGCCGCCGCGGCCGGCGAGAACCTCGCGGAGGCCGCGATGGAACTGGGCGGGAACAACGCCCACGTCGTCACCGCCGACGCCGATCTCGACCAGGCGGTCGACGCCGGCGTCTTCGGCTCCTTCGCCCACCAGGGGCAGGTCTGCATCTCCATCAACCGCCATCTCGTCCACGAGGACGTCTACGACGAGTACGTGGAACGGATCACCGAGCGGGCGGCGAACCTGCCGGCGGGCAGCGCCCACGACCACGTCGTCGTCGGCCCCATCATCGACGAGTCACAGCGCGACGAGATCCTGGAGTACGTCGAACGGACCGTCGAAGCCGGTGCGACCCTAGAGACCGGGGGCGAGACAGTCGAGGTCGACGGCGTCGAGGACTCGCTGGTCGTCGAGCCGACCGTGCTCTCGGACGTGACAAACGACATGGCCGCGGCGTGTAACGAACACTTCGGCCCGGTCGTCCCCGTCATCCCGTTCTCGGACGTCGACGAAGCCGTCGAGATCGCCAACGACACGGAGTACGGGCTCTCCGGATCGGTCCACGCCGGCGACGTCGGCGCGGGCAAACGCATCGCCCAGCGGCTGGAGACGGGGATGATCCACGTCAACGACCAACCGATCAACGACGAGGCGCACGTCCCCTTCAGCGGGACCGGTGCCTCCGGCGTGGGCGGCTACAACACCGACGACTTCCTCGAGGAGGTCACCGAGCAGAAGTGGATCTCGCTCCAGCACGAGGCCCGCGAGTTCCCCTTCTGAGATGCTGTCGGGAACCGTTTGTGTCGTCGCCGGCGGCGGGAACGGGCTCGGAGAGGCCGCCGCACACCACCTCGCCGATCGCGGCGCGACCGTCGTCGTCAACGACCTGGGGACCGGCGTCGATGGTGAGGGCAGCGACCCCACAGTCCCCGAGTCGGTCGCCGCCGACATCCGTGAGGCGGGCGGCGACGCGACGGCCCACCACGGCGACGTGAGCGACTTCGAGTACGCCGAACGCCTCGTCTCAGAGACGGTCGACGAGCACGGGCGACTGGACTTCGTCGCGAACTTCGCGGGCATCCTCCGGGACGGGATGAGTTACAAACTCGATCCCGAGGACTGGACGGCCGTCGTCGAGACGAACCTCACCGGCCAGTTCGCCCCGCTGCGGGCGGCCGCGGCCCACTGGAAAGCGGCCGGCGAGGACGGCGGGTTCGACCGCCAGCGCTCGTATCTCGCGGTCAGCGCCGGGGCCGCCCGCGGGAACCTCGGACAGGCGAACTACGCGGCCGCGAAAGCCGGCGTCCTCGGGATGGTCCGGTCGGTGTCGACGGAGCTGTACCGCTCGGACGTCCGGGTCAACGCACTGGTCCCGAACGGCTACACGCGGATGACCGAAACCGTCCCCGAGGAACACCGCCCGTACACCCGCGAGGAGATGCCTCCGGAGAAGGTGGCCCCGATGGTCGCGTACCTCGCGAGCGAGGCCGCCGAGGACGTGACCGGCTGTACCCTCTACGCGGGCGGGGACCGCGTCGGAGTGCTCACGGATCCCGCCACGGAGGCCGTCGGCGTGGAACCAGACGGCTGGAGCCTCGACTCGCTGGCAGACCACTTCCGGGAGGACGTGGCCACCGACGTGGAGTTGACCCGCACGGACAGCCACTTCTGAGCGGGCGGCCCGCTCTCCCGGCGTTCGGGCACCGGTCACCGACCGGACAGAAAGGCATCTTTTATGCCGGTCTCGGACGATGGTTCGTCTATGCGATTCGTCCGCTACGACGACGGCCAGTTAGGGCTGCTCACAGACGACGGTACCGGCATCGTCGCGCTGAACGACCGGCTCGGCATCGACGCCGACGAACCACTCGTCGAGTACATCGAGGGCGACTACGACGCCAGCGAGTACGTCGACGCCGACCCCGACCACGACATCGAGGACGTAGAGGTGGGGTCCCCCGTCGGCCGTCCCGGGAAGGTCATCGCCGCCCCGCTGAACTACGAGAACCACATCGAAGAGGCGCTCTCGGACCGGGACATCACCACCGACGAGTGGTTCTCGATCAAGGACAAGGGCTACTTCCTGAAGGCCCCCTCCAGCGTCGTCGGCCCGGATCACGGCATCGAACTCCCCTTCTCCGACCGCCGGACCGACCACGAAGTCGAACTCGCCTTCGTCATGGAAGGAGACATCAAAGACGTCCCCGCCGAGGAGGCCTGGGACCACATCTTCGGCTACACGATCCTGCTGGACATCTCGCTGCGGGGCGATCAGGACCGCTCGAACCGGAAATCCTACGACACGTTCACCGTCATCGGCCCGTGCGTGACGACCGCCGACGAGATCGAGGACCCGCAGGACCTCCAGATGGAACTGCAACTCAACGGCGAACGCCGCCAGTACGAGAACACTGGCGACATGGTCTATACGTGTGCCGACGTCGTCCAGTACGCCTCGCTGGGAGCGACGCTGGAGACCGGCGACGTCATCACTACTGGGACGCCCGAGGGCGTCAGCGAACTCTCCGACGGCGACACGATCGACGCGGAGATCGAGTCCGTCGGCTCGATGACCGTCGACGTCACCGAACGTGACGTGAGCTACGCCGAGGCCGACGTCAAGAAGGGCGGCCAGGAGTAGACGACGACGGCGGTCGGCTCGTACCACTTCTTCGCGGTTCCGCACGGTCCGCAGTTGCGACACCGGCACAACCCGGGAAAGCTGAGGGGTAGGCTTAAGAAAACCGCCGACGAAAGACGTGATAATCGATGGCACTCCTCGAAGTCGACTCGATAGACGTGTCGTACGGGAACATCCAGGTGCTGTGGGACGTGAGCCTCTCCGTCGAGCGCGGCGAGACGGTCGCGCTGCTTGGCGCGAACGGCGCCGGCAAGACGACCACGCTCAAGACCATCTGTGGTGACCTGACGCCGACAGCCGGCGAGGTCCGGTTCAGGGACGAGAACATCGGCGAGATGCCCTTCGAGGACGTCGTCGGGAAAGGCATCGCACACGTCCCGGAGGGCCGGGAGATATTCACGGACAGCAGCATCCGGGAGAACCTCGAACTCGGCGCGTATATCGACCGGAGCAAGATCGACGAGCGCTTAGAGACGGTGTACGAGATCTTCCCCCGGCTGGAGGAACGAGCCAGTCAGCGCGCGGGCACGCTCTCCGGCGGCGAACAACAGATGCTCGCCATCGGCCGCGGGTTGATGAGCGATCCCGACTTGCTGTTGCTCGACGAGGCGAGTCTCGGGCTCGCACCCGTCCTCGTCGACGACGTGTTCGAGGCGATCGAGCGCATCAACGAGCAGGGGACGACCGTGCTCCTGGTCGAACAGGACATCTACAACGCGCTTCGGGTGGCCGATCGGGGCTACGTCATCAAGACCGGGCGGATGACACTCTCCGGGACTGCGGCGGAACTCGCAGGCGACGAACGCGTCGAGGAGTCGTACCTCGGAGCCTGACTCGAAGAACGAACGTCGAGCCGCTTTCTCCAGAACGGAATCGAAACGGGGCGCTCAGTCCTCGTCGGCGGCGATGTCCGGGTCCGTCTCCGGTGTCGCGTCGGTGGACTTGGGAGCCTGTGCCCCACCGCTCTTCCCGACGTCGGTGATGAAGTAGTCCTCCGCGAGGCCGTACAGCCCCTGCGGGAGGTAGATGATGAACAGGATGATGAGCGCGCCCTCGATGGTCGTCGCGACGCTCCCGACGATCGCGGCCAGACCGGTATCGAGCAGGAGGAACAGCGCCGCACCGAGGACCGGGCCGGCGAACGTCCCCATCCCGCCCAGGATGACGATGACCAGCGAGTCGATCGTCCAGGTGACCGCCAGCGTCGATTCGGGGTTGATGTACAGCGTGTAGTGGCCGTACAGTCCCCCCGCCAGCCCAGCGAAGAACGAGGAGACGACGAAGGCGTACATCTTGTACTTCAGGGGGTTGACCCCGAGGCTGCTCGCGGCCTCCTCGTCGTCGTGGATCGCCTTCATTCCCAGTCCGCCCGCGCCACGGACGATCCGGTAGGTTACGGCGATCGTGACGATCGTCGCGACGAGCGTCAGGAGGAACATCACGTCCCCGTGGCTGACGAACTCATTGAGGCCGAGATCGCCCTGGACGTAGTAGCCCGTCGAGCCCCCGGTGAGCGACCGCTGGTCCAGCATCACCAGCTCGATGACCGCAGCCAGCGCGAGCGTCCCGATGGCGAAGTAGTGGCCGCTGAGCCGGAAGATGACCGGCCCGATCACCAGCGCGATCAGTGCGGCCGCCAGACCGCCCAGGACCACCGCGACTAGTATCGGGAGCTGTATCGACGCGGGAAAGCCCGCCGCCGAGGGCGTGGTCAGCCACGCGGCGACGAACGCACCCATGCCGAAGAAGGCAGCGTGACCCAGCGAGATCTGTCCCGCGTATCCCGCGAGCAGGTTCCAGGAGACGCCCAACATCACGAACACCAGTCCCGTGAGCACGAGACCGGTCAGCGCGTCGGTCGTCACGAACGGGACCACGAGCAGCGCCAGCACGACGACGCCGAGCACGGCCTGGAGCCGCCGGTTCGCGACGAGCGGTTCCTCGGGGTGGCGTTCGAGGAAACTCACTCCCCGCCACCTCCGCTACCGAACAGCCCCTCGGGCTTGAGCAACAACACGCCGAGGAAGATGAGCAGGCTCACGACGTTGCGGTACCCGCCGCCGAGATAGAGTGCGCCGAGGTTCTCGGAGACCCCCAGGATGACGCCGCCGACCAGCGTCCCGAGGATGCTCCCGACCCCGCCCAACACGACGACGGCGAAGGCCTTCAGCAGGTACGACCAGCCGACGAAGGGATTGATCGGGAACAGCATCGAGAGGAGTGCCCCGGCCGCGCCAGCCAGCGCCGTCCCGACGGCGAGGGTGATGACGTAGATGCGGTCGGTGTCGATCCCCATATAGCGGGCGGCTTTCCGGTTCTGTGCGGTCGCCCGGATCGCCTGGCCCGTCTTGGTGTACTGCAGGAACGCCCACGTCGCGCCGATGAGCACGACGGCGACGACGAACGTGACCGTCCGGGGCAGCGACAGGAAGGCGAACCCGAGGTCGATCCCGTCGCCGGGGATGCCGAGGTCCGCCGTCCGGGCGTCACCGCCAAGCACGAGCTGGCCGATGTTCTGCAGGATCAACGCGAGCCCGAACAGCACGATGATCGGCTGTTCGATCCCCTCGCCGACGACGTGTTTCAACAGCACCTTCTGGAGGACGATCCCGAAGACGAACAGTAGTCCCATCGCCAGGAACATCCCGACCAGCGGTGTGATACCCGTCGCGGCGAACACGAGGATCGCGACGTAGGCACCGACCATCAGCATGTGGCCGTGCGCGAGGTTCACGATGTCCATGATACCGAACACGAGCGACAGCCCGAGGGCTGCGACGGCGTAGATGCCGCCCAGGAGGATGCCGTTGACGATCGACTGAGAGACGAGTTCGCCTGCGACCATCGCTCAGCGCTCGCCCCACGGCGGGATCGGGTATCTGAAGTCGAGCGACCGGTCGGAGTCGGTGTTCGGGTAGGCCAGCCGCTGTGCGCCGTCCCACCACTGCCCGGTCGGCGCCGTCAAATCGCCCTCGGCCGGGAGGCCGTTGTCCTCGAAGCCGAACTCGCCGATGACCGTCTGGAACGTCTCGCTGCGGAGGGCGTCCCTGATGGCCTCGGCTTCGGTGGAGCCCGCGGCCTGGACGGCCTGGAGCGCGACCTGCGTGAGGTTGTACGACCCGCCGACGTTGACCGGCATGAACTCGCTCTCGGTCTCGTACTCGCTCGTGTAGGCCTCGCGGAGGCGCTGGTTGCCGTTGCCCGTCAGCCCGGGGACCCACCCCGGACACATCAGCGCGTAGGCACCGGCCTCACCCAGCGCCGACCACCACGCCGAGGGGTCGGCCCCGCGGACGAACTTGAGCATCTGTGGCGACCAGTTGTTCGACTGCATCTGGTTGACGGCCGTGATACCGCCCGGCGGGGTCGGGTTCGACAGCAACACTTCGACCTCGGCGTTCTGCGACTGGCTGATCAGCGTCGAGAAGTCCTGAGAGCCGATCTCGAACGTCTCGCGCAGCACGATATCGTACCCTTCCTCGCCCAGCCGGTTCTCCCAGTATTCGGCCTGTTCCCTGCCCCACCCGGAGTTGGGCTCCCAGATACCGACGTTAGTCGGTCGCTCGCTCTCGGGGATGAGTTCAAGCGTCCCGAGTGTCGACCGGGCGACGTCGCGGGACTTCGGGAACGGGGCGTACGTCCACTCGTAGTTGTCGTTGCGGTGTGGCTCCTCGTAGGCAAAGGCGATGCCCAGGAACGGGAGGTTCTGGTTCTCCGCGAAGGCACTTCCGGCGGTGACTAACAGACTAGAGAAACTCCCCCAGATCATGTCGACGTCGTTGTTGCTGGTTATCTGCTGGAGGTTCTGTCGGAGCGTCTGGGCGTCGCTCTCGTCGTCCTGGAGGATGAGCTCCACGTCGCGGTCGAGTTGCTCGCTCATCCGTGCCTGGCCGAGTTCGTACCCGCGCCTGAGGTCCTGTCCGAGCGACGAGAACGATCCCGTCTCGGGAACCGTGCCGGCGATCGTCAGCGTGTCGTCGCCGCCACCGCCGCCACCGCTGAACGCACACCCTGCGAGGCTGGCGACCGCAGCAGCACCGGCAGTTCCTTTGAGATACGACCGACGTGAGACTGGACTATCGTCGTTTACCATACCGTATAGGCTGATGTAGATGATCGATTATAAAGATACCCGTTATTGCGGGGGTGACGCCACACCGACCCAGTCGGACGAGCGGCTGGGACGACCCAGTCGGTCGACGGCGCTGCTACGACGAGGGACTGGCCTCGGCGTAGAAGTTCATGGCCTCGAACACCGGTCGGTCGGACATCCCCAGCAGGATGGCCTCCTCGCCGTCCGGTTCGTGGTGGTGGGTGGCGTCCGGCGGGACGACGAAGATGTCACGCTCGGACCACTCCAGGGCCTCGCCGTCGACGTGGGTCGCGCCCTCGCCGTCGACGACGAAGTAGACCTCCGTCGTGTTGTGGAAGTGGGCGTCGGTCGCCTCCTGGAGCAGTTGTGCACGGAACGACATCGTCGGGAACAGCGGCGGCGACCCGGTGGCGGGGTTGACATACGAGAGGCTGTAGCCGTCGTAGGGGTCGGGTTCGTCGTTGTCGGCCCGCTGGCGCAGCGACTGGACCATCTCGGACCATTTGAAGCGGTACGGCGGCGTCGCCTCCCGGATCCCCTCGAAGGGGCCGGGGATGCCGTCGTCGGTGGTCGATTCCTCCGGGCGACCACGGCCGTATTGGGACTCCCAGTACCCCTGTGTCTTGGTGACCGGCTGTCGTTCGAGTTCGTGGTTCTCGAAGGTGTTCCGGGCGTTCATCGAGTCCAGCACCAGCGGGAGGTCGAGCACGTCGAGCCAGGCCGCCGTCTCGTCGGAGTCGTTGACGTGGTCGTGCCACTCCCACTGGGGTGTGGTGATGAGGTCGTTGTCCTCCATCGGGAACTCCTCGCCCGCGACGACGGTCTTCATGTCCTCGCTGCCGTCGATAGAGAACCGGAGCGCGTTCGCACCGTGTCGGTGCGAGGGCGCCGTCTCACCGGGCGAGACGGTCTGGACGCCGACGTAGATCGTGTTCGAGATAGCGTTCCCGAAGGAGGCGTTGATCGGGACCGCCACCCGGCGCTGGAACCCCGGTGGCAGGTCCGCGATGGGAACGTCGGCCTCGACACCGTCGATGGCGGCCTGGATGTCCTCCCACTTCCAGATGTCCGCCTCCAGATCGTCGATAGTGTTGCCGAAGTCGTCCTCGACCTCCCACAGCGGCCGGAGGTTGTTCCGTTCGAGGATGTCTCGCGTCCCGGAACTCAGCTCCAGTTGCTCCTCTAGCTCCTGATCGTCGGGCTCTGTCTGTGCCATACTGTACAAACACGTTACCACACGATCATCATAAGTCTACTGGACAAACACCACTGAGCAGCCGTGAGATGGCATAAAACGGGAGTTCAGTCGTACAGCTACTCCTGATCATCCTCTACAGACACCGGCTGTGTTCCGTATCGGCGCGCTGGCGCTATGCCTGGACCTCGAAGACATCGGCAGCGGCGAACACCGACCGGCAGTCCTCACAGACCATCTGTCGTTGGATCGCGTACTCCCAGAGTTTCCCGCCACAGTCCAGACAGTCGAAGTGCGCTTCGACGAACGGGTCTTCCTCGGCGTAGGGGTTCTCGAATTCAGCCATGTCGATACGTCGTTTCGGAATCGATAAAAACGCTTCGCTACCTCCAAACCATACTTTCGTCCGCACGAGTCACTCCTCGTAGGGCACCATTGCGTCCCGGAGATCGGCCGGAACCTCGATGGCACCGCCGCCACCGTGTTCGGCACACACCCGCTGTTCGTACCCCTCGAACGCGACGCTCCCGCCACACGTCGCCGTGTAGTCGAAGCGGACGCTCCGGGTTCCGACCTCGGGCGTCAGGGCGATCGTCACGTCGTCGCCGGCCTCGACGGGGGATTCGAACTCGAAGTCGATCTCGACCAGCGGCAGGCCGAAGCCGTGGTCCTGTGAGATCTCCCAGAACGGATAGCCGATCTCCTCCATGAACATGTCCGAAGTCTCGTGAAGTGCGTCGACAATACGCGGGTAGTGGGCGATACCGAACGGGTCCGTATCGGAGAACCGGACCGTCCAGACGCGGTCGTAGCTCATCGGTCCACCTCCGCGGCCGCGGTTCCACCTTCGCGGTCCACGGCGGAGTCCGAGTCGAGGACCACGAGCGCGTCGAGCGCAATGGCCCCGTCCGCCGAGACGAGCACGGGGTTGACGTCGAGTTCCGCGATCGGGTTGTCGGTCACGAGGTCGCCGACCGTCGCCACGACCTCGGCGAGGGCCTCGATATCTGCCGGTTCGCTCCCCCGATATCCCGCTAACAGTTCCGCTGCCTGGAGTTCCTCGATGGCCGCCCGTGCCTCGGCGTGGTCGATCGGGGCGATCCGGTGGCTCGTGTCCTCGAAGACCTCGGTGAAGACGCCGCCAAGTCCCGTGAGCACGACCGGACCGAACGAGGGATCACGCAGGCCACCGACGATGACCTCCGTTCCGGCGTCGACATCCATCGCCGCCTCGACGAGGACATCCGCGTCGATGTCCTGCTCGGTAGCCGTCTCGAAGATGCGTTCAACGGCAGTTCGGACGCCCTCGGCGGACGTGACGCCGACCGTGACGCCCGCGCCCCCGCCCCACTCGCTCTTGTGGGTGACCGACGGCGAGGACACCTTCAGGACGACGGGATAGCCGATCTCCTCGGCCGCCTCGACGGCTTCTTCGGCGGTCTCACACACCGCGAAGGGCGGTGTCTCGATGCCAGCGCCCGCGAGCAGCCGTTTCCCTTCGGCCTCCGTCAGCGTGTGCCGGTCGTCCGCACGGGCGGCCGCGATGGGGTCGTCAGTCATCGGCGACCACCTCCTGTCCCGCAGCGGGGCCAGCCATCCCGGCGTAGCGGGCCAGGACCGCCGCGGCGTCTGCGGCCCGCTCCGGCGTCTCGAACACCGGGACACCGGCGTCGGCAAGCGCGGACAGATCGTCGGCCATGTCCTCCTCGATGCCGTCGGTAGAGAACAGGATCGGCTTGCCGACGCGCTCGGCGAGGCCGGAAAGCGCCTCGACGGGGAACCCCATCGCCTGTTCGTACAGCTCGTAGACCAACACGATGTCGACGCCGTCGTCCTCGGCGACGGCCGTGACGACGTCGCCGAACGCCGGCATCGGCCTCCCGGTGTCGACCGGGTTCCCGGTGTAGGTGACCCCCGTCAGGATCTCGTCGACCCGCTGTTGGGTCTCGGAACTCAGTTCGGGAAGCCGGCCACCGCCGCGCTGGATGCGGTCGCTGATGATGATACCCGGACCGGCCTGTGCGGTGACGACGCCGACGTTCGGGCCGGCCGGTGCCGGCGAGTCGGCGAGCGCCGCGGCCGCGTCGAGCAGATCGTCGGTCGCGTCGACCGTCGGCACGCCGTACTGGGCGAAGCCGGCGGTGTACAGTTCGTGGTCGCCCGTGAGTGCCCCCGTGTGGGACTCGGCGAAGGCTCCCACGTCCGACTGACCCACCTTGTAGGCGACGACCGGCGTCTCGCTGGCCCGGCAGGCTTCCAGCAGACCACGCCCGTCGTCGGTCCCCTCGACGTGGAGGACGATAGCGTCGGTCCGGTCGTCGCCGTCGAAGTAGTCGATAGTCTCGGTGAAGCCGACGTTCGCGCGGTTTCCGAGGCCGACCATCGCGGAGACGCCCCGTCCCTGGCGTCGGGACTGGAACGCGAGCGCGTGAGCGACGCCGCCGCTCTGTGCGATGACGGCGGTGTTTCCCGCCGGGAGCTTCTCGGCCCCGCTGGCGAAGGAACACAGCAGGTCCCGTTCGGGGACGACGAACCCGCTCGTGTTCGGCCCCAACAGCGAGACGTCGTGGCGGTCTGCCGCGGCGACGACCGCCTCCTGTAACCGCTCGCCCTCCTCGCCGGCCTCGGCGAAGCCGCCGGCGTAGATGACCGCCGCGCCGATGCCGGCCGCCCCGCACTCCTCGATGACCTCCGGGGTCGCCGCGCCGGGCACACAGCAGAGCGCGAGGTCGACGTCGTCCTCGATGTCGGTCACCGAGTCGACGAAGGCCTCGCCGAATAGCCTCCCCTCCCCGGACGGGTTGACCGGGTACACCGGGCCGTCGAACTCGACCGCGTTGGCCATCGCCTCGTAGCCGATCTTGCCCTCGGTCGCGGAGGCCCCGACGACGGCCACGGCGGCTGGATCGAACATCTGTTGCAGAGTCACAGCCGGTAGTTATCGCAACACCCTCAAATCGTTTTCCCCGCCAGGACGTGACAGGGGTAGGTTTATTTGAGTGGATAAGGTACCAACTGGCAATGACGCTACTCGAAGGGCAGCATCTGACAAAGAAGTTCGGCGGCGTCGTCGCCATCGACGACGTCTCGTTCTCCGTCGACCGCGGCGAGGCTATCGGGCTCATCGGGCCGAACGGGGCCGGGAAGTCCACGCTGTTTCGGACCGTCACCGGCGTCCACGAACCCACCGAGGGGCAGGTGTTCTTCGACGATGAGGAGATCACCGGCAAGGCACCACACGAGATCTGTCACCGCGGGCTCGCGAAGACACACCAGATCGTCCGCCCGTTCGAGAGCATGACGCTGCTGGAGAACGTCGCGGTCGGCGCCGAGTTCGGTGGCCGCGAGTTCGACGACGTTCGGGGGCGTGCCAAGGAGATGCTGGAGTTCGTCGATCTCGCGGAGTTGCAGTACAGCGAACCCGACGAGCTGAGCGTCGGGCAGCTCAAACGCTTGGAGATCGCCCGGGTGCTGGCGACCGACCCGGAACTCGTCCTCTTCGACGAAGTCGCCGGCGGGCTCGACCCCGAGGAGACCGAAGACATCATCGACCTCATCGGCGACATCAAGGACGAGGGCAAGACCGTCTTCCTCATCGACCACGTGATGCGGGCGCTGATGAGTGTCAGCGAGCGGGTCATGGTGTTGAACAACGGCCGGCTCATCGCCGAGGGGACGCCCGACCAGATCCAGAACGACGACGAAGTCATCGAGGCGTACCTCGGCGAGAACGCGAACGAGGACCTCTCGAACGCCGTCGCCGGCGACTGACCGGTCCGGCACGGACGACGCAGACGGCCGCAGTTACGGTTTTCCGGCGAAATCGACGAACGAGGCGAGTTTCCGGCTCGCGCCGTCGGTGACGCTCGACCCGTGGTAGACAAGTCCCACCTCGAACTCGTAGTCCAGCAGCCGTTCGAGGTGCTCGTCGGCGGCGGCCACGTCGGCCGAGAAGAAGGCCGTCGGGAGGACGAAATACCCCGCGGGGAGCCCACGTGCGTCCGACCCGAACACGGCGTCGCCCAGCACTGCGATCCCGCGTGCTTCGTCGACGAGCGCGTGGTGGTCGGCCGTGTGGCCGGGCACGTGGACGGCGGTAAACGGGCCGACCGTGTCGCCGTCGCCGTACCGATGGTCGACCGAAACCTCGGTCTCGACACCGTCGGGAACCCACGATTCGGCGCCGTAGCGGTCGACGATCCCGGCGAGTCCGCCGACGTGGTCGGGATCGCCGTGGGTGACGATCACGCGTTCCGGACGGATGTCCAGGTCGTCGAGTTCGTCGGCGAGGACATCGACCGTGTCCTCGAACCCGGTATCGACGAGCGTCGGCGTCTCCCCGTCGAAGAGGTGGACGCGCCAGCGGGCGTCCGGGGCAGTCTTGACCGTGATGTCGTACACGTCCGGGGCGATCTCGGTGGCCATACCGGAGCGTGGGTCGACAGCAGCAAGCCTCTTTCGGGACCGGTACGCTGATAGTGGTTCACACTGTGTCACTCGGTACTGAGAATGTCGGACCGAACTGTGAGTCCAACAGCCGTCCTCCGAGGTGTCGACCCGGCCTGGCTCTCCGTCCCGGCCGGACTGTTCGCAGCGGGTGCCGTCCTCCGGTTTGCCCCGCTGGCTCCCGACGCGGCCCGGATGCTCGGTATCACGCTGTTCTGTATCGCGCTGTGGGTCGGCGCCCCGGTCAAACCGTGGTTCACTGCCCTGATCGGCATCGGCCTCATCGGCATCACGTTCTCGACCGAACTCGCGCTGACGGGGTTCCAATCGCCGGCGACGTGGCTCGTCGTCGTGGGCATCCTCATCGGCGAGGCCGCCCGACAGAGCGGACTGGCCGACCTCGTCGAACGGTTGGCGTTGTCCCGGATGCCCGCGGGTGTCGCGACCGACGCCGTCGCGGCCTACCGGTACCTGTTAGTCGTTCTCTCGTTCGGGAGCCTCGCGCTCGCGGTGTTGATCCCGTCGTCGCTCGTCCGGGTGCTCATCCTCGCACCGATCCTCCAGTCGCTGGGGGAGCGGTTCGAGGAGCGGCGAGCGAAGATCGGCATCTTCCTCGGTCCGCTGTTCGCGACGTTCTACGGCGCGTCGGGGATCCTCACGGGCTCGCTGGCGAACATCATCGTCACCGGCCTCGTCGAGTCGGGCGGCGGCCCGGCGATCACCTGGACCGAGTGGACGCTGTGGCTCGGGCCGGTGATGGGGATCGGTCGGGTCGCACTCATCGTCGGTATCACGTACCTCCTGTACCGCCCGCGGGACCGTGACGGCGTGAGCGCGCCGGACCGCGGCGGGAGCGTCTCGACGACGCCACGGGAACGGCGGATGCTGGGCTTTCTCCTGCTCGGGGTGGCAATCTGGGCGACGGACTTCCTCCACGGTCTGCATCCGCTGTTCGGCGCGGTCGTGGTGACGCTGCTCGCGTTCGCGCCACGGATCGGCGTCGTCGGCGCCGACGCCGTCGGCGACGCCGACTTCTCGATCCTCTTTTTCCTCGGCGCGATCTTCGCCATCGCCGAGGGGCTCCGACAGACGGCCTTTACCGACCTCGCGGCGAACCGACTGTTGTCGACGCTCCCGGCGGACCCGTCCCTGCCGCTGGTGCTCGCGGTCGTCGTCGTAGCGGCGCTGGCGCTGACACTCGTGATGGAAGGGCTGGCTGTCGCAAGCGTGCTCACCCCGGTGTTGGTCTCGTTCGCGAGTAGCGCCGGAGTTCCCCTCGTCCCCGTGGCGATGATCGAGGCCGTCGCGCTGAACGCCTACTTCTTCCCGTACCAGTCGGCGGTGCTGGTGGCGATTCTGGGCCTCGACGTCGTCGACTCGATGGAACTGACGAAGATGGCCAGCGTCTGCTCGCTGGCGACGCTGCTCCTGCTGGTGCCGATCCAGATCGGGCTGTTCGCGCTGTTTTTCTGAGCTACCGGTCGGGGAAGTGGTCCTCGACGAGTCGGTTCCGGAGGACGGTCCCGGTGTCCGACCGCGCGAGGGGGTCGCTGGTCACGGCGTACTCCCGGGGGCGTTTGAAGTCGGCCAGCGACTCCGTTTCGAGGCAGTAGTCGTCCAGTTGCTCGGCCGTGAGGTCGCTGTCGGTGACGACGACCGCGGTGACGACCTGGCCCCACTGTTCGTCGTCGAGGCCGAAGACACAGACCTCCTCGACCTCCGGGTGGCTTTCGAGGACAGTCTCCACTTCGGCGGGATAGACGTTCTCACCGCCGCTGACGATCATGTTGTCGACTCGGTCGACGATGTAGAGGTAGCCGTCCTCGTCGACGGTCGCCACGTCTCGGGTGCGGAGCCAGCCGTCGAAGTACGTCTTCGAGGCCGCCTCGGGGTTGTCGATGTAGCCCTCGGACTTCCCGGGGCCGCGAGCGATGATCTCGCCGCGCTGGCCGGCGTTGACCGTCGCCTCCGGGTCCGGATGCTCGTCGAGGGGTGCCGTCTCGACGACACGGATCTCCCACGAGAACGATTCCTTCCCGATGGTACCCGGATGGTCGTCCTGAGCGCTCGGGTGGGCGAAGGTGAGGTCCGGGCCGGCCTCGGTCATCCCGTAGGTGTTGTAGACTTGATCGGTCAACTGTTCGGTCGTCTCCTCGACGAGGTCCTCGGTGACGATGGAGCCACCCGTCCTGATGTACGCAAGCGTCCCGACATCGAAGTCGGCCTCGCGCTGGACGTCGTTGAGCGCCGTCAGTTGGGTCGGGACGGCGAGCAGGCCAGTCACGTCGTGCTCTTCGATGAGCCCCAGCGACGCCGCCGGATCGAACGAGGACTGGAGGACGATCGTCGCACCGGCGACCAGGTGGGGGTAGAGCCACGCGTCGGTGGTCACCATGTGGTACCACGGTGTCGTACACAGTGCCGTGTCCGTCTCGTCGACCCCGTGTTCCATCACGACCTGGATGGCACCGTACCACAACTGTTCCTGGTCGAAGGGGACTGCTTTGGGCGTGTCAGTCGTCCCGCTCGTATAGAGGATGCCACATTCGTCGCCGACCGGGAGCGCCGGGTCGCTCTCGGCGTCAGCGTCGGCAACGACGGCCTCGTAGGACTCGACCAGCTCGTGGTCGATCTCCCGGTCGCCGGCGTGGATCGCGGCCTCGAACCCATCGCGGTCGAGCAGTTCGAGCGCCGTCTCGGCGTTGTCGTCGTCGAAGACGAGCGCACGCGCCGACGCTGTCTCGACCATCCGTTCCAGTTCTGCCGGCGGCGCCCGGTAGGACAGCTGTACGGTCCCCACCCCTCGCTTGTTGTTGGCAAGCATCGACTCGATGGCCGGAAGTCCGTTCAAGGCAAGCACGGCACACCGCCCGTCGCCGACCCGCTGCTGGAGTGCGTTCGCCAGGCGTGTGCTCCGCTGGTCGAGGGTCGCATAAGTAATCGACCGCCCGGCCTCGGTGATGATCGCCGTCTCGTCGGGGTAACACCGTACTGACCGGGCGAATGCCTCTCTGAGTTGCATGGTGGTGTCGGTACCGAATACCAGACTAACTGCAGTATTAATAGTTCTGGTTACGCCGGTGTGACCGGGACAGTGTGGCTTATGGCAGTCTATCGAGTAATCCGTGGTATGGCAGGACGCCTCGCCGGGCTTGCCGCACACGTCCGTCCCACGTTCATGCTGCCGGTGGTCGGGACATCGGTCTGTGGCGCGCTGCTCGCACCGACCGTGAGCGGCTGGCTCGGGGTCCAGCACGCCGTCGCCGTCGGAACGGCGCTGTTCGTCGCCCACCTGCGGGACGGCCTCGTCGACGGCCACGTGCGTGGCGAGGAGGAACCGCCGCTGTCGGTATCGGCGTATCGATGGGCGACAGGGGCTGGGACCGCCGTAGCGCTCCTGCTGGCGGCCTCACTGACCATGAGCGCCGGTGCCCTGGCCGGCGGGTCAGTCCTCGTGTTACTCGGTCTCGCGCTGTTGCACGCCCCGTACCTCGACCGGCATCCGGTCCCGGTGACGGTCGACTATCCGATCGGTATCGCGATCACGCTCGCCGGCGGGTTCGCCACACAGACCGGGCGACTGCCGGCCGGCGTCGTCGCGGTGGCCGCGAGCACAGCGGTGCTGTTGGCGGGGATCAAGGTCGGCATCGACCGGCTCGACGCCGCCTTCGACCGTACGATCGAGAAACGGACCGTCCCCGTCATCGCAGGGGCGACAGGTGCTCAGGCGGTCGCGGTCGGGAGCTTCGCTACCGCGGCGCTGTCGGTGGGCGGCGTCGTCTGGGTGGGCGTCCTCCCGCCGATGGCCGCCGTCGCCGCAGTCGCTGCGGGCGGGTGTGCTGTGGCCACGCTGCTCGTCCCGGCTCGATCGGCCGTGCGAGTCCAGATGGGCCTGAGCTACGTGTTCGTTGGCACGCTGGTTGCCGCTCGCTGTGACGGTGCGTGTGCCGGGTGGACAGTGGTGACCAAGGTGGCCCCGCTCTCAGCGGTACGCCAGGTTCAGTTCGATCTCGTCGGTCGCGGCCCGGAGTTGATCGAGTACCTCACCCTCGCAGCGTGCCCGTGAAAGCCGGTGAGCCGGCCCTGCGATGCTCAGGGCACCCTGTATCTCCCCCTCGAACGTCAGCGGGATCCCGATCGCGTGGACACCCTTCAGATCCTCGCTGAGGTTCAGCGCGTACCCCTGGTCGCGGATCTGTGCGAGTTCGTCGAACAGGGCCTCCCGCGTGGTGATCGTGTTCTCGGTCCGGGCCGGTAGCCCGTGCTCGTCGACGATAGCGTGGATCTGTTCCTCGGGCAGGTGCGCGAGGATCGCCTTCCCGCCGGAGTTGCAGTGCATGTACGCCCACGTGCCGAGGATCGTGTTGATGTCGATGTCGTTCTGACCGCCACGGCCGTAGAGGTACATGGCCTTCCCGTTCTCGTGGGTGATGAGCCACGCCATCTCCCCGGTTGCCTCCTCCAGTTCGTCGACTGCTTGCATCCCGGACCGGAAGATGCTCTGCTGGCCTCTGACGTACTGTCCGTAGTCGAAAAACCCCAGCCCGAGATGGTAGTCCGTCCCGTGTTTCACCACGAAGCCGTGCTCGCGCATCGTCGTCAGATGACCGTGGATAGTGCTCTTTGCGACATCGAGGCGTTCGGCCAGTTCAGTCACGCCCGCCCCGTCTAGCTCCCTGAGTGATTCGATGAGAGCGAACAGCGTTTCGTCCGATTTTATCCCGCGCCCGGTTTTCGGGGGCTGTTCCATACCCACAGCTACGGATACGTCACAATTAAGCATTACTGACCGGTCGAGGAGCCGTCGACAGCCCTTCGAAAAGCTGTTCGATACTATCGAACCGCCAATCCACGGAGTCGGCGTCAACTGGATAACAGCCGTACATCTATTATGCCGATCCGGTGCCGTCACGCTGCCGGCTTTCGGTGGACGCGAGGAACTGGGCGAACGGCCGTTGTTCGGCCTTCGATCAGTCGTCGGTTCCTGCTTCCGCCGCCGTCCCGCGGTAGGTCGCCGCGAGTTCGACGTAGCTCTCGTGGGTCTCGCCGATCTGTGCCAACTGTTCGTCGGTTAGCGGGCGTGTCTCGGCGGGAATGCCGTAGGCCATATGTCCCGACGGGACCCGCTGTCCCTGCCGCACGACCGCGTTCGCCGCGACGATACAGTCCGATTCGACCGTTGCACCGCCCATGACGGCGCTCCCCATCCCGACTAGTGCGTGGTCGTGGACGGTGGCGTAGTCGACGACCGCCCCGTGGCCGATCGTCACTTCCTCGCCGATGGTCGCCCCGTGCAGCATCGTGAACTCCTGAACGTTGCTTTCCTCGCCGACCGTGACCGTCCCGCCATCGCCACGGAGACAGACGAACGGCCAGATGCTCGCCCGTGGACCCACGTCGACATCGCCGACTGCGTATGCCATCTCCGAGACGAACGCCTCGTCCGCGACCCGTGGAGTCGTACCGTCGAACGGTCGTTGCATAGCTACCGCACCGTCGGCGAGCGACTAAAACCTGGCCAAACGTTCCTGATAGACCGTTCGACGTTATCGAACAGACCGGGCCGGCCGGGATGCCAGGTCGTTTACCCCTCACGCTCGGCCGGTGGACGCTGGACTGCATCGACGACTGGGGACGAAAGCGAGAGGTGCATCTCGAGTTCGCCGCCGAGTTGTTCGATGACATCGAACCCTACGTTGTCGTAGACGGTGATAGCCGCGTCGTTGTCAGCCTTCACAGTCAGCACGAGCGTCTCGTGACCGCGGTCGGCCGCGTAGGCCACCAGTTGCCGTATCAGTTCCGAGCCGATACCCCGGCCCTGGGCCTCGTCGGCGACGAAGACGACGAGATGGGGTGCCGCCGCGTCCCCCGGTGTCACGCCCGCGTGGCCGACGACAGTCGTGTCCACCTCGGCGACAAGGCTCCAGCCGTCGTCGACGAACCGGTCGAGCCACCGCCGGAGTTTGGTCTCCGTAGCAGGAGGGAGGCCCATCGTCCGATCGTCCGGATCGAAGTCGAGGTACATCCCGACGAGTGCCTCCAGGTCTTCGGGTTCGTGGGGCCGAACGATCCCTCTCGCCGCCTCACGGTCGGTAAAGCGTGGACAGCGCGGCGGACAGAGCGGTGTCCCTACACACTGACTGCTGTCCCAGCCGTCACAGGCCAGGTCGTCTTCTCGACCCATGTGAACAGATATCATCTATAGATACTTAACAGATACCGCGAACGCCTCCTGCCAGGAACACGCAGTAGTTATAAGGACGCATACGACGAACGGGACCTCATGGTACGATTGTTGGTGGCGCTCGACGACGATCTATCCCAGGCACAGGCACAGATCGAAGCGATCGAGGACATGGTAGAGACGGCGGAGGGCGCGGAGGCGTTCCTCCTCCACGTCTTCGACGACAACCCCGAAGGGGCCTCGGTCAACCAGGTAGAGGCGGTCAGAGAGACCACGGACCGTCTCGAGGCCGCAGGTGTCACCGTCGAACTCCTCGAATCCAGCGGGGACCCGGCGGAGGAGACACTCAAACACGCCGAACAGTACGACGTCGATCAGATCTGCGTCGGTGGCCGCAAGCGAAGCCCTGCAGGGAAAGCGCTGTTCGGAAGTGTCACACAGGACGTGATTCTCGGAACTGACCGCCCGGTGCTCGTCTGTGGGAGTACGGAGGAGTAGGCGTCAGTTCGTCTCGACGACCTCGTCGAGGTTCTGCTCCAGCGCCTCCACGCCCTCGCGAATCGTCCGGATCTGGGCGGTCTGGCGCTGATTCGCCGATGCGAGTTCGGCGACCTCCTCGGCGACCTGCTTGACGCCCTCGACGGTTCGATCCAGTACTGCCGCGATCTCCTCGGCGCTTGTCGCCTGGTCGTCGGTCGCATCGGCGATCTGGCCCAACTGCGTCGAGATATCCGTGATCGCGTCCTGGATCTGCCGTTGGTTCTCGTTCACCGCCCGGATCTCCGTTTCGATGTCCGCGACTTGCCGGGTCGTCTCTTCGACGCTATCGACCGTGTCAGTCGCTATCGCGGAGATATTGTCGATCAGTCGCTCGATCCGGTCGGCCTCGGTCTGGGACTCCGAGGCCAGGTTCTTCACCTCGTCAGCGACGACGGCGAACCCCGCGCCGGCCTCGCCGGCACGCGCCGCTTCGATCGACGCGTTCAGCGCGAGCATGTTGATCTGCTCGGCCAGGTCGTCGATCGTCGCCACCACGTCGTCTATCTCGTCGATCTGCTCGGCCAACTCGGTCGCATCCGTCGCCATCTGCTCGCTCGCGTCGGTGACGGCGTCGACCGTTTCCAGGAGGTCCCGAGTCGCAGTCTCGGATTCTTCGGCCAGCGCCTCCGTCTCGGTGCTCTGTGTGCTGATCGTCTCGACGCTCGATGCGACTTCCTCGGTGGTCGCGCTGAGCGTCTGTACCTCCTGGTCGATACCGTCGATGTTGTCGGCCTCTTGTTCCGCGATGTCGGCGATCTCCTCGGCGTTCTCGGTCACCTGTGCCGACGCGGATTCGAGATCGCTGACGGACGTCTCGATGTCTCTCTGGACCTGTTCTTGGACGTCTTGCATCGACTTACGCTGTTCGACGAGTCCGGTGACACGACTGACGTACTCGAAACAGCCGACGACGTCGCCGCCGGGAGCGACCAGTGGCACACCGGTCGCTCGGACGTGCCAGTCGGTGCCGTCCTCGTGGGTCCCCGATCTGACATCGGTCTCCCGGACGGCCTCGCCGGTTCTCGCGACTTGTTCCGCGAGGGTCTCTGTCACGTCTTCGGTTCCGACCACCTCGTGTGCCGGCCGGTTCAGCGCCTCGTCGGCCGGCGTCCCGATAAACTCCACTTGCTCGTCGTTCCAGTGTGTCAATCGTCCGTCGTCGTCGACGACGATGACCGGTTCGGGAAACGACGCGACCAACTGGTCGAAGAGGTGACGCCAGTAGTCACGCTCGGCACGGAGCCGTTCGGTCTCGTCTGCTTCCTCCGGGAGGGGAGGATCGAGTGTCGCGTCGTCCGAGGCGCTCTTTGACATACCCTGACGTGTCGGATCATCTGTGATAAAGGTAACTGTCCATTCACTAACGCTTGTGGAGGGTGACCAGTCGCACCGGTGGCCCCATCGTCTCGGAGAGTGCAGGAAACCTGACGGACCTACCCGACGACCCCGGAACGGCTACTCGTCGCTGTGCCGCCGGACCATCGCGGTCGCCTCGTAGGAGATGACCAGGTCGTCGTCCTGGTTGACGCCCTCGTGGCGGGTCGTCACGAACCCGCGATCGCCGCGGCTCTCGGAGGGACGCTTCCCGATGATCTCGCTGCGAAGTCGGAGCGAATCACCCGGCCGGAGTGGGCGGTGCCAGCGGAGGTCGTCGATGCCGACCCCGGCCTGGGTCGCCGTCTCCTCGCTGCTCTGGACGTGGAGGCGCATACAGAGAGCGGCCGTCTGCCACCCCGAAGCGACCAACCCACCGAAAACGGAGTTCTCTGCCGCCTCCGGGTCCGTATGGAACGGCTGGGGGTCGTACTTCTCGCCGAACTCGATGATCTCGGACTGGGAGATCCGGTAGGGTTCCGAGCGATACTCGTCGCCGATCGAGATGTCGTCGTAGAAGCGCATGTCGGTGTGGTGGCGATGGACCGACAAAAAACCGACGTGCTGCCGTCGGCAGGTGTCCCTGAGGTAGTGCGTAGCCTCTAGTTGATCTGCCAGCGTGTCCAGCGGAGCAGATGAGCGCGATCGAACTGCACAGTCGAAAATTATATTCAGTCCAGTGGAGAAGCGTACGTGTGAGTCTCACAGCGTTGTTCGATCCGGACAGCATCGCAGTCATCGGTGCGTCGAAGACACCGGGGAAACTCGGAAACGACGCGATGGCGAACGCGAAGGAGTTCGACGGCCCGGTGTACCCGGTCAATCCCTCGGGCGAGGGAGCGGTCTACGGCTACGAGTTCGTCGACTCCGTGGGCGACACCGACGCGGATCTCGCGCTCTGCTGTGTCCCCGGCCCGGCGACCCCGGAGGTCATCGAGGAGTGTGGCGCGGCCGGCGTCGGTGCAGCCGTCGTCTTCGCCGGCGGCTTCGCCGAGTCGGGTGACCGCGGGAGAGAGCTCCAGGCCCAGATCCGGGACACCGCAGACGAGTACGATATCGCCGTCCTCGGACCGAACACCGCCGGACACATCATCCCACACCGGGACCTGTTCAGTTCCTTCGTGCCGGGGTTCGACGAGATCGAGTCCGGTGACGTGGCGATCGCCGCACAGAGCGGGGGCGTCGGTGTGACCGCGACCTTCCAGTTGGACCGCGAGGGGTACGGGACCGCCGGGATGTACGGGCTCGGAAACCGTGTGAACACGGACTTCGACGACGTCGTTCCGATGCTCGACGAGGACCCGGCGGCCGAGGCCATCGCGCTCCACATCGAGGGGACGAACGAGATCGACGCCGCGATCGACGCGATCGACGAGGCCGACACGCCCGTCGCTGCGCTCAAGTCGGGCAACCGGATGGCGGAGTTCGTCGAGGCACACACCGCAGCGCCGATACAGGAGTACGAGCGCTACGAACAGGCGTTCAGGGACGCGGGGGCCGTCATGGCCGACTCGTTGACCGAACTGCTCGACGCGGGACGCGTCCTCGCACAGTGTCCGCAGGCGGACGGTCCGAACGTCGGCCTCGTCACCGCACAGGCCGGCCCGGGGATCATGATGGCGGACTCCCTCCAGGAACGCGGCGTGACCTTCCCCGAACTGACCGAGGAGACCCGCGAACGACTCGACGAGATCCTGCTGGGGTTCACCTACGACAAGAACCCGGTGGATACGGGCCGGCCGATGCCGGAGTTCGGCGACGTCATCGACGCCGTGGGACGGGACGACAACGTCGACATCGTCCTCGTCTACGAGATCTTCGAGCATTCGCTGGGGTACCCCGTCGAGGAACTCGAACGGCTGACGGCCGATATCGACAAACCCGTCGTTTTCACCGTCGCCGGCCCCGACGACGCGCTGGCCGAGGACCGCGAACGGTTGGAAGAGCTCGGTGTCGCGACGTTCGACACACCGGAGCGTGGTGCCTACGCCGCGTCCGTCCTCGCCGAAACGTCGCGGTAGGCACGCCTACATCACCAGAAGCGTTTAGTTGATATCGTCCATTATCTACCACATGGTTCGAGAAAGCGACCTGGCAGAAGTGGCTGCTGAAGCCGAGGACCTCCCGCACCCGCGTGACGTCGTCGGAGAACACGAGGAGATCCCCGTCGAGGAGATCTTCGACGAGACGTTCATGCAGGAACACACCGACTTCGAGACCTTCGACGAGATGGTCGCGGCCAGTCCGTCGGACGCCGAGGACGCCGGAGAACTGGAGTTAGTGCCCGACGGGACCTGGGACACGTTCGTCGCAGAGACGACGGTGTTCGAAGACGAAGAGGCGATGGTGTTTGCGGCCCGGGACCACTGGGTCGAGACGCAACTGGGCCTATAGGTGGCTCTCGTGGGGCGTCCGCTCCTCCGGATAGCCGTGGGCGTCTCGGCCGATATAGCGTCTCTATTCCCGAATTTCTCGGGAAGACCACAATAATTATGATGGTCGTGTCACAAGGAATGGGTAGACACGATGACCACTACTGATGCGGAACGCCCAGTGTTGATTGCAGGTGCGGGGCCAGTCGGGATGACCACGGCGCTCGCACTGAACGCACGCGGTGTGCCCGCGACGATTCTCGAAGCGGAGTCCGCGGACCGCGACCGGTCGGGGAGTCGCGCCATCTACGTCCACGGGACAACGCTCCACACCCTCGAACGGGTCCACCCGGGCCTGGGCGAGAACCTCGTCGAGGAGGGGCTGGTCTGGCCCACCCGACGGACCTGCTGGCGAGGGAAGGAAGTGTTCAAGCGGACCTACGACAACCCCGGCGGCGACGGGAAGTTCCCACACTTCACCAGCGTCCCGCAGGTCCGCACCGAGGAGTTCATGCACGAGGCGCTGGACGAGGCCGGGATCGACATCCACTGGGACGCAGCCGTCGAAACCGTCGAGAGCAGCGCCGACGGCGTCCACGTCGAGACGGCCGACGGCCGTGAGTGGGAGACACCGTACCTCGTCGGCGCGGACGGCGGCGGTTCGACGGTCCGTGACGAGATCGGCGCACAGTTCGAGGGCGACCAGTCGAAGAACTCCTTCATCATCGCCGACGTGGACGAACTCGACGACGAGGACGAACAGTGGCCACTGGAGCGTCTCTTCCACTACGACGACCCGAGCGTCGGCGGCCGCAACGTCATGCTGGTTCCGTTCACGGGCGGATGGCGCCTCGACATCCAGTGTATCGAGGGCGACGACCCGGACGAGTTGGTCACCGACGAGAAGATGCGGGAGTTCGTCACCGCGGTGATGGGCGACGCCTACGCCGACAACCTGACGTGGGTGTCCAGCTACAAGTTCCTCCAGGTGATGGCGGATACGTTCGTCGACGATCACCGACGTGTCCTGCTGGCCGGCGAAGCGGCCCACCTCCTCGCGCCGTTCGGCGCACGCGGGATGAACTCCGGGATCGCCGACGCCGACGAGGCGGCCTCGGCGATCGCTGTCGCCTATCGCGCCCAGAGTTCGGCCGTGGCCCGTGACGAGGTCGAACTGTACGCGGCCCGGCGGGAGAAAGCCTCCGAATACAACCTGAACGCGGCCGGGCAGGCCCTGGAGTACCTCCAGGGGGACAATCCCGCGACCGTCCTCCGGAAGGAGGCCGCCGCCTCGCTGGCCGACTACTTCGAACCGGCCGGCGAGTACCTCGACGACGCCCCCTACGGCCCACACGATGCGCCGCCGATCGTCTCGACCGGCAACTACTGAGCGCAGGGAGGAAGACGCCGATAGCGTCTCCGCGCCGTTCTCGCGTTTCTCATCGTTTTCTGGAGTTGTGGAGATGGAACTGTCTTTTTGTCGTTACTTTTTGCCGGCAAAGTGTCTTAGTCGGTTCTAAAAATGAATGTTAGCCGTATTTAATTCCATAATTCACCACTATCGTAGTCGATTCGAGAAATAGGGGTTTTCGAGGGGTGTTCTAACTGTAGAGGGGTTCGAAGTAGAACCGTTTACTGTGAATTTAGTTCCTCGGGCGTAATTCTGGAGAGTCGCATCGCGTTGCCAGTCACACCGAGGCTCATTCCCATGTCGCCGACGACGACGGCCAGCGCGACACTCACTAATCCCAGGGGCACACCCAGTGCGAGCAGGAACTTCACGCCGAGGCTCACCCAGATGCTCTGTCTGATCACGCCGTTGGCGGTGTGTGACAGGTCGTACAGGTACGGCAGCTTCCCGATGTCGTCGCCCATCAGCGCGATGTCGGCGGTCTCCAGTGCGGTGTCGGTGCCGGCCGCGCCCATCGCGATGCCGACCTCCGCGGTGGCCAGCGCCGGCGCGTCGTTGATTCCGTCACCGACCATGGCCACCGCACCGTACTCGGATTGCAGTGCCTCGACCGCGTCGACCTTCTCGTCCGGCAGGAGTTCGGCGCGGTACTCGTCGACGCCGACCGCCTCGGCGATCGCACGGGCGGTCCCCTCGTTGTCGCCGGTCAGCATCACGACCCGTTCGACGCCGAGTTCGTGGAGCCGTTCGACGGCCCGCTTCGAGGCGGGACGCACCTCGTCGGCGATGGCGATGGCGCCCAGTACCTTCGATCCCGTGCCGACGACGACGACCGTCTTTCCCTCCCGTTCCAGCGCGGCGAGGGTATCCTCGGCGAACGCACCGCTGTCGGACTGGCTCGTCTCTTCTGCAACGACGCCACCGTCGGTCTCACGGCGGGCGCGCGAGAGGTCGAACCCTAACTCCTCGAAGAGCGCGGGCTTCCCCGCGTAGTACGTCTCACCGTCGATTTCTCCACGGATGCCTTTGCCCGTCAGGCTCTCGAAGCTCGTCGGCTCGGGCAGGTCACCCAAACCCGCCTCGTCGGCCCGGGCGAGGATGGCCGCGGCGATAGGGTGTTCGCTGCGACGCTCCAGTCCGGCAGCGTAGCGGAGCAGCTCGTCGTCGGTCGTGTCGAGTGAGAGGACATCCGTGACGGCGAGTTCCCCTTTCGTGAGCGTCCCCGTCTTGTCGACGGCGACGGCGTCGACTCCCCCCATCGCTTCGAGGTAGTTGCCGCCCTTGATCAGGACGCCGTTCTTGGCAGCGCTAGTGATACCCGAGACGACGGAGACCGGCGTCGAGATGACGAACGCACAGGGACAGGCGATCACGAGCAGGGTGAGTCCGTGGACGAACCACGTCTGCCAGTCGCCGGCGAAGACGAACCCGTATCCCGCAACCTCGACCGACACGGGATCGGCGATGACCAGCGGCGGGATAGCAGCAGTCAGGATCGCCAGCACGACCACGACCGGTGTGTAGTACCCGGAAAAGCGGTCGACGAACTGCTCGGTCTCGGTCCGCTTTGCCTGTGCGCCCTGTACCATCTCGATGACCCGCGAGAGCGTCGAATCACCTGCCGTCGACGTGACCTCGATTTCGAGATAGCCCTCCTCGTTGATCGCCCCGGCGTACACCTCGTCGCCCGCTGCCTTGTCCACGGGGACGCTCTCGCCCGTGATCGGCGACTGGTCGACCGCGCTCTCGCCCTCCCGAACCGTCCCGTCGAGCGGGATCTTCTCGCCGGGCCGGACGACGGCTGTCTCGCCGACTTCGACCTCGCCGGCCGGCACCGTCAGTTCCTCGCCCGCGCGGAGGACTGTGGCCTCGTCGGGCGACAGTTCCATCAGTTCACGCAGGGAGTCCCGCGCCCGATCCATCGCGTATTCTTCGAGCAGTTCGGCGATACTGAACAGGACGGCAAGCGTCGCAGCCTCGACGAAGTAGCCGATGCCGGTCGCGGCGATGATCGCCGTCCCCATGAGCAGGTCGATGTCGAGACTCCTGTTTCTCGCCGAGTAGTAGCCGCTCCGGACGACAGGGATGCCGCTGGCGGCGACGGCAGCCAGGAACAGCACGTCCGCGATGGAAAGCGGATAGTCGAGGACACTCGCCACCGCGACGTTCTGTGTCGTGAGGAGGAACTCGAAGAGGAGCCCGGCGACGACAAACACCGCGCCGATCCAGGTCTTCTTCGCGCGGGGCGTCGTCCAGACCTCCGACGGCGGCGCGATGTCGACGCCATCGCCCGTCTCCCCTCGGCCGTCGTCGTCGGTGCTCGAACCACCTGCGACCTCGTAGCCGGCGGCCTCGATCGCCTCGATGACATCGGCCTCGCTGATCCGGTCGGAATCGTAGGTGACGGTGGCCGTGCCGGTAGTCGGCTGGAGCGTCGTGTCGACGACACCGTCGACGCGCCGGAGGCTCTTGTCGACCTTCTGCGCACAGGAGGGGCAATCCATCTCGGGGACGACGAGACGGGCAGTCAACTCCCGGCGTCGACCGTCACCGCCCGCCCCCTCGTCTTCGTGTGATCCGTCGGTCATTACCCTGAGGTAGGGGTGTTAGTTCGATAAGCCTTTGTTGGAATATTCCAACTCCTGCCGTCAGATCGGTGGTGACGGCCCGTCAGTCACTCCCTCGCCGGTGACGTGCTGTTTCGCGAGGTGTTCTTCGGCCCGTCGGAGTCGATACGTGAGCGTCGACCGTGGGACGTCGAGGTGTTCGGCCAGTTCACCGACATCGACCTCACGCGGGGACTCGTAGTACCCGTGTTCGACGGCGCCCCGGAGTGCGGCTTCCTGCTCCGGAGTCAGATCAGTCGACGCCCCGTCTCTACCCCCTGCTGATGCCGCCGTCTCCGCCGTTCGGAGCATCTCCATCTGTGCACACTCCCCGATGGCAGCCTGGAGAGCGTCGAAAAACGCCGCCACGTCACCCGCACCGGAGTGGATGAGTCGCCACGTGTAGTGTCGACCCTCGTGGCGGGTCTCGAACAACACGCCGTCGCCGAGGTGATCGTGGGCGATATGCGGGACAGACGCACAGGACGGGGTGCGCTCCCAGTCGGAGTAGAGGACGAGCGTGTCTTCGGTGCGGTCGAGGACGCGAGTCGTCTGTGTGGCACCGCAGTCCTCGGTTGTGAGACAGTCGGCGTAGTAGTCGCTGTTGAGGAAGGCCTCTTCGATGGCCGCAACTGCGGCCGGGGGTCCGGTCGCGTGGTCGACCCGCCAGAGACGGTCGGCGGTTGCGTGCAGCGAGAGCGAGCGGACGCGGGCGTCGGGGTGGTCAGCGAGAGCGTCAGCGACCCGGTTACAGCCGGGTTTGTATTCGAGAGCGAAGACGAGCTCACGCATAGACCGGCTTGGTGCCGGCGAGATATAAGCCACCGGCTCGCCGAAACCGGTTGCATCGTCACCGTCGGCGTGGAAACGGACACAACTGGCGGAGTCGGTGGAGCCACTGCCACCGTCGGCGGCGGGACACCGGATGCAAGCGAAGCCTTATCGGCTCACCGACACGAATGGAACCGTGTCACGACGAGACGAATACGAAACTGAGCTGACCGGCAGTCGTGCGGAGATCGCCTCGGTATTGGACGGTGTGGCTGACGGGCTCCGGACGGGTGCCGTTCGGTTAGGTGACGAGACGGACGCTGTGACCGTCGAAACGCCCGAAGAACTCACCCTGGAGATCGAATTCGAGACCGAGGACGACGGGGCGAGTCTGGAACTGGAGCTAGAATGGTCCGTATCGAGCGGTGAGTCGCCTGTATCGTCCGCCGAGCCCGCTTCCGAGGAAACGGCCGAGGAACCAACAGTCGTGGGAGCGGCCGATGGCTCCCAGTCACTGGCCCGGTTCGAGGTCTACCGGGGTCGTGACGACACGTGGCGCTGGCGACTCCGCCACCACAACGGGAACATCATCGCGACCGGCGGGCAAGGCTACACGCGTAAACACAACGCCTTGAAAGGGCTCCGGAGTGTGATGGCGAATTCGCCAGAAGCAGCGATCGACGGGGAGTTCACGGACTAATGGGCAGTCCGAGCCTCGACCGACGATCGTAGGGGGAATGCCGTTCGGATCGGGCCTGCTGTCGTAGTTCGACGACGGCAGATCGAGCTTGTGGTTCGCTTTCTGCGGCGCACACTCGTCGCTGGCGTTCCAGGGGATAGGGATGGAAACGAGCTGCCGTGTCGAGAGAGGACGGATCGGTAGTTGTCCCGTCTCAGTCGGCCTACCCGGCGATACCGAGCAACAATACACATCGATAGCGGTGTGTGAACACACCACGATAGACCGGACAGACGCGTCCCGATCGTGAGACGAGTCGTCGCTGTTCGACTCTCCTCCCACGCAAATCTTTATATCCGAGACGGGGGAACGCCAATCCACGATGAATCGAACAAAACTCATCGCGATCGTCGCTATCGTCGCTATCGTCGTCATCGGTCTCCGCCGCCGTGGCGGGAACGACGAAGAACCGACCGAATAACGGATCGGCGTCTTCCCCGAGTTCACTCCGACCGACTTCTCCTGACGCGTGGGAACCCACGGAATCGAACGCCGAGTTCAGCGAGAGCCACGCCGTCCGAAGAGCTTATTTCGATAGATTTTTCGAGAAACTATGGGGGAGAGCGGCTAGCCCGCTTTTTGATACGGTTCGTTTGAAACCGCCAGTAGCAGTGTCTCGGACCGCGAGACGAACGATATCGGTCGAATGTCCGACCGACGAGTTCAATCGTCGTTGAGTACGCCGTCCGCGACGGCGACGTCGTCGACGCTCGGGTCGTCCGCGGACTGCCTGAGCACGAACCGCTTGCGGATCAGGTCCGCAGCGTAGATGACCGTCCCCAGGATGATTAGCGTATCACCAGGGAGTCGTGCCCAGAACAGCGTCTGGACGATCGGTAGGTTGTAGAACGCCAGGCTGCGCGCGGCGTCGTAGCTCTGGGTGAACACCGTCTCCAGTTGCAGGAACCCGACCGGCAGGACGGAGACGAACACCATCAACGCCAGGCCGACGTTCCAACACCAGAAGGCGGCCCGGAGCCAGGAACCGTCCCACCGACTGGGCTGGATCGACAGCTGGAGCATGTAGCTGACCATCCCCAGCGCGAGGAAACCGAAAGCCCCGAACATCGCGGCGTGGGCGTGGCCGACGGTGAGGTAGGTCCCGTGCTCGTAGTAGTTGATCAGCGGGAGGTTGATGAAGAACCCGAGCACGCCGGCGCCCACGAAGTTCCAGACGCCGCTGGCGATGATGAACATGAACGGGAGTTTGTAGGGGAAGCCGCCGCTCTCGGACATCGCCTGGTACTGACCTAGCGCCTCGTAGAGGATGAACACGAGCGGGATCAACTCCAGGGTAGAGAAGGCGCTCCCGATGGGAATCCACATGTCGGGCATCCCGACCCACCAGTAGTGGTGCGAGACGCCGATGACGCCGGTCCCCATCACGAGCAGCGCCTGTAGCATGACGGCCTTCTCGGCGCTACGCCGGGAGAGGAGGTTCATCGACACCAGCGTCAGTCCGACGATGGCGACGATGAAGAACTCGAAGGCGCCTTCGACCCACATGTGGACGACCCACCAGCGCCAGAACTCCGTGACGGCGATGTTGGTGTCGGGGGTAAAGAGGAATCCGGCGGTAAACAGCAGTGCGATGGAGCCGCCGGCATAGAGGATCATGTGGCCGAGACCGAAGACAGGCTCCTCGTCGAGCAACGGCTTGAGACCGCGGATCGACAGCACTGCCCAGATCCCGAAGCCAGCGAGCAGTCCGACCTGCCAGATTTTCCCGACTTCGAGGTACTCCAGCCCTTCGTTGCCGAACACCCACCAGAGGTCGCCGAAGTAGCCGTGGGAACCGAGCCAGATGCCGCCGAGGCCGCCGACGGTCACGACGACGATGGCACCCAGCAGGCCGTCGATGTACGTCGACTGCCGCTTGGGCTCGTGGCCGGTCAGCAGGGGCGGGAGGAAGAGCCCTGCACCGAGCCAGGTCGCGGCGATCCAGAGGATCCCCAGATCGATGTGCCAGGTCTTCGCGATGGCGAAGGGCAGCAACTGGAGGATGTGGACGCCGAATATCTCCTCGATACCGAAGAAGCCGGCCCGTTCGATGTAGAAGTGCGCCAGTAACCCGCCCAAAAACACCTGTGCGAGGAACAGCCCGGCCGCGACGGGGATGAACCGCAGGGCCGCCCGCTGGCTGGGGAAGATCTCTACCTCGCTCGGTTCGGGCACCGAGAGCCCGTCGGCGGAGGGTTCCGGGAGTTCGACCGACCGGTAGAGCCAGATCCCGAAGCCGGCGGCGCCGACCAGCAGGACCATCGCGATGACGCTCCAGGTCATCGCGGCGGCGGTAGCGTCGTTGCCTGCACCGGGCGCGTAGGGCCACTCGTTGGTGTAGGAGTGGTCACCGTCGGGCCGGTCGGTGTGGGAGAACCAGGCCGTCCAGAGCGCGAAGTCCGCGAACTTCCTGGCGTCGGCCTCGGAGTCGATCATTCCCTCGGGGACCCCGCGCTCGTGGCTCCCCTCGTGGTAGCGCTCGACGTATTCTTCCCGGACCTGCTTGTGGGCGAACAGTTCGGCGGCGGAGTACTGGATGTCGCCGCCGTCGTACTGGTCGTCCAGGTCCTGTCTCACGACGTCGTCGATCGCGGCCTGCTCACTGCTTTGCAGAGCCGTGTAGTCGTCGCCGTAGCGCTCACGGGCGTAGTACTGGCGCATGTACTCGGTCTTCAGATCGAGCGTATCGGCGGTGTAGTCGGGGCCATAGTACGCACCGTTGCCCAGGATCGACCCGTGGTTCATCAGGCCGTCCCGCTGGAAGGCTTTCTTCCCGTCTCTGATCTGTTCGTCCGTGACGACAGTCGCCCCGTCCGGACCCGTGATCTCGTCGGGGATCGGCGGGGCCTCCTGGTAGGCGAACCAGGCCCCTGCCCCCATGACGACCAGGTTGAGGACGAAGGCGGCGGCGATGAATTTCGCGATCGTCTTGCGTTGTACTTCCATACAGGCGGTGGTTCGACACGGACACTCCAAAAGTGCCTACCGGGTTCCCAGTCGCCGGGCGGGTGCGCGAACATGTTCGGTATGGGGTCGGGCGTTCCGGACCGGAGCTAGATCTGGGGCAAAATTGTCGCTCCAGGAACTATTATCTGGATGGATACTCACAGTGGTAGTAACGCAGCCGATGGGTGGTTCGTCTGTTCCATGGAGAGACCGGGGCGTCTCGTCACTGATCGGTGTGGTCCTCATGGTCGGCGTAGTCGTCCTCGTGGGAACGCTCCTGACGGTGCTCGCGTTCTCGTTTGGCGACAGCGTCTCGTCGGTCGCGCCGACGGCCGACATCGAGTTCGAGTCCCGCTACTTCGAGGACGGTGTCGCGAAAAACGACTCCGTCGTCATCACGCACGACGGTGGCGACCGACTGCGACGGACGCGCCTGGAAGTCGTCGTCGGCGGGACGACAGTGTTCAACGATACCGCCGACAGCGAGAGCAACAACGACTCGCCGTCGACCGACGTGAGAGGGCTGATCGTCGAGATCAACGACGACGAGTTCAACGACCTCAACAAGCCCCCGTCGATCGCACCGTCAGACACCCGTGGCGGACCCCCGGGCGACGGGGACGGCTCCGACCCCGGTGTGGTCAACGAGTGGGAGGAAAACGTCACGGCCGGCCAGCGACTCGTCATCCAGGAACGGAACGATCCGGAGGCAGTCGACGTTCTCGAACCCTGTGATCCGATCAAGGTCATCTGGCGTGGCCAAGCGGCGACGGCGATAATCGACGAAGGGACGGTCGCCCCGGGAACAGGCTGTGATGGGTGAGAGAGCGACCTGGTGGCTGTTCAGCCGTCCCCGACGGCCGCTGCGACGAGCGCGGCCTCTGCCTTTCGGAGGAGTTCGCCGGCGGTGCTGTGGGCGCAGTCGAGTTCGGTCGCCACGTCGGCGACGCTCCCGGTTCTGGGTATCTCGTAGTAGCCGACCGCCGACGCGGCATCGAGGGCTGCACGCTGGCGATCGGTGAGAACGCCGGTCGCCTGTCGGCGCTCGAAGGGGCGGACCCGCCGGATCGTCGTCGGGACACGCTCGTCCAGTGCCTCGTAGAACTCCCCCAGTGTGGCCCGGCTTCCGACGGCTTCGACCGTCGCCTCTCCCGCTTCCTGGAAGACGACCGGCGGGAGGAAGATGACGCGTGCGTCGGCGACGACAGCCAGCACGCCCGTATCGAGTTCGTAGTGGTCCTGTTCGAGAAACGCGTAGGTGCCCGTCCCCTCCCCGATCAGTTCCCTCGTCGTGGAATCGACCGCATCGAGCAGGTCTTTTGCCCGGTCCGGCCGGCAATCGAGCCACAACAGCGACGTGATCCGGCCCGTCGGCCCCCACATCAGCAGTTCGGCGCGCGAGACGCCCGCAGTCGTCTCGACGGCGTCGTGGAGTGGATGCCTTCGATCCGGCGGATACGTGACGGCGAACTCGACCCGTTGCACGGCCGACCGATCGGCGCTTGTATATAAATAACCGGATGCATCCGCCGGAGGACCTTCGTATCGAGGAGCGGTAGCGACAGGCGATGCGAGCGAGCGCTGCGGCCCCCGACCGAGAATGTGACCGAGCGGCGCAGGTGTCCCGCGTCCCGATCGGTGGCGACCGTCACGTGGCCTACGCCGAGTACGGCGACCCCGATGGCACACCGCTACTCCTGTTCCACGGCACGCCGGGGTCACGCCTCGTCGGTGCGCTCTTCGACGACCCCGCCAACCGGAAGTCAGTTCGAGTCATCGCGCTCGATCGACCCGGCTACGGCCGATCCAGCGTCTGGCCCGACCGTCGGCTCGACGATACCGCGGCGTTCGCGCTCCCAGTGCTGGACGATGCCGGCGTCGATACGGCGACGGTCGCGGGGTTCTCCGGCGGTGGTCCCCACGCACTCGCACTGGCGAGGACACGGCCGGAGCGTGTCGACCGTGTTGCGGTCGTCTCCGGGGCGGTGCCGCCGAGCCTGCAAGAGGAGCCGCCGGCCGTCCAGCGGTTCCTGGGCGTTCTCGGGAACCACGCCGGCTGGCTCCTGGCCGGGGCGTTCGCCGTCACTGGCCGCCTGGCACGTGTCCTCCCGCCGTCGTTCGTCGTCTCGCAGTACACGACCGCGGAGGGACCGGCGCTCAGTGAGGCCGAGGAAGAACTCGTCCACGAGGAGTTCGTCGCCGCCATCGAGCGAACTCGAAGCGGCGCGGTAACTGAGGCGGGGCTACTCGCCGATCCCTGGGAGTTCGACGTGGCGGCCGTCGAGTCGCCCGTCAGCCTCTTTCACGGAGAGTTGGACACGAACGTTCCGCTGGCGGCTGCCAGACGCTTGGCCGATACTATCCCCGGTGCCGAACTCCGCGTCGACGACACCGATCATCTCACGACGCTGCTTCGCGCTCGGGAGCGCGTTCTCACTGCCTGTACGCAGTGATGGGACAGCACTCACCGGTGAAGGTTACCCCGCGCCCGGTCGCCGGTCCCAGCGGTGATCGTCCGGAGCTTGCTGACGCCGGTGTAGGCGACGTGAAAGAGGATCAGGAGACCGACAGCGATCACCAGGAGACCGATCGGCGAGGTCGTGACGCCGAAGAGCACGGCGCCGACGACCAGATCAACCGCGGCGAGGGCGACGGCACGGAGGGCGTGGAGGAGGTTCGTCATGGTACTAGCGACGAAACGCGCGGTCCCCGTAAAGGCGGCTTTCGCTCAAACGGCGACTGAGCGACGCCAGTCGGCGGCGTCACTTACTCCTCGATCCGTGCCGTACCGCCGCTATGCATTACGTCTCGGCCGGTAACGCTGACATCCCGACTCTCGGGGTGGGGACCTTCCAGATGGACGGCGGGGAGTGTCGGGAGGCTGTGCGAACTGCTCTGGAACTGGGCTACAGGCACGTCGACACCGCGGAGTACTACGGGAACGAGGCGGCGGTCGGGGACGCGATAGCGGCGTCCGCTGTCGACCGCGACGACGTGTTCGTGACGACCAAGGTGTGGCGGTCGAACCTCCGTGCCGACGACGTCCGGCGGGCGGCACGGGCGAGCCTGGACCGACTGGGGCTCGACTTCGTCGATCTGTTGTTGATCCACTGGCCACATCCACGGGTCCCCGTCGAGGAGACCCTGGGCGCGATGGCCGGCCTCCGCGGCGAGGGGGTGGTCGAGCACGTCGGCGTCAGCAACTTCACCCGATCGCAACTGGCCCGTGCTCGGCGAGCAGTCGACGTCCCGATCGTCGCCGATCAGGTCGAGTACCACCCCTACAAGGACCAGCGGGAACTCCGGGAGTACTGCGCCGACAACGACCTCGCACTGACGGCCTACAGTCCGCTGGCACGGGGCGACGTGCTCGACGACCCGATCCTCGACGGCATCGGGGACAGCTACGGCAAGAGCCCGGCCCAGGTCGCGCTCAGGTGGCTGGTCCAACAGGAGGGAGTCGTCGCCATCCCGAAAGCCCGCAGCCGGGACCACCTGGAGGCGAACCTCGACGTCTTCGACTTCTCGCTGTCCCGGGCGGAGATGCGGCGAATCCGGGATCGGACCGGCAGCATCGGTCGTCGACTCCGCAACCAACTCCCGAAACTCGTCCGGTCGTTCCCGCTGTAACGGCCCGCGTTTCACACGGCGGGAGGTTTTATCATTGCTTGCGGCCCTCATATCCATATGGCAGATTCGGTCGAGCGAGAGCGGGTCCCGTCCGGAACGCCCGGCCTGGACGCCGTGTTACACGGCGGGTTCCTGCGTGGACAGACGACGATCGTCAACGGAGGACCGGGGACCGGCAAGACAGTGCTCGCACTGCAGTTCCTCGCTGCCGGCGAGTCGGGACTGTACGTCGGATTCGAGGAGCGAGCGGACGATCTCCGGCGCAACGCCGCGACCCTGGGGATCGATCTCTCGAGCAGTACGATTCTGGATCTCAGCGAATCGGAATCGCGGTTTTTCACCGAACAGGGGTACTCCCTCCTCTCGCCCGAGGAGGCCGAGGGGACGGAACTCATCGGGAAGATCGGGGACGCGATCGACCGCGAATCGCCCGACAGGCTGGTGATCGACCCGCTGACCGAGCTCCGTGCGCTCCTGCCCGACGAGTATCAGTTTCGGCGCCACATCTCCTCGCTCGTCAACGCACTCAAAGAGCGGTCGATCACGACAGTCTGTACGGCACAGGCGACGAGCGAGAACGAAGAGCGGGACATCCAGTTTCTCGGCGACGCGTCGATCGAGATTCGCCGGACGACGGACCACCGGAGTCTGGAGGTCACGAAGTTCCGCGGCTCGGACTACGCGGGTGGCAGACACACGTACCGCATCCGCTCGGGCACGGGCGGCCACGTCTATCCGAAGTTAGTCCCCGGCGACCACCAGGACGAGCGCTCGCGGGAACAGGTCGGCTCCGGGATCGAATCGCTGGACAGCCTCCTGGGTGGCGGAATCCAGCGTGGGTCCGTGACAGTGATCTCCGGACCCTCGGGCGTCGGGAAGTCGACACTCGCGACCGTGTTCCTGCGGGCGGCGGCCCAGCGCGGCGACCGTCCACAGGGGTTCCTCTTCGAGGAACTCGCCGCTGATTTCCAGTATCGGGCGCGCCAACTCGGCCTCGACCTCGACGAGTTGATCGAACGGGACCAGTTACTGCTGACCGAGATCGAGTCCCTCACACAGAGCCCCGACGAGTTCGCCGCGATGGTCAGAGACAGTGTCGAAGAAGACGGCGTCGGGATGGTCGTCATCGACGGGATCTCGGGGTACCGGCTCGCCCTCCGTGGCGGCGATTCGCAGACCCAACTCACCCGTGAACTCCACGCGCTGTGTCGATATCTCAAACGCATGGGCGTGACGACGCTTCTCCTCGACGAGGCCTCGACCGTCACCGGTGATCTGACCGCCACGAAAGACCAGATCAGCTACCTCGCCGACAACATCGTCTTCCTCCGGTACGTCGAGATCGACGGGGAGATCCAGAAGGTCATCGGCGTCCTCAAGAAACGATACGGTGACTTCGAGCGGACGATCCGGAACGTGGAGATCGGTGCCGACGGGCTCACCGTCGGTCCCTCGGTGGCGGGCTATCAGGGCGTGCTGACCGGCGTGCCCAGACGGGCCGACGAGGGCGACTGATGGCCGACGACCGCTCGCCAAACCGCCTTGCGAGTGGTGGCAGGGGGGCCGGCGAAGTTCCGCTCCCCGAACGAGGGGCGACCACGGTCACAGTAGCCGTCCCGGACGGGCGTGATCAACAGCTTCTGACCGAGACGCTCTCTGAGTACGAACTGCGACGCGTCGAGGACGGGATCTCCGAGGGAACGGATATCTGTGTGGTCGGCGTCGGTCAACTCGACGACTGTCGCACACGGATCCGTGACTGGAAACGATCCGAGCGGCCGGCGATGGCACCGGTCTTGCTGTTGGTCCCCGACAGTGTGTCCGACCCCTGGTCACAACACGCCGGGGAGTTCGGTGACGTGATCGACGGGATCATCCGGATACCGGCATCGAAACGCGCGATCCGCTCACACGTCGACGGGCTGATGGCCGTCCGTCAGTACTCGCTGGTCGCCGCACGCCGATGGGAACGGCTCGAACTGTACAGCCGCGCGATGGACAACGCGGACATCGGCATCAGTATCGCCGATGCGCGTGCCGAGGGAGCCCCCCTGATCTACGTCAACCGTGGGTTCGTCGATCTGACCGGCTACTCGCTACCGGAGGTTTTGGGGCGGAACTGTCGGTTTCTCCAGGGAGACGGGACCGACGAGACGACGGTTACGCAACTGCGCGAGGCTCTGGAGGCCCGGGAGCCGGTCTCCGTCGTCATCCGAAACTACCGGAAAAGCGGGGAGCCGTTCTGGAACCAACTGGATATCGTCCCGGTCTACGACGATGGCGGGACGGTGACACACTTCCTCGGGTTCCAGCGGGACGTGACCGAAGAGATCGAACGCAAGCGGCTGCTCGAACAGTACGAACACGTCTTCGAGTCCGTCAGTGATCCGGTCGTCGTGTTGCGTGCGGACACGACGGTGGTCCACGCTAACGGTGCCGCGATAGACGTGTTCGGAGCCGGGTTCGCCGGTCCGGAGCCGACCGTTCTAGCGGACCGTCTCCCCACAGAGCTTGCCGCCATCGTCCGTCGAGCCTGCCGGATCGTCGTCGAGACGGGCCAGACCCAGGAACGGGAGCTGTCGCTTTCGGTTCCGACAGGTCAGAAGCGGACGTTTCAGGTGAAATTCGAACACGAATCCGTCTCGGAGCGCGACGGCGACCATATCATCGCGATCGCGCGTGACATCTCCGCGATCCGCGAACAGCAGGGCCGACTGACCGTACTGGACAGAGTCCTCCGGCACAACCTCCGGAACAGGTTGACGGTCATCTCAGGCCAGGCCGAATACGTCACGACCCACGCCGACGAGCTGGACCCGTCGGCGCTGGCAGATAGCGCCGGAGCGATCCAGGCCGCGTCGGACGATCTGTTGGACATCGTCGATACCGTCAGGCAGTTCGAGATCGGGCGAAACCCCGAGAAATCGAGCGATCCACTCGACGTACCGACACTCGTTCGGTCGGCAGTCTCGACGCTCCGGGCGGAGTATCCGGAGATCGAGTTCTCGGTCGACGGCCCGACGACCGCGAGGGCGCGCTGTCCGCCCCAACTAGAACTCTGTCTCGAACAGCTCGTCGAGCGCGCTGTCGACGGGTGGGAGCGCCCGTCGGGGCGGTTCGCCGTACGGATCGTCGACGATCCGTCGAACGACACAGTTCGAGTTCGGGTAGAGGTCCCGGGTATGGAGTTCTCGGAGATCGCCCTCAGTGCGCTGGAGGCCGGAAGCGAGACGCCGCTGGAACACACACAGGGAATCCGACTCTGGCTCGTCAAGTGGGCTGTCGAGAACGCTAGCGGCTGGGTGTCGCTCGAAAACACCGAGAGCGGTGGCGTGGTGATTCTCTCGTTCCAACGGGACGCCGAGACGGGGAGCAGACAGACACATTGACGGTTCTGCGGTCGCTGGAACGTGTACGGACTATGGAGGGGTGCCAAGCAGTCGTTTTCAGTCACGACGAGGAGTACGTCGACCGGATTCAGGCGCACGTCGCGGAGATCGAACTCGGACAGGCCGAGACGGTCGACGACGTCGTCGGTACCGAGATCGACGTCGGTGTCGCCGTCCTGGATCTCGCGACGCTGGCGGTCGAGGTCCCAGAGACCGTCGAAGAACTGGACGCCAGCGTCGGAGCGGTGCTTCTGATCGCAGGGAGCGAGACGGCACCCGAGACGTGGTCGATAGCCTGGAAGCCGGTGCCGTCGGATACGTCGAACGCGATCCGCCAAACGGAGGCCCGACCCGTGTCGCGTCGTCGATGGAGGCGACGGATAGAGCCAACGACAGGACACGGGAGACCCCGTTCGTCGATCTGTTCCGGGAGGAACTGATCACCCGCCGACACGCCGACGCGCGGTTGGCCGCCGTCATCGACTGTGTCCAGAACCCAACGTTTCTCAAGGACGCTGACGGTCGATACGTGGTCTGTAACGACGAGTTCGTGTCGTTTGTCGAGCGGGATCGAGACGCGATCATCGGCAAGCGAACCGCGGAGTTCCGCCCGGATCTCGCAAGGGTCTGTGATACCACCGACGCACAGTTGCTCGCCAGTGGTGGCACCGAACAACTGGAGTTGACGATCGAACTGGCCAACGGGAACCGGGACATCGTCGTCGAGCGGCGCGGCTACGACGGGGACGGGTTCAGTGGAATCGTCGGTGTCATTCAGGACGTGACGCTCCAACAACGCCGTGAAACCGAACTCCGCGAGCAGACACGGAACCTGGAAATACTGAACCAAGTCACCCGCCACGACATCCGAAACGACATGCAGGTCATCCTGGGGATGGCCGACGTGTTGCGCGGGTACGTCGACGAGGAGGGACAGCAGTACCTCGAACGCCTCGCCGAAAGCGGTAAACACGTCGTCGACCTCACGCGGCAAGCCCGGGACCTGACCGAGACGATGTTGAGCGGCGACGAGGAGCTGACGGCGATGTCGCTTCGCCCCGCCTTGGAAGCACAGGTCGACGAGGTGGGGTCGGCATACGACAGGGCGGTCGTCACTATCGCCGACACCATCCCGGAGGCGGAAGTCATCGCGGACGAGATGCTCTCTTCGGTCTTCCGGAACATCATCGCGAACGGCATCCAGCACAACGATTCCGAGGTCCCCAGAGTGACCGTCACCGCGACGACAGACGAGGACTTCGCCGAGGTGCGGATCGCCGACAACGGGCCTGGCGTCCCGGACGAACGCAAAACCGAGATCTTCGGCCGCGGCGAAAAGGGCCTGGAGAGTTCCGGGACCGGGCTGGGGCTGTACCTCGTCGACAGCCTCGTCGAGAAGTACGGCGGCGAAGTCCAGGTCACCGACGGCAAGGAGGGTGCCGAATTCGTCGTTCGGCTCCCGCTCGCGACTGCAACAACGGCTGTGGAGTGAACCGGAGCTTCACTCGGCGGTCGGCAGGGTCACCTCGACAGCGGTCCCGCCCAACGGCGACTCGGTAACGTCGAGCTCGCCGCCGAAGTTCTCCACGAGCGTCGCAGCAAGCGAGAGACCGCCGCCACCGGTGGCGGCATCGGCGTTCAACAACTGTTCTTGCCCCACCGAGTCGATCCCCGGGCCGTTGTCGGCGACCGTGATCGTGACTGTCTCCGGCTCGTTGTGGACTGTTACCTCGACTCTCGGCTCGGCCGAGTCGTTGTGTTCGATCGCGTTCTCGACGAGATTGTCCAGCACCGAGCGGATACCGGCGTTCGCCGAGACGACCGCCGACTCCGGGAGATCGACCGTGACCGTCGCCTGGAAAGCGTCGTCGAACTGGGTCGTTATCTCACGGACGATCGGGACGACATCGACGGGGTCGAGTTCGGGGTCATGGAGGAGCGTCGAAGCGATCGCTCGACTGGTCTCGATCCGGGTCAGGGCCTCCATGGACTTCTCACGGACGATCGCTGGATCACCCGGTTCGTTCGTGTTCCGGTCGGCGTCGGCGAGCAGGTCCGCGTGTCCGTGGATCACGTTCAGGTCGTTCCGGAGGTCGTGTCGGATGAGCTCGTTGACGAACCCGAGCGCGTTTCTGGCGGTAGTGGCACGGCGTGCGCTCGCCCGAGCACGGGCGTTGTAGTAGCCCCCCAGAAAGCCGGCGACGCCACCGGCCTCGGCAGCGATCAACAGCGAGAAGCCGGGTTCGGAGACCGTCCGCCCTTCGATGAACTGGATGCCGAGCGTCGCTCCGATGACGGCGACGAACAGGATGACACCGGCGAAACACCAGACACACACCGTCCAGCGTTCGCGTTGATCGAGGGTCGTCCGCGACAACCAGTAGCCGGCGTAGGTCAGTCCCACCGCTGCGGGGACATCCAACACCAGCGCAGCGATCGGCCCCACGGCGGTGTCGAGAACGAACAACTCCGTAATGTGATGGGTGATGGCAGCGACGAGCAACAGGACACCGACTCCGGCGATAAGGGCTGGCGAGGAGGATCGGAAAGAGCCGGAGGACATATTTCAACGGATAAGTCAATCCTGCTTAGCTGTTGTGGAACCGACCTACGATCCCGACCGGGACCGGGGAGAGTCGGTGCCGCCGACGAACCGGTCACTGATGTCGTCGTCGGGGACCATACACTGGTCTTTCCGGCCGAACCACTCGTAGCGACGGTCGGCGACGAGATCGTAGACGAAATCGCTGATCCGGACGGGAACGAGTCGGCCGACAGTAGCGAGCCGGTACGGCCATCCAAGCAGCTCCAGGACTCTGATGACGGCCCGTGACTTCGTGTAGACCCGCTCGCCATCGACGAGGACGACGGAGTCGAGCGAGTCCGTCGAAAGGCCGTGGGACGCTCGGACCCGCGTCCCGTACTCCGATTGCAGTGACGCGAAACTGATCCGACCCTCGGGGTCCCGGGGGACGATCGTCTGGACGAGCCAGTTACAGAGGTTACACACGCCGTCGAAGAGGAGGACCGGGCCGTGATCCTCGTCGCTGGCCTCGGCCACCGATCGGGAGTCGTCTGTCTCGGAGATATACGGGTATTGGTCGTTCGGCCCCTTTATTCCGACGGTGCCAGCAGGCAGCGGTAGCGTGGCGGGGCCGCCGATACCAGCCCGTCGGTCGTCGGGAGAACGGTCTCGACCGCTACTCGTGGCCCTGCTCGATTGTCACGTCGTCGTCGGTGAGCCTCACGACGATCGTCCGGGCCGGGGTGTCGCCGACGCGGACTGTTGCAGTGGTCTCCGTGTCGTTGTCCAGTGTCACCGTGACAGTGTAACGACCGTCTGAGAGCAAGTCCAGCGAGCAGCCGCTCTGGCCGGGGTTGAGTCGGTACGTCTCCTCGTGGCAGACGCCGCCGTCGTCCGTGACGGTGATCCGGATTTCGTGGGCCGTCTCCGAACTGTCGTTGTGGACGGACAGGTCCTCGCGGCGTCGGCGCCACACCGTGGTCGATCCGAGAACCGGTCGACTACCCGAGACGTCGATGGAGGGCAATCCGGGCATACTGCGGAGGACGGACAGCGCGGACTTATAGTCGGCTAAGGGTTCAAGACTGATTTGAGCCACTTACAGTCCGTCACAGTTCGGTTGGAGTCGGTCTTCAGACTGGCGTCGTGTTTGGCGAAGGGCAGATCACTCTGTTTCGATTTCGACTCGGCCGATCGGGACGTAGTGGTTCGCAGCGGGTGAGAACTGTTCGGCGGTCGATACGGTGAACAGATACGTGCCACTTTCAGTGGTCTCGAAGACGTATGTACGCCGGATTTCTCCGCCAGGCTCGATCCGCGGGCTCACCTCACCGACTGACAGTCCCGTATACTCTCCGTCCGACGGAATATCGCTGGAAACCTCACTTGCCGATTGATACACCTCGTCGTCTTCGGTTACGACCGCCAAGTCGTCTTTCCAGACAGTGACCGGTTCCTCCCCCCGATTTTCCATTCGAACGACGACGAGGAGGTTTGTTTCACCGGGAGAGCCGTCTTCCTCACCTGGCTGGAGTGTCGGGACTGTTCGAACTTTCTCAACCGTGAATCCAACAGTGCTGGCAGTTCCCTCGACGGTAAACTGTTCACCTGTATCATGCTGTTTGATCGTCGGCGGCTCTGACTGGCTTTCTTGGAGGTAAATGGCACCGAACGACGCCCCTGCGACGAGCAGGACGACAGTAGCCATGACCGCCCGTTCAAATCTGATTTCAAACCGACTCGTCAATCGATCTCTAGCTGGCGGCAATGCCAACAGCCCGCTTAGGATACCCAATACACCGCCGATTACCGTCGAACTCACGAACAGGAGTCCCAGTAGAATTAACACCACACCGCCGAGCCAGAACAGTGCCTCCGCGATCTGGAAGTCAAACTGCACTGCCGGAAGGAAGTACAGCCCCACCAACACGAGAACAACGCCAACAGGTGGGGCACCGAACAGAAACACAACGCCGAGGAGGAGCAATAAGAGACTCCCAACCCACGAGAGAACCGATTTAACGTTCACACGGAAGAGCTAATATGTTGTTAGGTAATATAATTACCGTATCCATTCAATTTTTGTATCGGTATATCCCAATATTTTATCAGATCGAGTATCAACGAGGTAGCACGATGACTGGAGTAAATAGATAAATGTCCAACAGGATTTCCAGAAGGGAGTTTGTCATATCAAGTGCTGGCATTGTCAGTGCGTCGCTTGCAGGATGTGCCAGTCTTGGAGGCCCAAATATTTCAGAAGAAGAGTATCCCGCTGGGACCTCGCAAGACGGGATCACTGATCCCGCTACCATTGTCGGTTCCACACGTACTGCGTTGGCTAACAATGGGTACGATGTCAAACTAGAGCATGATGGGACGACATTACGATTTCACAGCAGTCTCCAGGACAGTCGTCACTACCGGAAAGTCGGGGACGCTGATTTCGCCAATGAAGTGCTTCTCGATGAGGGGATGCTATATATAAAATACGAGACACATAGTGGGTACGAATACTACACCGGAAAGACAGAGCGATCTTTCAGCGACTTTCACGCATCGAACAGTTATTATAGAGAAGATCTGCCTGGTGATGAGGAGATTTTGTGGGCGAATATCATCAAACATATCCGAGGGTATTTTCTCCAAAATATTCTCGAAGTTTCAGAGTTTGCTCCGGTCCAAGCAACCGATCGTAGTGGTCGGGCAGTTGTTGAATTCGAGATAGAGAGCGTAAGCCAAGATGCCTTTGACGACACCGTTACGGGGTCAAGTGGGTCACTCATAGTTGACCCGGAGAGTGTATCTCGCTCTGTAGAGATCCAAGTGAGAACGTCGTCATCGGGAGAGACGAGCACAGCTGAAAACAGAAGATACCAGGTCCAAGAACTGGGAAATACCGTTGTTTCACGGCCGTCTTGGGTTGAGGAAGAGTTCCAATGACTACCTTGTGGTTATCAATCAATGACCAATAGAATGTCTGATACTTCCCATATAGATCGGAGAGCAGTGCTTCGCACGTTGGGTGGTGCAGTCACGAGTGCCAGTTTGACGGGCTGTCTGGGAGCGTTCGATGAGGAAGAACGCGACGTGACGCTACATAGTTCGAACTGGATCAAACCGTCCGAAAACGGTCCCGGGATTTCGTCCGGCTATGCGGAACCCTACGACCTCTATAACCACGTGAAAACGATGGACGGTGTCACGTGGTCCGAGTTTGTCTCGTGGCTGTCTGCGCCCACAGCGTACGTGAATGAACAGGGGCGTTTACCACTGATTCCAAAGGACGTGGTCGCTGGCGGCAAACCGTTTGTCGTCGGGAACGAAGGAAGCGGATGGCACCATAGTCGAGATATTCCCGCCATGGCCGCGCTCACGATCGACAGGACCGGGGAAGCAGAGGAACAGCGCCATCTGGCTGTATTTCAACTTCCGGACTCCTCCTCGAAGGCAGAGCTGAAACAACGCCTGCTGGACGTAACCGGAGCGGACGCGCGGGAAGTAAACGGCATGACTGTGCTGGAGGGGGGTGGAGGGGGAATCACCGATAACGGACAGTTGATCGAGAGAGTTGTGGTAATCGAGGACGGGCTTTTGCTTGCCGCTGTCGGCTCGGATGGCGAACTAACAGGTGATGAGAGTGATTACCATCTACAGGAGGCGCTGGAGCGGGCCGGAACGGAACGCAATCTGGAGAACCACCCAGTCAGACACGTGGAGAAGATGGATATCGTGACGACATACGGGCCGGCTTACATCGAAGACGCCGAAACGGCTCCGCGGTCGCAGTCGGTCGGTATTGATCTGGAGGCACAAACCAAGACAGTGGTGGCTACGTATCCAGACCCGGACAGGGCAGCCGAGACTGCGAAACGGTTCAGAGTCGACGACGGCAGCATCCAGTTCACAACTGACGAGGGGACTGCGCGATTCACACCGATCGCCGTCGAGTATCGGACGGTTCGACGGGCAGGGCGAGCACTCCTCTTCGAAGCCGAGATTCCCGATCTAGTTGGGACGATCAAAGAGGGTCCCCCGACGTGGTCGTACGGGGTCGTCGGCCGGTGATCGCTCGTCCGTGAGTCCTCAACGAAGAAAGCAACCAGGGTTTCCAGGCGCCTGTTTCGCTGACTCCCGCGGTCGGTCTGCGCACTCGATTACCCGAGGGCTACAGTCCAAGAAGTTCGATGGGTTTCTGCAGGAATGGTAAGATTAGTGTTCTTTCAACGGGACTTGTAATCTGTCTCGATGGGACGGAAATCGTATACACGGCGCCAGTTGATTCGAACGAGTGGTCTCGTCGGAACAGTTGTACTCGCAGGATGTAGCGGCGAAGATGAGTCGGTAACGGATCCGGACCCACCGACCGTCGACGATGCCACAGAGGTCGACACAGTGGAGTCGGCTGAAACTGCGGAAGACGATCAGCCAGTGACGTTTCGACCGGAAGAGATGGTCATTGCCGATGACGACAGTGTGGTATCGGTGACAGGACAGCAGAATATCGGCGGGCGAGATATCGATCTCTACACGAGCACGTTCGATGGGTGGCTGGGTGCATGTCTTGAGCGGTATTGGGTGGAGTCCTATTCGAATCCCGAACTCGAACGGGGTGAGGGCGAGGTATCAGCGTCAGATCACTACCGATTGCACGTGTTGCTCCCATCCGATCAAACGGTCAGTGACCTGCAAGCTGTGTACAACAACAATTTCAATCCTCCCTCGAAGCCGTTCAAACCGGCGTTGGATGACTGGCGGGAACTGGTTCCCGGAGAGGAAACGTCTGCGGGACTCGAGTTCACCCTTCCCGTCTCGAGCGAGATCCGAGAAGTAAACATCACGAAGAACCAGTTGATCAGCTCGAACTCGGCAGTGAGTATCCAGGATAATACGATCGTACTTCCGTATGAGGAACTCTCTCCGGCCTATCTCCGGTACCCGGTCACGAAAGCTCGGGTCACGATGACAACAGAGCAGGAAACATATTATCTCCACCTACCGTATCCCGATATCTCGATCGAATCGTTTGATTTCACAGCCCGATCGAGCGACGAAGGTGTTCAGCTCGAACAGCTCTCCGCCGAAGTATCGATCGAATCCGAGAAGCCAACCCAGTACGTGAACCTCCACACTGATTTCGGGGGGAGTTTGACTCGCGACTACTTGTACGAAATCGATGCCGATGATTTTGAGGCCATCGACGGTTCGGGTACGACCGAAATAACCCGAGATCTCTCTTCGCTCCCTCATTCGGAACGCTCGACAGTAGGCCCCGATAACTTCCAGGAATCGTTCCCCATACGGCAAAACGAGTTCTCTATCGTCGTCGGACAGATCGCACCACTCGCTCGGGACGGTATCTTACGACGTGATATTGTAGAGTGATTTAGCGTTCGATAGCTCGGTAGGTGGATTGGCACTCCTGGAACGCCGGAAACGCGGAGGAAACGGAACGAGAACGGACCGACGCCTTGTTCACTCGCCGTCGGCGGTGATCTCTTCGAGTGCCGACTCGAAGTGCGCCTGTGTCAGGACGATGTCCTCGACGGCTGTCGGTTCGTCGCTGGACTGTGATCGGACGTGCTCACGGACGGCAGCGGTCGCCGCGCCGCGACACATGGCTGCCACGTCGGCCCCCACGAGTCCGTCCATCTCGGCGGCGAGCGCATCGAGATCGACGTCGTCGGCCAGCGGCCGTTTTCGCGTGTGGATCGTCAGAATCTCGCGTCGGGTCTCCTCGTCGGGCACACCGACCTCGATCTTCCGTTCGATCCGGCCGGCACGGGTCAACGCGTCGTCGATGAGGTCCGGCCGGTTCGTGGCCGCGATCACGACGACGTCCTCCAGTTCTTCGAGCCCGTCGAGTTCGGTCAACAACTGCGAGACGACGCGTTCACCGACCTGATTGTCCCCGCCACCGCTACCCCGCTTGCTCGCGATGGCGTCGATCTCGTCGAAGAAGATGACGGTGGGGGCATTCGAGCGCGCTTTCTCGAAGATCTCCCGGACGCCTTTCTCGCTCTCGCCGACGTACTTGTCGAACAGTTCCGGCCCCTTCACCGAGATGAAGTTCGACTGTGCCTCGTTCGCGACGGCCTTCGCCAGGAGCGTCTTCCCGGTCCCGGGCGGTCCGTGGAGGAGAATGCCTTTCGTCGACTGTAGATCGACTTGCTTGTACGCGTCGGGATAGGCGAGGGGCCACTCGATGGCCTCCTGCAGCCGCTCTTTCGTCTCCGCGAGGCCGCCCACGTCGTCCCACGTCACGTCGGGTTTCTCGACGAAGACCTCCCGGAGCGCGCTGGGATCGATCTCCCGGAGCGCCGACCGGAGGTCGCTCTCGGTGACTTCGAGCGTTTCGAGGGTCTCGGCGCTGATCTCGTCGCCTTCGAGGTCGAGATCGGGCCGAACTCGGCGGAGCGCGTTCATCGCCGCCTCACGGACGAGGCTTTCGAGGTCCGCCCCGACGAAGCCGTGCGTGTTGTCGGCGTACTGCTGGAGGTCGACGTCCTCGGCGATGGGCATCTCCCGGGTGTGGATCTGGAGGACCTCGTGACGGCCCTCGGTGTCGGGAGCACCGATCTCGATCTCGCGGTCGAACCGGCCGCCTCGCCTGAGTGCGTTGTCGATCGAGTCGACGCGGTTGGTCGTCCCGATGACGGTCACCTGGCCGCGGTCTTCGAGTCCGTCCATCAGGGAGAGCAACTGCGCGACGACCCGGCGCTCGACCTCGCCCTGGGTGTCGTCCCGCTTCGGGGCGATGGAGTCGATCTCGTCGATGAAGATGATCGACGGCTCGTTCTCGCCGGCCTCCTCGAAGACCTCACGGAGGCGTTCCTCGCTTTCGCCGTGGTATTTCGACATGATCTCCGGGCCGGAGATCGTCGAGAAGTTGGCGTCGATCTCGTTGGCCACCGCCTTCGCGATCAGCGTCTTGCCGGTCCCCGGCGGCCCGTGGAGCAAGACGCCCTGTGGCGGCTCGATACCGAGTGCCTGGAACAGCTCGGGATGGGTCATCGGGAGTTCGATCATCTCCCGGACCTGGTCGAGTTCGTCGTTGAGACCACCGACATCCTCGTAGGTGACACTCGGCGGTTCCGAGCCGTCGGCCGTCTCGGCATCGCGGTCGGCATCGACGGCTTCGGCCGACTGCTCGACGACCTCGACGTCGGTCGACTGCGTGACGATCACGGTCCCCTCGGGGTCGGTGCCGACGATGCGGATCGGAATCCGGCGGTTCGCACGCCCCATCACCGAGCCGAGTCCGAGTGCCAGCGGGACGGTCTGTCCCGCCTGGACCGCCCGGTTGACGAGTTTCTTACGGAGATACGGAGCGAGGTCGCCACGGATCTGGAGTCCGTCGGGGAGTGCGATCGACAGCGTGTGTGCTGGCTCCACGTCGGCTTCCGCGACCGAAACGAGTTGATCGAGCCGTGCCCCGATCGTCTTGCGTGTCTGTCCGTCGATACCGACGATCCCGCGCTGTCGCTCGCCGGCCTGTCCGGGCCGGGCACGGGCGACTGCGGTTCCGTCTTCGCCTTCGATGGTGACGAAGTCCCCGGGTTCGATCCCGAGTTCCGACATCGCCTCCTGATCGATCGCTGCGATACCCTTCCCCGCACTCTGCCTATCGAGCGGTTTGACAAGTAATCTCATACTGAGTGGCCATCCAGTCTGCGCTCGAAGGGAACGGATCCGGGTCGTCGAGACGAATACGAGACTGGGGCTCCAAACGCCTACTCGGAGGCAACTGGAATAAGTTTGTGCCGGCCCCCGCGCGGGGAGCCAAGACGGGACCGATCGGCCAGCGTCGGCGCTGGGCAACCGGACCCGCCCGGAGCGGCTCAGTCTCGTAGTTCCGTAGTGATATAGAGTGGCTATACCGTATAGCTATACTACTATGAGCAGGGGGTCGGTCAGGGGCAACCTCCCCTAAACGGCGGTGAGACGGTGGCAGTATTGTGCCGACGGAGCGTCACTCGCCGACTGCGACCCGACGGCCGGTCTCGGCGGCCTCGTAGACGGCTTTCAGCGTCTTTATGTCGACAAGCCCGTGCTCGCCGTCGGCGAACGGATCGGTCTCGGTCAGCACACAGTGTGCGAAGTACTCGAACTCCGTTTCCATCTGATCGACCTGCTCGAAGTCGACGGTGATCTCGCCGTCGCCGTGAGAGAGGTGGAGCTGTCGGTCGTCCCAGGGGTAAAAGGCCGGTTCGACGCGGACCTCGCCGGCGGTACCGGTCACCCGGATATGACTCGACATGTGGGCGTTCTGGCTGGCCGTACAGCAGGCGGTGGTGTGTCCGGGGAACTCGACTTGGAAGGTGGCGTGTTCGTCGGGTACGTCCGCGAAGGCCTCCTCGACCGACGCGACGGTTCCCGAGACCGCGACGGGATCGGCCTCCAACAGGAACCGGGCGGTGTTGAGCGGGTAGATCCCGAGATCCATGGCCGCACAGCCACCGGAGAGATCGCCGTCGAGACGCCACTGATCGGGATCGGGAACGAGGTCGAGGATCGGTTCGGTCATACTGCCGTGGACGACCACCGGCTCGCCGACGTACCCCTCGCGGAGGAGCTCCCTGGCCCGGCGAACCGCCGGTTCGGTGTGCATCCGGTAGGCGATCATCAGCGGGACATCGTGCGTCTCGCAGGTGGCGACCATCTGTCTCGCACGCTCGACGGTCGTTTCCATCGGTTTCTCGCAGAGAATCGCCTTCCCCAGTTCCGCAGCCGTCTCGACGAACGGGAGGTGGCGCGCGTTCGGTGTGGCAACGTAGACGGCGTCGAAGGCGTCGCTTGCCTCGCCGTCGTGAAACTGGTCGTACGTCAGCGTCTGCTCGACAGTCGGCGTATCGGCCGCGACCGACTGGGCTTTCGTGGTGTCACCACTGACGAGTACCGTCGTCTCACAGAGCTCGCCGGCAGCCACTGCTGGCATCGCCTGCTCCCGCGTCCACCACCCGAGGCCGATCATGGCGAAGCGGACCGGATCGTCGGTTTCGGTGACAGTCTGCCAGTCCCGTCGGGTGAACCCCTCGGTCAACGCGTCCAGTTCCATGGAACACGGTTACATCCCACAGTATTAAACTGGGGGCAGTGTCGGATCGGCCCGTCCACTCCGGTATGTTCGGTCGTGCCCGTCCCGGAGGACCCGACCGGTGTTGCAGAAGTGTAACACAGCCAATCTGTTTTTCCCTGTCGACCCTGTAGGTCCTATTGGGTACAGTAACCGGACCGGACCTGCTGTATCCACGAACCTGTCAGAGGCACGCGGGGACCTCCCCCGAAGTTTTTGCCGCCTTCTCACTACTCGCCACCTCCGTCACCCCCGCCGCCGTCGCCGCCGAACCCGCCGACACCACCGCCATCGTCGTCGTATCCCCCATCGGCGTGGCGACTCCCCCCGGAATCGCTCGTCAGGACAAAACCGACGGAGACGACGGCCAGGACCGCCGCGACCAGGATTCGATCGGGGCTGGCGAGGACGAACGCGGCGACCTCCGGGGGCGTGACACCGTCGGCCGTCAGCGCCCGGAGTGCCGCCTCGTCGCGCCACTGGAGGTACAGGATCATGCCGAAAAACTCCAGCATCCCCCCGACGAATACGAGCGAGACCAGGAACCCGACGAACCGGAACGGGAGTTTCAACAGCCTGAGAATCACTGTCGACGCCTCCGTCGTGGTGGTTTCGTCGTGAACTGTACTCTCCGGGGCCGGGCGAACGCCGGCCTCGGCGTCCTTCCACCCCGTTGCTCGGATGCCACCATGGCACACTGTATTTTTCACTGACATGAAAAGGCATCGCTCATCGGAGGACACGGACCCACCCTGGTAACACTCGTGCCAGCACGGACTCAAGTACCTCCATCCCGTATCGGTGGGTAATGACAGAGCCGACACCTGGAATCCACCACGTGACCTGTATCGCATCCGACCCGCAGGAGAACATCGACTTCTGGGTCGAGACACTCGGGCTGCGCCTGGTCAAGAGATCGATAAACCAGGACGACGACGGGACCTACCACTTCTTCTTCGCCGACGCGGAGGGGACACCCGGGACGAGCATGACGTTTTTCCCCTGGGAAGACATCTCACAGGGGAAGGTCGGCTCGGGACAGGTCTCACGGACCGCGTTCCGCGTTCCCGAAGGGAGCCTGGACTACTGGGAGGATCGGTTCGACGACTACGGTGTCGAGTACGACGACAGGATCGAGCGGTTCGGCGAGACGGTCCTCCCGTTCCGGGACCCGGACGGACTGCCCATCGAACTCGTCGCGGTAGAGCTCCCCGACGACGATCCGACAGTTCCCTGGACCGAGTTCGTCCCCGAATCGGCCGCTATCCGCGGGTTCCACTCGGTGACGCTGTGGCTCGCCGATCCCGAGCAGACAGAGGACCTGCTCGAGACGATGGGGTTCGAGCGGGTCGGGACCGAATCGTCGCCGGGTGATACCCCTGGCGACGAGCGGACACGCTTTGCCGCCGAGGGACCAGTCGGCAAGTACGTCGACGTGTTGCCGACCATCGAAGGCGGTCGGCAGGGTCACGGAACGGTCCATCACGTCGCGTTCCAGACGCCCACCGACGACCACCAGATGGAGATGCGAGACGCCGTCAGGTCGCTCGGACTCCGCCCGACACAGCAGATCGACCGTCACTGGTTCCGGTCCGTCTACTTCCGTGAGTTCGGCGGCGTCCTCTTCGAACTCGCGACGAGCGGACCCGGATACACGAGCGACGAACCGCTGTCGGAGCTGGGTGAACGGCTCGTTCTTCCGGGATCGTTCGGGGACCGGCGCGACGAGATCGAATCACAGCTCACGTCCGTCACGGTTCCGCGGGCCGAACAGGCGGACGCGGACGACTGACACCGAACCAGACTACACCCACTGGGAAGCCACCGCGGACTCCCCGCTGCACCGTCCACGGACCGTTCGTACCCGGGGACGGGAACGGCGAATACACTTCGATAGAGGTGTGTCTCTGGACGCACGATCCGTTCGTCGGGCTGTCGCCCCGGACACCCCCACACAGGCGGAACGGGTAGTCGCATCTACGGAGACGCTCTCGACCGCTCGACCCACATCGAGGGCAGTGTGGTCGCTGCTTGCGAGGCTACTCTGAGTACCCTTCTTGGAGGAACGTTCCCTCCGTCTCGTACATCGAAACCAGTTCCGCGATGAGTTCCTCGTAGGTCTCGTCCTCGTCGAGGTGTCGCTCTAGCCGCTCGCTGAGTTCGTCACTGATCTCTATCGTGTGAGTCATGCTCTCCCACCAGGGACTGATGGGACGCGAATATATATATCGGTCGGGGACCAGGGTCGGAGGGCCGAGATCGCCGATACACATACGTCGATCGCCGTCAAGCAGCGAACATGGGCGCATCCGAGCGGACTGCGATCCTGGGTGGAACCTTCACTCCGATCCACAACGGGCATCGAGCCTTGCTCCACAAGGCGTTTCAGACCGCGAGCCACGACGGGCCGGGAGCGGGCCACGTCGTCGTCGGCCTCACCGGGACCGAACTCGCCCGACAGACGCGAAGCGATCCGGACCACGCCGACACGCTCGGTTCGTTCGCCGACCGTTACGATGCGCTGGAAGCGGAACTGGATCGGATCGGCGCCGCCTACACGAGTTCTTTCGAGATCGTCGAACTCTCGTCGCCGCTGGGTCCGGCCGCAACGCGATCGGACCTCGATGCGTTGATCGTCTCCCCGGAGGCGAAGGCCCAGCGGCGGGCGTACGAACTCAACGAGCGCCGCGTCGAGAGCGATCTCGACCCCCTGGAGATCCACACGCCACCCTTTATCGTCGCCGAAGACGGCACGCGGATCAGTAGCACGCGGGTTCGGAACGGCGAGATCGACGTGCACGGACGACTGCGGTCGGAGTGACGACACCAGTTCCACGAAACGGTACCGTATTCGATCCAGACCCGCTCACACCGAGTGATTCCGCCTGTCGGACCCAGGTTAAGCGTCCCCTGTCGTCCGAACGGTCGGCATCGTCCTGACTACGTATCTCCATGGGGAGGTATATAGCTCACATAGCAACGAACAACGATGTCCCCGCAGTTGTCGTTCGTAACGCCCTTCGGGGTGCCCCGGAGCTTCGGAAACTGCGCTCCGATCGGACAATGCCCATGCCACGAACGACCCACAACCGGATCGAAACTGCGATCGAGACAGTCGACCGTGAGATCACGTACGTGGCCGACGAACGGCAGGCGTTCAGTCGGTTCACGACACGGACGCGGGAGCTGAGCCCTGAACAGACAGCCCACGGGACGGCAGTCGGCGGTGACACGATGGCCGTCTCGACCGGTGGACAACAGCTCCAGTCGAACGGGCTGCGGTCGGTCCGCGACGCGTACGAGGAGACGGTTATGGCGGTTCCACACTACGAAACCGTCTACGGGGAGTCACTGGCCGAGAGCCTGGCCGCGGAGTTCGGCACGGCGGTCGCGACACAGCTCCTCGACGGCCAGCAGTTGACGCCCGTTCTTCGAGAGACGATTATCGCCGCCGGGGAACGAGCGATGACCGAACGCGAGGAGTTCGGGGAGAGGCTCGAAACCGAACGTGCCGCTCTCGAAGAGATACGGGAGACACTCTCCGAGATCGAATCCCGGGCTGCAGTCATCGGCGAATCGATCGGTGACGCGACCGAAAGTGCCCAGCTCGGGCAGTACGACGCGGAACTGGAACGCCTCGAAGCGGACTGTGAACAGTTGGCGACACAGCGTCAACGGCTCCTCCACCGGCGTTCGTCAGGCCGCCTCTCCGGCGTCGACGCCGACAGTCTGGTCGGGTTCCTCTACGACGATCGTGCGGAGACCTGTCCCGCGTTGGCCGAGATCACGGACTGCATCGGAACGATCCGGCGACAGCGCGAGCGATGTCTCCGGTGAAAACCGGGTGAGTGGAGTCAGCCGTTCGAGACCTGGATCGATCCCAGATCGACGGTGTCGTTCGTTGTCCGGGTCCCGGTGTCGTTCCGTGTGACCGCCGTCGCCCTCACGGCGTCTGGCTGGTGGCCTTTCGGAAGTACCCACGCCCCGGTGACGGTTCCGTTGCCACCGGCCGGGACCGTCCCAGTCGTCGCGCTACCGGGAACCGTCGCGCCGTCCCTGGTCTGAACCGCGCGCAGTCGGAGTTCGTAGGGCTGGTCGGTCGGGTTCGAGACCGAGACTGTCAGGAGGAACCGCCAGCCGTCCTCGCCGGTGACGACGGCAGCGCGGTCGATCCGCTCGACCGCTGGCGTCCCGGTGAGGATATCGTCGCCGACACCGGCACCCTCCATCTCTACGGTCGGCGTGGTCGCCGTGGCGGTCGCCCCGTCACCCCCGGAACCCAGCAGCGAGTGGCTGACCAGACTGCCGAAGGTCACCACCTCGATGAGGACGGGGATCGCGATCGCCAGGACGATCAGTGTCCGGACCAGTGTCGTCTGTTCGGGACCGTCGATATCGTCGAGCATGGATACTGAAACTGTGCGGTTCTCAGACCGGGATCGGCGGGCTACCGGGTGCAGTGATGCCGTCGGCGATCATACTCGCCAGCGGCGGCCCGTAGGCGATGACGATGAGCACCAGCGCGATCGCCGTCCAGAGCTTGTAGTTGTCGAGGATGCGCGGACTGTGTTCGGCTCCGGACAGCGGGTCCGGGAGCGTCCCGTTGACCGAGAGGGTTCCGCCCCGCCGGGCCAGGAACGTCTCGGCCATCACGATCAGGAACAGCGCGGCACCGACGAACAGCAGGAACCCGCCGATCGCGATCTGTATCCGCATCTCGCCGACCGTGCCGGCGACGCCCTCGAAGGCGAACTCGTCGTAGGTCGGTTCGGCGGTCCGGCGCGGGATGCCCGCGAGGCCGGCCCGGTGCATCGCGTTGGACATCAGCGTCATGCCGATGAACCAGACGTACGGCTGTGCGACCGCGAGCGAGCGCCGCTGGAGCTTCTTGCCGGTGATCTGGGGGACCAGCCAGTAACTGATCGCCATCGCCGTCAGCGCGAAGGCGGTGCCGACGGTCAGGTGGAAGTGGCCGGGCACCCACAGCGTGTTGTGGATGAGGTAGTTGATGTTCATCCCGGCGTTGATCATCCCGGAGAACCCGCCGGCGGCGAACATCAGGCCCGCGAGCGCACAGCCGGCGAAGGCGGGATTACCCCACGGCAGGTTGCGGAGCCAGGAGAGGTACCCCGTCGCGCCGCGCTGTCGCGCCCCGTGTTCCATCGAGGCGACCACCGTAAAGGCGGTCAGCAGCGACGGCAACAGCAGGAACATCGTGTTCGTCATCGCGATGAACTTGAACCCTTCCGGGATGCCGGGGTCGACGTACTGGTGGTGGAAGCCCACCGGCGTCGACAGCAACAGGAACAGGACGAACACCACGCGTGCGAGCGGGTCACTGAACAGTCGCCCACCGGCCAGTTTCGGCAGAACGGTGTACCAGACGAGGTACGCCGGCATGAGCCAGAAGTAGACGACCGGGTGGCCGAAGTACCAGAACAGCGTCCGGGTCAGGAGTGGGTCGACGTTCTGGATGAGCCCCAGCGACCACGGGATGAGGAAGACGACCACCTCGACGGCGACGCCGATGGTGGAGATGTACCACATCAGCATCGTCGTCACGACCATGAACGTCCGCAGGGGGATGCGCTCGTCCGGGTTCTCGGAGCGCCACTCCCACAGCGACTTGAAGTAGGCCCCGCCGGCGACCCAGGAACCGACGATGATCAGTGCCGCCCCCAGGTAGAACGCCGGGTGTGCCTTCATCGGCGCGTAGAACGTGAACAGCACGTCGGCTTGCAGCGAATGCCCGAGGATACTGGGCGCGCCGACGAGCCCGCCGATGATGGCGACAGCCGCCATGACTGTCCCGACGAGCATCACCCAGAAGGCGGCCCAGGCGATGCGGTGTGGGAGTTCCCGTTCGAGGCTGTTCGAGACCGCCCAGCTGAACAGCCCGGCGATGAAGAACGTCGTGAACACGAGCGCCAGCAGGACGCCGTGGGCCGTCAGGAGCGTGTAGTAGTCCGCCGAGCTGACGAACCCGCGGAAGACGCCGGTCCGGTGGAGCGCCTGGATCACGCCGAAGATCGCGCCGATCGCGAGCGCACCGAACGCGACGATGAACTCGCTCCGGACGAGCTTCGACGTTTTCGGGTACTCGTCGACGTAAACCATCAGGCGCTCACCTCCTGGGACTGCTGTGCAGTGTAGTTAGACGGGGCGACCACCTCGACGGATCCACCCATCGTGTGGTGGGCGGCCCCACAGTACTCGTGACAGACGAGCCCGTACGTGCCCGTCTCGTCGAACCGTGCCGATACCTCCGCGACCTGTCCTGGGATGACCATGGTGTTGATGTTCGTCTCTGTGATCGAGAACCCGTGCGTGACGTCCGCGCTGGTCACCTTGAAGGTGATCCGGGCGTCCGCCGGGACCCGAATGGGGTTGTCACCGCTGCCGGGGCTAAACTGGAACTGGCGGGCGACGACGTAGACGACGTAGTGGTCGTCGCTCTGTTTGACGACGCCGGGATCGTCGAAGCCGGTGCCAGTCTCGCCGCTCTGGACTGCCTGTGCGCTGATCGTTCCGCCGCTGTCGTCGACCATCGAGATGCCAGCGCCGACCGAACCGTAGGCGATGGTGGCGATGAAGCCGACGATCAACAGGAGCGCGACACCGAGCCAGACCTTCTCGAAGTTGTGGACCTGCATGGTATCACCCGATCACCGAGACGCGGCCGAGGAACTCGACGAAGTACATGAACACCCACAGGACGGCGATGAGGACGAAGTAAAACGCCACCAGGGCGGCCGTCCCCCAGGGGTCGTACTCGTCGTGTCCGATCTCCGTCGTCGGAGCTGTCTCTGTAGCCTCTTCGACGACTGCCCGCCCGTCCTCGTCGGTGACCGAGGGCGGTCCCTGTCGTTTCCGGCGGCGTGATACAGTGGCGTACAGCAACGGTACGAAAAACGCCGCCATGATCGACCCGGTAAAGAGCCACCGCGGCCCCGACACTTCGACGCTCGGGCCGCCGCCACCGCCGCCTCCGCCGCTGTCCGGAGGCGCGCCGACGACGACGGCACCTTTCATCCCCAGGGCCTCGTGGGGCGTACAGACGTACTTGTAGATCCCCGTCTCCTCGAAGGTGTGGCTGTAGGTCGTCCCGGCCTCCGAGACCGGGTCACCCGAGTCCAGCGGCCCGTCCCCGTCGGAGACGACGTTGTGGCCGCCGCCCTCACCGGTCCAGCTCCAGACCACCTCCGTCCCGGGCGAGACCCGGACTGCGGGTGGGTCGAAGGCGTACGCGCCGTTGTTGCCCTCCGCGCCGACCGTGATCTCGACCGAGTCCTGGCCGGTTCGGTCGGTAGTTTCGCCGTCGAAGTTCGAGACCCCCTCGAAGAAGCCGCCGTAGTCGGGGTCGGCCGGCGGGCCGGTCGGTTGATCGCCGCCACCGGAGCCGCCGGACCCACCGGGCCGAACTACGACGGCACCTTTCATCCCCAGGGCCTCGTGGGGCGTACAGACGTACTTGTAGATGCCCTCGCTCTCGAAGGTGTGACTGTAGGTCGTCCCGGCCTCCGAGACCGGATCGCCCGAGTCTAGCGGCCCGTCCCCGTCGGAGACGACGTTGTGGCCGCCACCTTCGCCGTTCCAAGACCAGACGACCTCGGTGCCTGGACTGACCATCACCGCGGGCGGGTCGAAGGCGTACGCGCCGTTGTTGCCCTCCGCGCCGACCGTGATCTCGACGGTGTCCTGCCCGCGGCTGTCGACGGTCCCCTCAAAGTTCGAGACGTCGTCGAACCAGCCGCCGTAGTCGGGTTCTTCCTGTGCTGTCGCCGTCCCGGCTCCCGCCAGCGCCCCAGCAGCGGCCGCGGTCTGAACGAACTGGCGCCGGTTCAGCGCCATCGCGACCCCTCCTGTTGTCGCGATCCGTGTGAATCTCCAGCAGTTCCTCTGCCCATAGTCGACGCCATCAGGACCAGTACAAAAAACCACCTCCCGCCTTTTCAGCCGGCAGGAACGGGCCTATCGTTTTTATGTTCCCTCCATCTTAGGGGCGAGTATGTCCGGATCTAGTCCGCGTCTCGTGACTGTCCTGGCCCTGGTCGGGCTGGCACCCGTCGCGTACTATCTCCAAGGAACCGGTCGGACGATCGTCGCGCTGTCGCTCGTGAGCGTCGTCATCATCGCCGCGAGCCTCTTCCTGATGACCGCACCCCACGAGGGCCAGCCCGCCTGAGATGGGGCCACTGACCGCCGGCTTGACCGCGGGCGAGACAGTCGGGATCGCGGCCTTCGCCGGTCTCGGACTGGTCGGGAGCGTCCACTGTCTGGGGATGTGTGGCCCGCTCGTAACCACCTACGCCGAGCGACTGGACGACGGTGGCCCGGTCTCGACGCACGAACTCCGGCAACAGGCCCTCTTCAACGTCGGGCGGGCAGGCAGCTACACGGCTGTCGGTGTGGTCCTGGGTGCCGCGGGCGGCGTCCTCTTCGACGTGGCCGGACTCGCCCGACTCGGGACGGCGGTTCGCGGCGTCGTCGGTGTCGCGGTCGGACTCTGTATCCTCGCCGTCGGGCTGGGCTATCTCACGCGCGGGAGCGCGGTGGATCTCGCGGCGTCGATCCCCGTCGTCGGTGGCCTCTTCCGTCGGGTCTCGACGGTACTTGTGGCGCGTGTCGACGCCTGGGTCGACGGCCCCGGGATCGTCGCGCTCGGTGCGATGCACGGGTTGCTCCCGTGTCCGTTGCTCTACCCGGCGTTTCTCTACGCCTTCGCCACCGGTTCGGCGGTGACCGGCGGGCTCTCGCTTGCGGCGCTTGGACTGGGAACGATCCCGCTGGTGTTCGCCTACGGGACGGCCTTCGGGTCGCTATCCCCCTCACGCAGAGCCACACTCCACCGCGTCCTCGGGGCCGTCTTCCTGGTGCTGGCGCTGGTGCCCCTCTCGAACGGCCTCGGCGTCTTCGGCGTCTCGATCCCGAACCCAGCCCTGCCGATGCCATGGACCTGAGACAATGACGACCTGTCCGCTCTGTGGATTGCCCGCCGATCCGCCCGTCACCGACAGCGGCGTCGACGGCGAGTTCTGCTGTCGGGGCTGTCTGGAAGTGGCGAGAACGCTCGACGAACCGGCCGACCGGAGCGTCGCCGACGTCGAAACGGGGGCTGATCCCGACGACGCCGAGGGCGAGACGGCGTATCTCTCCGTCGACGGGATGCACTGTGGGACCTGCGAGACGTTCCTGGAGGCCCGTGCCACCGATCACGAGGGGGTCGCCGGTGCCGCCGCGAGCTACTCGACCGGGACGATGAAACTCACCTACGATCCCGACCGAGTCGCGGCCGAGGAACTGCCCGCGGTCGTCGAAGGCACTGGGTACGAAGCCACTGCTGCCGAGGCGGGCACCGACGACGAACACGAACTCGAAGGCCGGTTGCTGGTCGGCGGGTTCTTCGGGATGATGACGATGCTGTGGTACGTCCTCTTTCTCTACCCGGCGTATCTGGGTCTCGGCTCCGATCTCCTGTTCGTCGATCTGACCGGTCCCGCCGGATCGTATCTGCTGTGGAACACCGCCGTCATGACCGCCGTCGTCGTCGGCTACACCGGCTTCCCGATCCTCCGGGGCGCGTACGTCAGCCTCCGGGCCGGCCACCCCAACATGGATCTACTGGTGGCGATGGCCGCGGCGACGGCCTTCGGCTACAGCGTCCTCGCGCTGTTGCTGGGCCACACGGAGGTGTACTTCGACGTGGCGACGGTCATCGTCGTGGCCGTCTCGGTCGGCGACTACTACCAGGACCGGGTCCGGGAGGCCGCTGCCGGGCGGTTGACCGAACTCACGGAACAACGGACAGACACCGCTCGCCGACGCACCGCCGATGGGACCGAGACGGTCGGTGTCGGCGACCTCGCGGCCGGTGACGAGGTGGTCGTCGGAGACGGCGAGCGGCTACCGGTCGACGGAACCGTCCTGGAGGGGACCGCGGCCGTCGACGAGTCGTTGGTCACCGGCGAGTCGCTACCGGTCCGGAAAACGCCGGGCGACGAAGTAATCGGCGGCGGGATGGTCACCGACGGCGGCCTCGTCGTGACGGTCGGCCCCGACGCACGGAGTACCGTCGACCGGCTCACCGACTTCCTCTGGGAGGTCCAGAGCGACCGGAGCGACGTGCAACGGCTCGTCGACCGGATCGCCGCGGTGTTCGTCCCGCTCGTGGTGGTCCTGGCGGTCGTCGCGACCGGCGCACACCTCCTTGCGGGGACGACAGCCACCGACGCCCTGTTGACCGGGCTGGCGATACTGGTCGTCTCCTGTCCCTGTGCGCTCGGGCTAGCGACGCCGCTGGCGACGGCCGCCGGCGTGAGACAGGCCCTCGACGACGGCGTCGTCATCACCGACGGGTCGGTGTTCGAGACGGCGACGGAAGCCGACGTGGTCGCCTTCGACAAGACCGGCACGCTGACGACGGGCGACGTGTCACTCGTCGAGCGAGCCGACGAGCGCGTCATGCGTAGAGCCGCTGCCGTCGAGCAGTTCGCCGACCACCCGCTCGCGACTGCTATCACGGACGCGGCATCGGCCCCCGACGCGACGGTCGAGCGGTTCGAGACCCACCCGGGACGGGGCGTCAGTGCGACCGTCGACGGCGAGCGCGTCGTCGTCGGCACCCCCTCGCTGCTCACGGACGAGGGGCTGACCGTCCCCGCGGAACTCCGCGATCGATGTGACCGCGCGCGTTCGAACGGATACGTCCCCGCGCTCGTGGGCTGGAACGGACGCGCTCGGGACGTCGTCGTCGGTGGCGACCGGCCACGCGAGGCCTGGGAGTCGGTCGTACGCGCGCTCTCCGTCGACCACGAGGTCGTCGTCATCACCGGCGACAGCCCGGAGGCGGCCCAAGGGTTCCGCGAACACGAGGCTGTCGACGAGGTGTTCGCCGGCGTCCCGCCGGAAGCGAAAGCCGAGGTGATCCAGCGCCTCCAGTCCCGCGGGACCGTCGCGATGGTCGGGGACGGGACGAACGACGCGCCAGCACTGGGAACCGCGGATCTGGGTATCGCACTGGAGTCGGGGACCCGACTCGCCGCGGAGGCCGCCGACGCAGTGGTGACGACCGACAGCCTCAGGCAGGTCCCGTCGGTGTTCGATCTCACCGCCGCGACGCGGTCGCGGATCCGCCAGAACCTCGCGTGGGCGTTCTGTTACAACGCCGTCGCACTTCCGCTTGCGCTCGCCGGCGTCCTCAACCCGCTGTTTGCCGCGCTCGCCATGACCGCGAGCAGCCTGTTGGTCGTCGGAAACTCCGCGAGACGCCTGACGACTGGGTCCGACAGCACCGCCGCCGACGCTGCGGGCACCGATCCGACGGGAGCCGTCGCCGCCGAGGCCGACTGAGCGGGTCGTTCACGTGCTCGTCGGGTTCTGTCCCCCGACGTACAGCGAGCGCACCAGGAAAGCGAGTCCGATCAGCACGAAGACTCCCTGGACGATGAGGACCTCGCCAGTCGACCAGGTCGTCACGAGCGAGACGAAACCGCTCGCCGCCAGCCCGACGGCGATGCTACCGAACCCGTAGCTGAACAGCCTGAGCGGCTCCGAATCGGTCCGACGCGCCGCGCGATACGCCAGACGTGCGATGCTGCCGCCGACGACCAGCGTCACGGCGGTCACGACGACGAGCAACACCGTCGAGGTAGTCGTAGGGATCATTGCTCTGGATGCGGGTGTGGATTCCTCGGCTGTCGGCCAGGCCCGTACACTGGGCGAGCGGCGGGTTGAGGGCGACGGTCTAGTAGGAACTTTCGTGAGTGATGTCTTCAATCGAGCCCGAGGTTCCCAGCGGCTGGGAACCACACTGACCCGCCCACAGACGCGTCGCGGCAGAGGACAGACCGTCACGAGAATCAGTTCCGGGCTCGAATTCTCGGAAATGAATAATACCCCAAACGGATATATATTCATTTGATCAATATTTGTGTATGAGCACCAAACGGACGCTCCAGTCGGAGATGCTCGGACGCAACGTCAGGTTCGATTACTCGGAGACCTGGATCGGCTACTCCCTGTTTTTCATGCGGATCGTGATGGGCTGGACGCTGTTCCAGGGCGGGATCACGAAACTCGTCACGTATCTCGACGCGGACCCGTCGAACAACTGGACAGCAGCAGGCTTCCTGCAGAACGCAGTGCCGGCGGGGAACCCGTTGACCGGCGTTTTCGCCTCGATGGCGGGGTTGCCGGTCATCGACTGGCTGAACATGCTCGGGCTGACCCTGACCGGACTCGCACTCTTAGTGGGCGCGTTCGTCCGGTTCAGCGCGTTCTGGGGCGCGGTAATGATGCTGTTCTACTGGCTCGCGGCACTACAGGGCGGACTGTTGGCCGGGCTCCCGGTCGCACACGGCTGGGTCGTCGACGATCACATCGTCTACGCGGTGTTACTGTTCGGGCTCGGCGCGTTCGGCGCTGGACGCATCCTCGGATTGGACAGCTACATCGAAGAGCTGTCGGTGGTACGAGACAACGAGTGGCTCAAACTCCTGCTGGGCTGAGCCGGTAGGTACCGCCCGGCGAAGGAGTGTCAGAGGGCGTGTGTTTTCGCCATCCAGTCATTCGAGGGGAATATCCGCTCTTTCAGGCGTACACCCCCAGGACGACCAACACCCCGAGACCGAGCACGTAGGCGGCCTGCAGGATGGGAAGCACCGCCAGGAGGGCTACTGCACGGTCGGGCCGCTGGCCTGCGGCGTGAGCGTAGCCGGCTGCCAAGACCCCCACGAACCAGCAGAACATCCCCACGTCGAACAGCACCATCTCGGTCCCCGAGAGCGGGCGTGGTAGTTCCATGGAGACCGCCTGAACGTACACCAGGAGGACGGCGATGCCCGAGCCGGCAGCGCCCCAGAGCAAGAGCCCGACCGTCTGGAGCGGCGGCGTCCGAGGTCGGACGCGGGCGAACAGGAGTGTGGCGACGACGGGGCCGGCGACGAGTATCGGGATCGGTCCAGCACGGAGAAACAGTAGCTGGTCGACAGCGTGGGCAACCAGTCCGAGCAGGAACGCGACGGCGACGGGGACGTTCGATCGACGGAGGTCGGCACCGACCGTCATGGGTCCCGGCTCACCGTGGTGTGAGGTCGACGGTGAGGTCGTCGAGGTAGTGGGTCGCGTCGGCCTCCCAGACGACGCTCGTCCCAGCCGCGACGTACAGCGTGTCCGTCGACAGCGGCGGTGTTGTCCACTCGAAGCGGTACTCGCGCCACCCTTCGGCGAGGTGCAGCGGTTCGCGGAGCCCGCCGTACGGTACCTCACCCAGCGTCGTCGTGTTCACGCCGGGGTCCGGGAAGTCGGATTCGTCTTCGGGGCGATCGGTCCCCAGGCACATCACGGCGTTTCGGAGCGTGTTGAACGACTCCGACTCGCTCCAGAACGAGGCCGTAACGGTTGCCCGGTACCGACCCGACGACGGCACCGAAACCGGATGGACGACCCAGGCGGTCCCGTCGTCGTAATCGCCTTCCGTGAACAGTTCCAGACTCTGTTGGCCGCTCGCGGCCCGCTCGTCGGTCACCGCCACCGACCACTCGAACTCGTCGATGGCCACTTCCGGACCGATGGCGGCCGCCGAGTCCCACTGACCGACTCCGTCCTCGAACCCCTCCTCGAAGGCGGAACCACCCGACCGAGCCCCACAGCCGGCGAGTCCGAGGACCGCGGCTGCCACGCCGGATCGAAGGAAGGTACGTCGGTCCATCCGAGAGGTCGATGGATTCATACTCCGCCCTCCGCGTTGTCGCCCGAGGTGCGGACCGATGGTCCCGGAGACGAGGCGGTTCGGGCGAGGTTCTCGGTCACGACCCCCGGAAAATACCGGTCGACGCCCCTGTCTCCCGGGACGGCAGCCGGTGCGTTGGCAGCCGCCCGATAGCAGTCGACCAGCGGCCCCGCGTGACTGCCCGCTTGCCGGGCACCGAGGCCGTCGTCCGTGGGAACCACGATGGTCTGGAACATCTGCGTGCCCGACGTTGACATCCACTATGTATAAACGTCGGGCGGGACCGACCGGCCGCTCCCACGGCGTCGCTCCTGACCCGACGCTCACAGGAGCCCGAGGACGACGAGTAGCAGGGTCACGAAGCCAGCGACCGCGGCCGCCTGGCCGCGCGTGACCGAACGGGCGCGTTCGAGCCCGAAGGTCCAGACGACTGCACCCCACAGCGACCCCACGAGGTTGAGCGCCAGCGCGACCGGGACCCACGGCTGGAGGCTATCGAGGAGGGACTGTTGCAGCGCCTGCGGGGCGACCCCCGGTGAGACGGTGACTGGGTCCATCAGCAGCCACAGCGCCCCCAACGCGACCGGCGTGGTGACGATAAACGGCGTCATCCCCCAGAGAGTCACGGTCAGCGTTCGGGCGAACCCGCCGCTTGCGTCACAGATCGCCGTTCCGGCGTGGAGCAGGCCAGCCGTGACGAAGATGACGATGGGGAAGCCGATCACCATCGCGGGGTATATCTGGCCGATCGCCTGCCGGAGGATCGTGTCGACGTTTCGCTCGATCCGGGCGGGTTGGCTACAGTCGAATCCGGTCCCGTTCGTCCCGGTCAGGTTGTCGTTCATGTCGTCGAACGTCTCGTTCATCCCGGACTCGCAGAACCCTTCCGGCGGTCTGTCGGGGTTGTCGACCGTGACGGTGCCGTCGACTTTCTCGGTGAACACCATCCCCAGCCCGGCGACGAACGCGACCGCGGCACCGGTCAACAGGACGCCGAGGACGGCCGCCCGAGCGATCGATAGCTCACGGTTCGCGAAGTAGCTGTCGGGGCGGAGGAGGGGCGTACGCGGGGCCATGTCCCAACCAGCGACTGGGCGTCGCATATGTCTTTTGTCGCCGGTAGCGGGGACGGGAGGCGACGGCGAGACGCGAACCTGTCGTCGTGTCCCGGGCGTGTGACCGACTCGCGCGATCGGCCCCGAGGCGAACGCGTGACCGGGTCCTACTCGCTGGCTACCAGGTTGGAGAGGGCCGTCCCGTCACGACTCCTCACCCGGCTCCGCGTCCGCAGACGCTAGCTCGCAGTACCGCCTGAGAAACGTCCGGCGGTCGCTTCGGCCGGCCCCGGCGGCCACGAGCGTCCGTTCGAGCCCGTCGCGCGGCTGGTGGCAGCACGCACGGTCGCAGGGTTTACAGAGGTACTCGAACGCCTTGTCCTCGCGGTCCCAGCGCTCGCCGTGTTTGTCGTACTCCCGGGCGTCTCCGCGGTCGACCGTCTCCCCACAGGCGATACACGTGACCCGACGGGTGTGATCGTCGTCCCACAGCGCCGAGGGAGAGATCGTCATCGATCGCTCCCTCCTTCGGTGACTGCCACAGCTCCGGGCCAGTCGTCGGTCGAGGGTCGTTGTTGTCGCATCGTCTCGCGTGCGGTACTTGCCGCTGGGAGCCGGTGTGTGCGCTGCCTCACCAGTGACGGGGTATAAATACCCGGAGAGTCCTGTCCGTCGGGTCGGACCGGAGCGACTCAGCGAGGGTCGTCCGGGTACGCTCTCGTCGCGGTCGCTTTGAACGACGCCGCGATCGGCTCACCCGGCGCCAGAGCCAGCGTCTCGGCGCTCGTCTCTGTCACCAGCGCTTCGAGGGGGGTGTCGCCGCCGATATCGACGGTCACCCGCACGACGGCGTCGCCGGGCACGACCTCCCGGACCTCGCCGTGGAAGCGGTTCCGGGCGCTGGTCTCCGTCTCCGGGACGCTCTCGGGGGGATGGAGCGTGACGGCGTCGTCACGGATCGCCAGCCGAACCCGGCGCGTCCCCGGCGGGACCATCGCCTGGACGGGTCCCGGATCGGTGTCGACCGTCCCGAGTTCACCCTCGCGCTCGACGACCGTCCCCCGGAACACCGTCTCTTCGGCCTCCGCCACGCCCATGAACTCGGCCTCGACGCGGTCGAACTCCGCGAGGAGGTCGCTCGCGGTCGCCGTCAGCGAACTCCCGCCCCCGCCAGATCCCCCGCGCTGTCGCTCGACTAGCTGGCCGAACCCGTCTTCGAGTTCGACGACGCGCTGTTGTGAACGGGAGTACGACCGCCCGAGTTCGGCCGCCGCCGCGTTGAGCGATCCCTGTTCCCGAACCGCTCTGAGCAACTGCACGTCCCGTCGGGTGACCCGGACACCCCCCTTGTCCAGATGGGCATCGAAGTCCGCGTCGAGTTCCATGTTCCCCCATTACCGTCCGCGAGCAAAACGATTATGCTGGAACCGACACAACGGGGATATGTCTATGGGGAAACAACGGGGGCGAGTTCGGACACACTCACGGCGACAGCTCCTCCGGACGGCCGGAATCGGGCTCACCGGCGTGCTCGGTGGCTGTCTCTCCAGTGCGCAGTCTCCGACCCCGGTTTCGATTCTCTCCGCCGGGAGCCTCCAGCACGCGCTGGAGAACGGACTGAAGCCCACGGTCGACGTGCCGCTCCGGGTCGAATCCCACGGCTCGGCGACCGTCGCCCGACTGATCGACGAGGGCCAGCGCGACCCCGACATCGTCGCCGTCGCCGATACCGCACTGTTCGACGCGCCGATTTCCCCGCCGTGGTACTCGGCCTTCGCGAGCAACGCCGTGGTCCTCGCGTACAACCCCGACACCAGTGGCGGCCAGCGGATGGAGGAAGCGGGGACAGAGCGGTGGTACGTTCCCCTGGTCGAGGATACCGTCAGCCTCGGCCGGACCGACCCGGACCAGGACCCGCTCGGCTATCGCACGCTGTTCGTGCTGGAACTGGCTAGCCGCTACTACGACGACGCGCCGGACCTCCGGGCGGTGGTTCCGACGCGCGAACAGCGGTACCCGGAGACGGGGCTGCTCAGCCAGTTCGAGACCGGGAGCATCGACGCGGCGTTCGCCTACCGGAACATGGCCGTCGAACGCGGCTACGACTACGTGTCCCTCCCGAACCGGATCGACCTCAGCGACCGCAGGTACGCCGACGAGTGGTACTCGACGACCGCCTACGAACTACCGAGCGGCCAGCGCGTCGAGGGCGGACCGATCGAATACGGGGCGGCGATCCGGACCGACACCGAGTCGGTTCGGTCGGTGTTCGAGCAGTTGACGACCGGGGCGTACCTGGACGAGACGGGGTTCGTCCTCGGCGACCGGTTCCCCCGCTTCGAGGGTGACGTTCCAGGGACCGTCCCGACAGCAACACAGGAGGAGTGAGCGATGTCGACACAGGTGTACAACGCCGTTCGCTCGCGTGACTGGCTGTCGGTCGCCCTCGTCCTGGGCGGGCTGTTGGTCCTGTACTACCTCGTCCCGCTCGCGTCGCTGTTCCTCTCGGCGTCACCGGGCGCGGTTGCCGGGCGACTGGCCGACCCCGCCGTCCAGCACGCGGCGGCCACGTCGCTGCTGTCGGCGTCGATCACGACCGTGCTCGCGACTGCCTGTGGCCTGCCGCTGGCGTACTGGTTGGCCCGGGCGTCGACGCCGTTGAAACCACTCGTACTCGCGGTCGTCGTCCTCCCGCTCGTGGTGCCGCCGACGGTCGGCGGGGTCGTGTTGCTCACCGTCGTCGGGCCGGAGACCTTCGTCGGCCGGACGGCCGCGGCGGCCGGGGTCCCGCTCACGCGCTCGCTGGCCGGGGTCGTCCTCGCCCAGACGTTCGTGGCCTCCCCGTTCGTCGTGGTGACCGCAAAGGCGGCCTTCGAGAGCGTCGACCGGACGCTGGAACACGCCTCGCGTTCGCTGGGCAAGAGCCGGTGGACCACCGCTCGGAACGTCACGCTGCCGCTTGCCGGTCCCGGGATCGCCGCCGGGGTGACACTCGCGTTCGCACGGTCGATCGGCGAGTTCGGGGCGACGATGATGGTCGCGTACTACCCGCGGACGCTGCCGGTCGAGATCTGGGTCTCGTTCGTCTCGACCGGGCTCGACGCGGCGTATCCGGTCGCGATCCTCCTGGTCGTCGTCGCGGTCGCCGCCCTCGTCGTCCTCAATACTGTCGCGGCCAACCCCTGGCGATGACACTGGAACTCACCGGCCTCTCGAAGGCCTACGGCGGGTTCGAGTTCGGCCCGGTCGATCTCACCGTCGGCCGGGAGGTCCTCGCGCTGCTTGGCCCCTCCGGGAGCGGGAAGACGACACTGCTCTCGCTGATCACCGGGATCACCGACCCTGACGAAGGCTCGATCACGCTCGACGGGCGGGTGCTGGACGGGGTCCCGCTGGAGGGACGGCAGGTCGGGATAGTGTTCCAGGACGGGGCGTTGTTCCCGCACATGACCGCCCGCGAGAACATCGCGTACGCGGGTGCCGGGGCCGACCGACTCGACGAACTGGCGGCGCTACTCGAACTGCAGGGCGTACTCGACCGGACGCCTGACGCCATGTCAGGCGGTGAACGCCAGCGTGTCGCGCTCGCGCGGACGCTGGCGGCCGACCCCGACGCGTTGTTGCTCGACGAACCGCTGTCGAGCCTCGACGCCCCGATCCGGCGACGCCTCCGGGATCATCTCCACCGGCTGTTCGAGGGGCTGGATATCCCCGTCGTCTACGTCACCCACGACCAGCGGACGGCAACCGCTCTGGGGGACCGACTCGCCGTCCTCCGGGACGGCGGCCTCGAACAGGTCGGCGCACCGACGGAACTGTTGGACCAGCCGGCGAACCGGTTCGTCGCCCGTTTTACCGGCAACGAGAACGTCTTCGAAGGGCGTGTGACCGACGTATCCGGGGACGACGTCACCGTCCGGATCGGCGACCACACACTCCGGACAGCCACGGGGGACCTCTCCGAGGGAGCAGTGACGGTCTGTCTCCACCCCTCGCGAGTCGTCCTCGACGGGCCAGCGGGCAACGGCGGGTCCGGCGAGGAGAACGTGCTCACCGGGACCGTCAGCCGCTGGCTGAACGAAGGGACCGCCTATCGGATCGACGTCGAGAGCGGGGCGCTCACACTCACTGTGACCGTCCGCCCGCCCGTCTTCGATCGGTTGGCCATCGACACCGGCACCGAAGTCGACGTCTCGCTGCCACCCGAGGCCATCCACGTCCTCGACGACCGTTGACACCGATACCGGCCCCTCGACAGGATGCCGAGACAGCACCCCGACGGCTCCGGTCAGGACGGCGCTCGGTCCAGAAACTCCGACAACGTGCCGGTGAGACGGTCCCGGAACCTGTCGGTGTCGGCGTCGAGCGCCACGCGCCCGTTTGCCGCCTCCTCGGAGATGCCGTGGAGATCACACGCCAGCGCACCGTGTTCGATCGACGAGTTGGTCCCTACGGCCATGTGACAGTCCTTGATCGTCAGCAACTGGTCGTCGAGGAGATGAGCGACGACCGCGGCGTCGTGGATCGGCGCCGATTCGAGGTCGTAGCGGGCGAGCGCCTCCTCGTCGTAGTAGGTCAGCCACTCGGCGAGCAGTCGCCCGCGGCGCGTCTCGCGGTCGATCGCCTCGATCCACGCTGGCGAGAGTGTGGCCTGGAGGGTCGCGTCCAGTCCGACCACGGTCGGCGCACACTCCTCGATCACCTTCCGAGCGGCGTGTGGGTCCGAGTGGAAGTTCGCCTCCGCGAGCGGCGTCACGTTCCCGTGGGCCGCGACCGTCCCGCCCATGACGACGAGTTCGTCGAGCAACTCCGGGAGCGCAGGTTCGATAGCTACTGCGAGCGCGATATTCGTCAGCGGACCGACCGCGACGATCGAGAGGTCGCCCTCGTGTGCCCGGGCCTGCTCGACGATGAACTGTGCGGCGTGTGTCTCGACTGTGGCAGGTGATCCGGACACCGCCGGGAGGTCCCCGCGGATGCCACCGGACCCGTGGATATGCTCAGCAGTCGATCGGGCGACGAGCAGCGGGTGCGCCGCGCCCGCGACGACTGGCACGTCTCCCGAGTCGAACAGTTCCACGATCGCACGGGCGTTCCGCGTGGTGTTTTCCACCGTGCTGTTCCCGTGGGTCGTCGTAACCGCTCGGAGTTCGATCGCCGGATCGGCCGCCGCCAAACAGAGCGCGACGGCGTCGTCACACCCCGGATCGGCGTCGATGAGGAGTGGAGATGACATGTGCGGTATCTCGCCGCCACGGACTAAACTGCGGCGGCGTCCGGGCTACGTGGACGACGAATCCCGGATCGCCCTCGTGGCTGTCTCACTCGACGGACGGCGCCGTCTCGTCGGATCGACCCGGGAGCTCCAGTTCGATCTCCAGTTCCGGCTCGCCGACACCGTCGAAGTCGACCTCCAGTTCGACGGGTTCGCCGAACGCGAAGGGGAGTTCCCACTCCTCGTCCGTGATGAGGACCTCGTCGCCGTCCCGGAGTTGTTCGCCGAGTTCGATCAGGAACCGGCCGGCCTCGTCGGCGTCCAGTCGGTACTCCTGTTCGAACTCGCGGCCCGTTCTGATCACCGTTCGGTCCGGCTCGTCGTCGGAGTCGGTCTCTGTGTCTGACATAGTGGTCTCACCGTGGTTGCTGCGGATCGGTGTCGATCTGTGCTGCGTAGCGTGGGACATTAAACGAACCGGGTCCCGGGGTGGGCACCCAGAACCTACAGGGATCCGTGGTCAACTGGCTACCGTATGGCAAAGACAGTCGACGAACTGCGAAACGAGATCAGGGAGGCGACGGGCCGGTTCGAGCGAGAGATCTCGGCGTCGTTCACCAAGGAGGATCTCGCGGCCCTCTGTGACGCAGTCGGGTACGAGATCGACACCGAGTCGCTACCACCGAAGCCGGAGATGCGGGCCGGAATCCTCTCGGCGATCGGTGCCACTGAGGGCGGCGACGGAACCGACCGGCCGTTCCGGAAAGGCGAACTCGAAGCGATCGCCGAGTCGCTCGACGCGTAGGCCGTCGCCGCGCTCCAGAAAACTTATTTTGGACCTGGCCACACCTCCGGATGGGTCCCGGTTCCCGCTACGGACTCCCCCATCCCTCCCTCAGCATCCCGCCGGGGCCCTGACTCCGACCACCATCTGTTCGGTCGCTGGACGTGTTCGAGACCACGTCCCGACCGGTCCTCTTTGGGTGGACTGACTCGCTCCAGACGTTCACTCAGCCCCGACGACAGCAGCGAACGCGACGTTCTGTGTCACCCGTTCGATCTCGACGGTCGGTTCCTCACCGGGTTCTGTCTCGGGGACGATGACGACGTACCCCCGCTCGACCTTAGCGATGCCGTCACCCTGGTCACCGATCGACTCGATGGTGACCGTTCGGACTTCACCTTCGTCGACCGGCGGCGACGGCGGACCCGGTTCACGGTCGATCGCGGCCAGTTCGGTCGTCTCGGGACTGGATTCGTTGTCCGACGAGCCCTCACCGTGGTGTGGAAGGACGCCGATACGATAGGTCTGACCGGCTTCGACCGCGTCGAACTCGATCTCGTCTTTCGGAACTTCGATGACGAACCGATCGTTCTCCGCTTCGACGGTCCCACTGAACAACGACGTGAGTCGTTCGGGAATCTCGACCATACCACACACTGTGGCTCCTGGTAAATAATCGCTAGTAGTCTGGACCGCCCGTCGACTGGGTGATCCTCCCCCCACCACGCAATACGGTAGTGGGTCGGAGAGCGTCCGTCGCGACCGGAGCGACGACAGCCCACTTCGGGTACTCTGTTCGGTCAGAACGGCCCTGGTGAGAGCCGATCAACACACCGGGTTCGGAACTGAGACAGCCGTGCCGTGGATCGGGGGAACAAAATAAAGAGGCTCGAAACGCTCCTCGAAAGATATGCGAGGCGGGAGTGGGCTGCTGTCGGCTGCAGGGACTCAGTTCGGGCCACAGTATAACGGGACCCGAATGCGAGCGGCGTCGGCGGAAGAGCGGTGCGTCAATTGGTCAGCTCTCGTCAGTATGCCACCGTATCTGGGACAGGTGTTCTCCCGGTAATGAGCGTCGGACCGATCGGAGTCGGAGTGATTACCGCCTCAGTCACAGCCGGCTTCGGCGCGGCGTACCTGCTCCAGTATCTCTATCACAAGCGGGGGAGCCCGGGTGCGTCGTGGTTCATGGGTAATATCGCGGCAGTGACCGTATTCTGTATCACCTACGGAGTCTCACTCCTCGTGTTCGACCCGCAGCTTCGGGGTGCAGCCGAGGCGGTTTCGTTCGTCAGCGTCTGTTTCATGGGGCCGTTCTTCCTCGCCTTCGGCTTGGATTACACCGGCCGAACTGACCTCATCCGGAGTCCGCTTTTCGGGGTGGTCGCTGCCGTGCCGATCTCGACGATACTGTTGGCAGCGACCAACACAGCCCACGGGTTGGTGTGGACCGACTTCCGCCTGACACCGGTCTTCGGGTTGGCAACCGCTCGGTACACCATCGAAACATGGGGCGTGTTCGCGCTCCTGTTCAGTGTCGGGACCGCGGCCGTCGGTTCGTTGCTGCTCATCGGAGCGATCCTCAGCTACGGGCCGTTGTACCGACGTGAGGCGACGGCAGTCACCCTGAGTACACTCCCACCGAGCGTCGGTGTGTTGGTGTGGCTCTTCGGTCTCGGACCGGTGCCGGAACTCCACCTCACCGGACCGCTGATGCTCGTTCACGTCGCCCTCGACGGGTATGCCTTCGTGGGTACCCACATGTTCGAGACGAACCCGGCGACACAGCGCGTGGCCGAACAGACGGGGCTCGACAAACTCACGGAGCCCGTGATGGTCCTCGATACGGGCGAGAACGTCGTGAAATTCAACGAACGTGCTCAGCAGCTGTTCGAACGAGCGCAGACGGCGGACGGGCTGGTACCGCTGTCGTCCCTCGTCGGCAACGGGCTGTCGACACTCCGGGAGACGGGCGAGGTGGAGATCGGCGGCCCCGATGGGGGGATATTCGCTGTCTCCTACACGCCGTTGACGGACCCGAGCGGGGACCCCGTCGGGGGGATGATCGTCCTCTACGACGTCCGTGAGGAACGCCAGCGCAAGCAACAACTGTCGGTGCTCAACCGTGTCCTCAGACACAACCTCCGCAACGAGATGACCGTCATACAGGGGTTCGCGGAGTCGTTGGAGCGGTCCCTCACCGACTCGGAGTTACAGGAGCAAGCCGCAACGATCTCCCGCGCCGGCGATCGCCTGTTGGCTATCGGCGAGAAGGTGCGCGAAATCGACCGGATGCAAGACGAGGTCGTCCACGTGGAACAGGTCGATGTCGAATCGATGTTTGCACGGTTACGAGAGGACCTTCTGGAACAGTTTCCCGACGCGACGATCGAGACTGATATTTCGGTTTCTGATCCGACACTGTGTACGCGACCGTCCATCCTCGAACTCGCACTCGCGAACCTGACCGAGAACGCACTAAAGCATGCGTCCCCGGCCGATCCTACTGTCCAGTTACGGATGGAGACCGTCGATCGAGCGGACAGACCGATAGCCATCGAAGTTCGCGACACCAATCGACGGATTTCGGAGAGCGAAACCGCCGTCCTCCGGACGGGGACCGAGAGCCCGTTGAAACACGGGCAAGGGATCGGGTTGTGGATCGTTAACTGGTGTGTCACGACCCTGAACGGTGGCATCGAGTATCGCTACGACGAGGGGAACAGGTTCATCATAACGCTTCCGCCCGAATGAGGCCGGTCACTGGGCGAGTGCAGTAGCGACCCACTCGGGCCGTTCGAGATCGCGGTCGCCGAGGCTGACGACCTCGTAGGTGATATCGACGACACCCGGTTCGCTGGCCGATCCCGACCTGACAGTGTAGTTTCCGGAGGCTTCGAAGACCAGGATTCGACCGCTGGCGTCGACGACCATCCGGGCCTCGTAGTTCCGGAGGTCGGTACCGTTGGCCGGGAGAACGGCGGAAGCGTTCGTCGAGGTCGCTTCCAGCGTTACCAGATATCGACCGTCACTGGACCGGCTATCGACGACCTCGAAAGACGACGCGGTGAGATACGGACCCAGTGCGCCGGTTCCAGTGAGATCGGCGGCGGTCGCCGGTGCGCCGGTGGAGTACCGGACGGTATCGCCCACCTGTCCGCGCAGGACTTGCATGCTCTGGTTCCCCCAGGTGTCGAACTGAGAGGTCGGCGTCCCGGCTCCGGACGTCACCCGATACCGGTATTCGGTCTTGTTGGCCTCGACGAGGGTCCGCTGTCGGCCGACGATCGTGACGACCTGTCCGTTCCGGACGGCCGACCGGTTCGCCCGGTAATCGTTCTCGAACCCGGTGGCGAGCATCGACTGGGCGTGTGCATCGAGCAGCGCCTGCGAGTCGGTGAGCTGTCCGTCGGTGACGCCGGGAACGGCGTTCGGTCCCGAGACCGTCGTGTTCGCGTCCGTGGGAGTCTCTCCCCCTGGCCCACCGAGGGCGTTACAGCCAGCCAGGACGACCAAGAGCAGCAGACAGATGCCGAGTCGCGAACGTCCCATACTCACCGGTCGTCGGTCGACGGTGAAAAAGGGAACAGTTCCGTCCCGGAGCTACCGACTGTCGACCGAGCCTGCTGTCCCGCTGCCCCAGGCAGTCAGGCCCGGATAGTCGGCGATCAGCCCGTCCACGCCGGCGTCGGCGAGGGTCGCGCCACGGTGCCAGGTGTCGACGGTCCAGACGTTGACTGCCATATCACGGTCGTGGGCTTCGGTGACGACATCGGTCTCGGTGACGAGTTGCCAGGGTGGGTGGATCGCCGTCGCGTCGTAGCGAGCCGCCGTCGTCAGCCCGTCAGCGAAGGATTCGGCGGTGATGACGGCGAGGGGGTGTCCGCTCCCGGCAGCGTCGGCCGCCGCGAGCGCGCCCTCGTAGAACGAGGAGAGCAGCACCCGGCCGTCGAAGCCGTCCAGCACGGTCAGCACGTCGTCGACGAACGGCTGCCACCGCCCGCGTGCGCGCCGTGGCTGGGCCAGCGCGAGCGCGTCGGTGATCGGGGCGACCGGGCCGGCGGGGTGTTTCAGTTCGACGTTGATACCGACGCCGTCGGGGAGCACGTCGAGGACGGCATCGAGGGTCGGAACTGTCGCGTGTGTGCCGAGGACGCGTGCGTCCAGCACCGTCTCGGTGGCCGTCTCCCAGACCGTCCCCTCGGCGTCGGTGATCCCTCGGCTCTCGTCGGTCTCGTGGAGATGGGAGTCGTGAAAGCAGACGACCGTCCCGTCGGCCGTGGGGACCACGTCGACCTCGACCATGTCGGTCTCGTCGTGCCGGCAAGCGTACTCGACGGCCGGGACGGTGTTTTCGGGGGCAGCGCCGGCGAAGCCACGGTGAGCGATCATGCGGGGGGCGGAATCGGCGTCCATCTGTCTGTACCCCAGCCAACGCGGTCGGGATACGAATGGGTACCGACTGCCGGGGCGGAAGCGGGCCGGTCCCCCGTCGACTCTCGACCAACCGCTACCTGAATCTTCTTGGCCCTCTGGCACCGCTAGGGACGTACGATGACAGCACTCGCAGGCGTCGCTAACGCCGACGGCCGGACGGACCAAAACGCCGTCGCAACCGCGGGAGCGTCCGACTGATGGGGTTTCACACGTTCGACGCGGAGCGGGCCGCCGACCTCGAAGACCTCTCGCGGTTCCGGTACTGTTCACGGGACGAACTGCTCGGTCACATGGCAGTCGACCGGGAGGCAGTCGTCGCGGACCTGGGGAGCGGAACCGGGTTCTACACGGACGAGGTCGCGCCGTTCGTCGGGAGCGTCTACGCGGTCGACGTCCAGGCGGAGATGCACGACTACTACCGGTCGAAGGGGATGCCGGAGAACGTCGACCCGGTGACCAGCGACATCGCCTCGCTCCCGTTCGCCGACGGGGAACTCGACGCCGCGTTCTCGACGATGACCTTCCACGAGTTCGCGACCCCGGAGAGTCTGCGGGAACTCGACCGTGTGACGGCCGACGGCGGCCGTGTCGTCACGGTCGACTGGACGGCGGAAGGGACCGGTGAGCCGGGACCGCCCCTGGACGAGCGCTACGACGCCGCGGCGGCAGTCGAGAAATTCCAGGCGGCGGGCTTTACCGTCGACCACAGCGTGGAACGGCCCGACACCTTCGTCGTCGTCGCGACCAGTTGAGCCGGCCCGCTCTGTCGCTGTTAGCCACGCGGGACTCGGTTACGGACCACACACCGTCAGAGACGGGCCGAACGGCCCCGTCAGCGGCGATAGGGTAGTAATGCAGAAGATCCACACACTTATACTCGCCAGAGAAGTACGATCAGTTACACATGCCAGATTCGATGAGTGAGTACCTCCAGCAGGATATGGACTGTGAAGGGTTGTTGGAGTGTTTCCACGGACTAAAGCAGTTAGACCGGGAGGTCTTCGGGCACATCACGGCTGCGGGTGGTTCGATGACTGTCGAGGAGATCGCGGAAGCAGTCGACCGGGACCACTCGACCGCCTATCGGTCCGTCCAACGACTGCTCGACGCGGGGTTTATCCAGAAAGAGCAGGTCAACTACGACCACGGCGGCTACTACCACGTCTACCATCCGACCGACCCCGACGAGATGGCCGAGGACATGCAGCGGATGCTCAACGACTGGTACGCGAAGATGGGGCAACTGATCCGGGAGTTCCGCGAGAAATACGACCAGCCACAGTCTGTCCCCACAGAATAGTACCCACCCCAACGAGCGCCAGACCCGTAGACAGGTCACCTTTCTTCGAACGTCGGCGCGTCGCGTGAGGGCGTCCCCGACAGTCCAGTGAGGCCGGTACACAACGCTGTCCGGACGCGTTCTAGTAGTGTGTATTGTACAAATATCGCAAAACAGTTAAGCGTGTGTATCACCTAGTTCCGACGATGAGCGACAACGACACCATCGAAGAACTCAGGGAACAGAAGATCGAGAACCTGCAGTCCAACGGTGATACCGGAACGCACAGCCCTGCCGATCCGATCCGGATCGGTTCGAGCGCGGATCTCTCCGAGGCCGTCGAGCGTTACGACGTCGTGGTAGCTGATTTCTACGCCGACTGGTGTGGCCCGTGTCAGATGATCGCGCCGGTCGTCGAGGAGATCGCAGCGGAGACTCCGGCGGCGGTCGCGAAGATCGACGTCGACGCGAACCAGCAACTCGCCGGCGAGTACGGCGTCCGGGGGGTCCCGACACTGGTCCTGTTCGCCGACGGCGAGTCGGTCGAGCAGCTTGTCGGGGTCCAGCAGAAGGACGAACTCGTCGCCAAGATCGAGCAGTACAGCTCCTGATCTAGAGGTTCTCGTACGCTTCCTCGACGAGTTCGCCGGTCTGGTCGATGATGTCGGCCATCTCGTCGTCGTCCGGAGCCATCCCGGTCAACCGGGCGAGGCGCATGATGCTGACGTGATAGACCGTCTGGAGACCGGGTTCCTCCTGCCAGACGACGACGTTACAGGGGAAGAGCCCGCCGAGCCGGTTGTCGGAAGCGTCCAGGGCCCGGTCGGCGACCGCCGGGTTACACGCGCCCAGGACGTAGTAGGGGGCACGGTCGGCGTCGACTTTCTCGTTGAGTAGCTCCGACGGGGAGAACTCGGCCGGGAACCCGAATCCGGCGTCCGCGAACGTCTCGCGGACGTGTTCGACGGCTTCCTCGTGGTCCATCTCCAGTGTCGTCCGCTTCTCGCCGATATCTGCCGGGTCGATAGTCGTCGGATCGATTGGGAGCATCGCTGGTACCAGGTTTGGGCGTATGTCACAAAGCTGCTTCGGTCGGGAACGCTCAGTCCGGGACTGGCGTAACGGTCAGCTCGTCGCCCTCCCTGGTCCGGACGTGCCACGTCTCGCCGTCCCGGTCGCGGACGGTCCAGGTGCCCAACAACAGATGCAGGTCCAGTTCGAGCCCGTTGAGGCGCGTTCCGGTCTCGACGATGCGATAGGTGGTCATCCGTCGACCAGTTACAGGGCGCTCGCGAACGTCAGGAGGTCGATCACGAGGACGAACAGGATGACGAGGGCCGCGACGGCGATGATGACCTTCAGGTAGCGTGGGAGTCCATCGGATTCCTCGGGGTCGGACGCGTCGGTCATACCTCATCTGTGGTGGCTTGCCCCCTGTAACCTGTGGTCGGGACCGTCCGATCGGACTCCCCGATGTGGTGGTCGATCCAGTTCGGAGACGACTCCCTGGAGGCGTCGTCGAGCGGTCCGCGATATGCGCCGCCGAGCAACGGATTGTCCCGTCCAGTGGTTTCAAACCGACCGGGGACGCACGTGGGTCCATGACGGACACCGCCTGGATCGGCGAGACGATCACGAGCGACGTGGGTTGGTCGCACTTAGAGCGCCTCGTCGACATCGGGAACCGGATGGCCGGTAGCGACGGCGAACGGGCCGCCGCCGAGGCGACCCGGGACGCACTGGCCGAATACGCAGAGACCGTCCGGTTGGAACCGTTCGACATACAGGGCTGGGAGCGGGGCGACAGCGGGGTCTCGGCCGACGGCGAGCCAGTCGCGACGGCCGACCACGAGGTCATCGCGTTACCCCGATCGCCGGCCGGCGACGCCAGCGGGGAACTGATCGACCTGGGCTACGGGCTGCCGGAGGAGTTCGAACAGACGGACTGTGCGGGCAAGATCGTCATGGTCCGCTCGGACGTGCCCGACTGGTACGACCGGTTCATCCACCGTCGGGAGAAGTACTACCGCGCCGTCGACGCCGGCGCGGCCGGGTTCGTCTACCGCAACCACGTCGAGGGGATGGTTCCGCCGACGGGGAGCGTCGGGACCCAGACCGATCCGCTCGGTGCGATCCCGGCGGTCGGCGTCGCCCGCGAGACCGGCGCTCGCCTCTCCCGTCGGTACGACGGCGAGCCGGTCGCCGTCAGCGTCGACTGTGAGACGCCGGCGGCCACGAGCCGGAACGTCCACGCCGAACTCGGCCCGGAGACCGAGGGGACGGTACTGGTGACGAGCCACGTCGATGCACACGACATCGCCGAGGGCGCGCTGGACAACGGCGCCGGGACGGCGATGCTTGTCGAGGTCGCCCGCGCGCTGGCCGCCCGCGAGGGGGAACTAGACCGACGCGTCGAGTTCGTCGCCTTCGGGGCCGAAGAGGTCGGACTGGTCGGCTCCGAGCGGCTGGCAGCGAAGCGGGACCTGGATACAGTCGACGCCGTCCTCAACTTCGACGGCGTCGTTCGCGAGCGCACCCTGGAGTTTCACACCCACGACTTCGCGGCGATCAAGGAAGCCGTCGACGAGGTGTCCGATCGCCTCGATCACGCCACCGCGACGACGCCCCGACAGGGGCCACACAGCGATCACTGGCCGTTCGTCCAGTGGGGAGTGCCCGGCTGTCACGTCATGAGCGAGACCGCCGACGCTGGGCGGGGCTGGGCACACACCCACGCCGACACCCTGGAGAAACTGGACGTGCGAACGCTGCGCGAACAGGCAGTCGTTCTGACGGAACTGGCCGTCGCCTTCGCCAGTGAGGGGTTCGAGCCGAGCCATCGAGACCCCAAGGAAGTCGCCCGACGCCTGGAGGCCGAGGGGAAGGCCACGGGGATGCGACTGACCGGTGACTGGCCGTACGACGACTGATCAGGCCGGGACGATCCGGTGGAGTCCGGCGTCGGACTCCCCGTTTGTCACCACGTAGAGTTCGCCGTCCGCGTCACGCCCGAACGATCGAACCTGGGCGAGTTTTCCGGTATCTTCCTCCCTCACCGGGAGGGTCGTCGTCGGCCACTGCCGTCCCGCAGCGGGTCGGCTCGCCACGAACAGTCGCCCCTGCGCGACGTAGTCGCCGAAGACGTACCGCCCGTCGAGGCTCGGGAGCGCGTCACCCCGATAGACGTAGCCGCCGATGACGGAGAGACCGCTGACGGGCGCGCCCTCGTGTGGGTACTCGACGATCGGGTCCCGGAGAGGTTCGCCGCCACGGACCGAATCTGGCGTCCGATCGGGACACTCCGAGGCCTGGTAACAGTGGGTCCCCTCGCGGACGTTCCAGCCGTAGTTGCCGCCCCGCTCGACGAGGTCGACCTCCTCGAAGCGACCCTGCCCGACGTCACCGACGAAGAACTCCGAGCCGTCGAAGGAGAACCGCCACGGATTGCGGAGTCCCCAGGCGTACTGTTCGTCGAGTCCCGTCCGGCCGACAAGCGGGTTCTCTTTGGGGATCGCATACGCCCGCCCATCGTCGTGGTTGTCCACGTCGATCCTGAGGATGCTTCCCAGCAGGTTCTCCGTGACGTCCTGGCCGTTGCCGCCGCCGACGCCGTCGTACCAGTCCTCGACGTGACCGCGTCCCTGGTCCCCGCCGGCTCCGCCGTCGCCGACGCCGACGTAGAGGTACCCATCGGGGCCGAACGCGATCGAGCCGGCGTTGTGGTTACTCTGTGGCTGGTGGATCTCCAAAAGAGTGCGTTCGGAGTCGCGTCTGGCCCGCGTCCCGTCGTCAGTCGCCCGGAATTCGCTGAGGACGAACGTGTGGCTGTATCCCGAGGGGAGCCCCGGTCGGCCTGGGGCGCTGTAGCGGACGTAGAACCGACGGTTCTGTTCGAATTCGGGATGGAGCGCCAGTCCGAGCACCCCCTTCTCCCCGCCGGTGGTTACGGCGTCCCGGAGGTCCAGGAACGGCGTCGACGCGAGGCCGTCGGGACCGTGTCTGGCGACGATACCCTCCTGTTGGGCGATATACCGAGCGTCGATGTCCGACGGGAAGACGACATCCAGCGGTGCCGAGAGCGCTGTCGTCAGCGGGTCGAGCCCCACGGCGTCGGGTAGCTCTGTCGACGCCGTCGTCGCCGTCTGTCCCGTCCCGGTATCGGGATCGGTCTGTGTCCCCGTCGGTGTCTCGCCGCCAGAGTCGGTCGTACACCCCGCCATACCGACCGTCGCCACACCAGCCAACGTGGCCAGGTATCGGCGTCGGGTACGGTCGTCGGTCATAGAGAGTCTTGGATTCGCACGTTGAAATACCATGAGGACGACGGCCGCGGATCGACACCGTATCAAATTTTTTCAGTTGTTTTTACCATACATTATTTCGTATGTTCCCGATATATTCCGAGATCGGGAGATATGTAAAACAAACATTTTAGTTACATGGTAATCCATAACATAGACATGGCCGAAACCACCCTCCCTGACGGCCCACGACAGTATCTCAGGGTCTTCAGACACCACGTTAGAGAGCCCATATCCGACGCACAAGGCAGAGTCGCCCGGGAACGCGAGGAGATCGCGGCCGAGCGGTCGGCCTTCGAAGCGTTCAGGACGGCGGTGGCCGACCTCCGTCCCGTCACAGTGTCGCCGTCGAAGCGTCAGCGGTCCGTCGTCGGTCTCGACAGTCAGCCCGACCAAGTCGAGCGACTGTGTGAGACCTTCGAATCGACTGTGATGAGCGTTCCACACTACGAGGCGGTCTACGACGAGTCGCTGTCGCAACACATGCTCGCCGAACTCGGAGATCCCGCCGCAGCAGTCGTCGACTCGCCCACGAACACGATCACTCCCCAGCAACGGTCTGCGCTTCTGACCGCAATCGATCGGACGATCGACGACCGGACTGCCTACGCGGACGTACTCGCCGAGGAAGCCACCGCGCTCGCGACAGCCGACAGTGCGATCAAAGAGATCGTCGAGGGACTCGACGACGTGCTCATCCAGGACTGGTACAAGGCGGAGTTCGAAACTCGACTCGACGAGATTATCCGGGACCGGCAGTCCGTCGTCCACGGGCGGATCTCCCCGTCGCCGATCGACGGCCGCTCGCTCTGTGTCCACCTCTACGCCGACCAACCCTGGACGTTCCCGGTCCTGACTGCTGTCGCACGGTTGCAGGACGCCGTCGTTGTCGAGTGAGACGGTAGCTGGTGGTAGTGCCCAACTCAGTCGGCGTCCGGAAAGGTAAACGCGAGGCTGTACATCCGACCGACCGATTCCTGTTCGATCCCCTCGACGAGGGATCTCGCCCTGTCGCGGAGCGATCGGAGGTGCGCCGACCCGTCTTCGGCAGCCAACTCCTCGATCACCGCCGTGTGTGCCGACAGATGTGAGCGTGTCCACGGCACCGGATCGAGCAGCGTCCGCTCGCGCTGGAACTCCCAGCCGGCACCTTCGAACCAGCGTCGGAGCGCCCCGGACGGGTAAAACGAGAGTGCCGGCGTCCCGGTAGTAGCGTTCGCAGCTGCGTTCTCCAGCCCGAACAGCGTGCTGACGCCCGAGTCCGCCGGCGGCGGGTCGTAGTCGTCGACCACGAGCCGACAGCCCGGGGTAGCGACGCGGGACAGCTCCGTGACGACAGCGTCGAGGGCGGCCGGTGGGAGGACGTTACAGAGTCCGTGGGCCGTGATCACGTCGACCGTCTCGGCATCGACGGGGAGGGATCTGAGGTCGGCCTGAAGGACGTGGAGTCTGCCGTCGGCGTGGCCGACCCGCTCACGGACCGTCCGGGCGTGGTCCCGATCTTTGGTCACCGCGTACACCCGCCGTGCACCGGCCCCGAGCAGCCCGGCCGTCGTGTTTCCGACGCCGGCGCCGGCTTCCAGACACGTCGTGCCCTCGACGGAGACATCCGCCAGCGCCGCCCGGACCGTCTCGGGAACGTCCATCCCTCAGTGGTGGAGTTGTTCCGGCACCGGGCTCTCGTCGTGGCGGAGCCGTTCGACGAGCGAGCGCTGGGCCGCCTCGTCCATGCCGTCGTACTGACTGGCGGCCTGGAGGACCATCGCGACCAGTTTCGGGTCGCCGGGGCTGACGACGCTTGTCAGGCCACGCGAGGCGGCGAAGTCGAACCGTTCGGCGATCTCCTCGGGGGAGTCGACCGGTTCGTACCAGTTCGCGTACGGCCGGTCGGTCTCGGGGAGGTCGTCGGTCGAGGGCCACCGACCCTTCGCGAACGCTTTGATCCCGAGCGTCCCGATCCCGGCTTCCTCGGCGGCCTGTAACACTCCGGCGTAGTCGTGTTCGGCGTCGTCTTTTCCGACGACCACCGGGTTCAGCGGGAACATCAGCGTCTCCAGGTCGTCGATGCGATCGATCGCATCGCGAATCAGCCCGGGGTTGCCGTGGCTCGTGAGTCCGATATGGCCGATCTTTCCGGTCTCCTTGGCCTCCCGGAACGCCCGCAACGCCCCGTCCTCGCCCGTGATCTCGTCGAGTTCCGAGTCGTACTCCAGGCCGTGGACCTGATAGAGGTCGATGTGATCGACGCCGAGCCGGTCCAGCGAACGGTCTAGTTTCCGTTTCGCGCCCTCGTACCCTCGCTCCTGTGTCTTACAGCCCAGGAAGATATCCTCGCGGTGCTGGCGGAGTTTCGGTCCGAGTTTCAGCTCCGCGTCGCCGTAGGCCGGTGCCACGTCGAAGTGGTTGACGCCGTGGTCCAACACCAGTTCGACCATCTGGTTGGCACCCTCCTGTTCTAGCAAGCTGAGCGCGATCGCACCGAAGGTCATGACGCTGCTGTCGTGTCCGGTGTCGCCGAGTGGTCTCGTCTCCATACCGGATCATACAGGTCCGGAGGCATAACAGTTGGTCGTGTCCGCTGTGGGTCCGTCCCCGGTCGGTTTCTCACCGGCGACGGCGAACGGGCGTACCAAAATAGTGATACGGTATAGCTATACTGTGTAGGCAGAGAGAAAGGGAATGACACGGACAAGTTTCGCTGGAAAACGGTCGATCCCCGGAACCTTACCGGGACTGCGTCGGCACGGCGTCGCTGGGTTCCACGCTGGTTCCCGCCGGTTGTGGTGCCGAGTGATACAGCGCTTCCCCCGACTCGATGTCGAACAGGTGGAGCCGGTCGTCGTCGAACCCGAGTTCGACGGTGTCGCCGGGGTAGATCTCGCTCCGGGGTTCGACCTTGGTCCGGAGTTCGCCACCACCGACGTCACAGTGTAGCAACAACAACTCGCCGAGTGGTTCCCGGACGGTGACGGTCGCCGTGAACGTCTCCGAACCGGACGGACAGTTCGCTGCCAGAGAGATGTCTTCGGGACGGACGCCGAAGGCGACTTCGTCGTCGGTCGCCGGGATGCGGTCCGCCGCGGGAAGCGTGACCGTGAACCCGTCGTGGTCGACGACCACTCGTTCGTCGTGGTGTCGAAGGCCGGTCGTGAACACGTTCATCGCCGGTTCGCCGACGAACTCCGCGACGAACCGGTTGGCCGGGTAGTCGTAGAGTTCCTGTGGGGCTGCGACCTGCTGTAACCGACCCTCGTTCAACACCGCGACGCGGTCACCGAGTGTCATCGCCTCGGTTTGATCGTGGGTGACGTACACTGTCGTGGCGTCCAGATCGCGGTGGAGTTTCAGGAGTTCGGCCCGCATCTGGACCCGGAGCTTCGCGTCGAGGTTCGAGAGGGGTTCGTCCAGCAGGAACACGTCGGGTTCACGGACGAGCGCGCGGCCGATCGCCACGCGCTGGCGCTCGCCGCCGGACAGCGCCTCGGGTTTCCGGTCCAGTAGGTCCTCGATGTCGAGCGTCTCGGCGGCGTCATCGACCCGACGCTCGATCTCCTCGGTCGAGTAGTCGCCGACGGATTTCATCCCGAAACGCATGTTCTGGGCCGCGGACATGTGCGGGTACAGCGCGTAGTTCTGGAACACCATCGCGACGCTCCGCTCCTTGGGTGGTCGGTCGGTGACCACCTCGCCGCCGAGCAGTATCTCCCCGTCGGTCGCCGATTCGAGGCCGGCGATCGTCCGCAGCGTGGTCGACTTCCCACAGCCGGAGGGGCCGACGACGACGAGAAACTCGCCGTCACGGACCGTCAGATCGATGCCTTTCACCGCGCGAACGTCGTCGTATCGCTTCTGTAGGTTCTGTAGTTCGATCGTGCTCATGACTCTCACTTCTGCTGGATAGCGAACGTTTCGAGGAGCGGCCGATGGAGTGCGATCAGGACGAGCAGCGGTGGCAGGAGTGCCAACACCGCGCCGGCCATGATCAGGCCCCACCGCGTGAGTCCGGCCTGAGCCGATCCCTGGATGTAGCGAATCCCGACCTGGACGACCTGGCTACTCTTGTCCGTGACCGCGACCAGCGGCCAGAGGAACTGGTTCCAAGCGTAGATGAACGTGATGACGGCGACGCCGGCGATCATTCCCCGGGACATCGGGATCAACACCTTGACCAAGAACGTCAGCGGCCCGACCCCGTCGAGGCGTGCCGCCTCGACCAGCGACGAGGGGATCGACATGAAATGCTGTCGGAACAGGAAGACGGCGGTCGCACTGGCGATGTAGGGGCCGGTCAGCGCCAGCAGGGTGTTCGTCCACCCCAGGTCCGCCATCAGCTGGAACAGCGGAACGATCCGGACCGGGACGGGAAGCAACAGCGTCAGCAGGACGAACATGAACACCCCTCGCTGGAAGGGGAAGTCGTAGTAGACGAGCGCCAGGGCGGCAAGCAGTGACAGGGTGACCTTGCCGACCACGATGACGACGCTCATCACGAGCGAGTTGAGCATGTAGTTCGCGAACCCGTACTCCGTGAGCGCCGTCTGGTAGTTGCTGAGTCCCTGACTGCCGATGCCGAGGTTCGTCACCTGGTACACCTCGGTGGTGGTCTGGGTGCTCATCACGAGCGCGAGCACGAGGGGGGCCGACATCAGAGCGATAGCCCCGACGAGTCCGGCGTGCATCGTGAGGTTCCCCGGGAGCCGTGTCTCGACCGCGTCGGCAACTGTCGTCTGTTGTGTTTTCGTTCCCATTGTCACACCCCGTACTGTGCGTACTCGTCCGAGAGTCTGATCTGCCCGTACATCAGGATCGCCACGAGGACGAACAGCACGACTGATTCGGCCGACGCCAGGCCCAGACTGCTGAACTCGAAGGCGTCACGGTAGAGCTTGAAGATGAGGAAGTTCGTCGCGTCGCTCGGTCCGCCGCTGGTCATCAGGTCCACGAGCGGGAACGTCGAGAAGAAGGAGTAGATCGTGTTCATCACGGCGAGGAAGACGAGCGTCGGGGAGACGAGCGGGATATACACCTTGTACAGCAGTCGGAGGTGCCCGACGCCGTCGATCCGTGCCGTCTCCCGGAGGCTCTCGGGGACGTTGTTCAGTGCCGCCACGAGGAAGATGATGTTGTAGCCCAACTGCTTCCAGATGGCGACGACCGCGACGACCCCGAACGCCTGGGGGCCGCTGTTGAACCAATCGAGCGTGAACGGCGTCAGCAGTTCCAGATAGTGGGTGAAGATACCGAGGTTCGGATGGAGGAGGAAGTTCAGCAGGATAGCCGCTACAGCCGGTGGGAGCGCGTACGGCCAGATGGCCGCGACGAGATACGTCGAGGAACCGACCTCGACGTGAAAGAGCATGTAGCTGATCACGAGCGACAGCGAGAGGGTCCCGACGACGACGATCGCCGCGAACAGGACCGTGATCAGGAAACTGTTGTGGTAGGCCGACGAGGTCGCTAGCTCGGCGAAGTTCCCGAGGCCGACCCAGTTGGTCTGTTGGCCCAGAAACAGCGTCTCGTACAGGCTCAGCCGGAACGTCTCCAGACCCGGATAGTAGAGGAACGCGACCAGCACCACCGCTGTCGGGAGGAGGAGAACGGCAGCCTGCGGGATGGAATCGTACGGTTTCGTTTGGGTCGACATGCTCCCGTGGTTATTCGCTACCGTCGTAGTTCCCGCTGTAGCCGCTGAGCGCCTCTTCGACCTGCGTGTCCATCTCCGAGAGTCCTTCCTGGACCCCGACCTCGCCGTTGATGATGCTGACGGAGAGCTCCTCGTTGATCGTTCGCGCTTCGGGGAACACGCCCATCACGGCACCCCGCGTCGCGGGAGTGTCCTGTGTGTCCTGGAGTTGGTCGAAGGCGGTCCGGAAGTTGGGGTTCTCCTCGAACCAGCCGTCGTCGGTCAGTTGGTCGATCGCGCTCTGTCGGACGGGGAAGTAGCCGCTGTTGCGGTGCCAGCGAGCCTGTTGCTCGGTCCCAGTCAGGTGAGCGACGAACTCTCCAGCGGCTTCCTTCTTCTCGTCTGAGAGCGCGTCGGGGACCCACAGCGATCCCCCGCCGATGACGACGCCGGTGTTGTCGCCGTCGGGGGTCGGGAGATACGCCGACCCGAGTTCGAAGCCGTTCTCCTGTGCGCCGGATTTCATCGAGACCATGTTCGAGGTCGAGTCCCACAACATCGGGACTTTCCCGGTCAGGAACGCCTGACGCGCTTCGCCCCAGGCCTCGATGCCCGGGTTCAGATACAGCCCTGCGTCGGCCATCTCCTTCCACCAGTTGTAGACGTTCCGGCCCGCTTCGCTGTCGAAGTTCGTCTGGGTGGGACGTCCCGAGCGGCCGTTCTGGTTGTTGACGAGGGTCTGGTCCTGTTTGGCGAACTGCTGTTCGACCTGCATCCACGTGTGGTTGGGCCAGGTGATCCCCTGCTCCATCTCCGTCTGATCGACGATGGTCTCGGCCGCGCTGCGGACCTCCGCCAGCGATCGTGGCGGGGACTCGGGATCGAGACCGGCCTCCTCGAAGGCGGTTTTGTTGTACAGCATGATCGTGTTCGAGGAGTTGAACGGCATCGAGTTGAGGGTCCCGTCGATCCGGTAGTAGTTCAGGACCGAGGGGAGGAAGTCGTCGAGGTTCATCTGGTCCTGGGGCAGGATCTCGCCGATGGGCGTGAACGCACCGCTGTCCAGCGCCAGCCGTGTCCCGATCTCGAAGATCTGGATGATTCCGGGCGGGTCACCTGCTCGCGAGGCCTGGAGCGCCTGATTGAGGTTCTGCCGGTACCCGCCGTTGTTGACCGCCTCGATGGTCACCCCGTCGGTTTGCTGGGAGAACTCACCGGCCATATCTTCCAGCGTCGATCCGAGTTCGTCACCGAAGATGTGCCAGAACTCGATCGTGTTCGACGAACCACCGCCGCTCCCGCCGGTGCTCCCGCCGTCGTTCGAACCGCCGCTCCCACCGTCACTCGAACCGCCGCTTCCACCGTCACTCGATTCGCCGCTCCCGCCGGTACAGCCGGCGAGTGCGGCGACGCCGACCGCGCCCGCGCCGGTAACGAACTGTCGTCTCGATACGCCATCTCCGGACTTCGTACTGCGTGCCATCACCTACATGCGGCAACCATGGACCCATTAACTGTGCTATGAGCTACATATATCAGTATTGAGTGGTATGTCGGGTTTTTTCGCTATTGTTCCCGAAAAACTACTATTGAGAGTATATATCCGTCTCTGGAGTGTCACCGTCGAGAGGGAGGGTGAACAGAGTCGGTCGTGTGGCCCGTCTAACGCACGTCCACGTCGGTGCTCTCCCGGTATGGGGCAGTCGTCCGTCGGATCAGTTTCCGACCACGAACGCTTAACACAGGTCCCGTCGAACCGTCGATTACAGCCATAGAGGGGGTTCGAGGCCGCCCTTCAGTGATTCCAGCCATGTACGATACCATCCTCGTTCCGACAGACGGCAGCGATCACGCGCTCCGCGCGGCAGCACACGCGCTCGCACTCGCAGACGCTTTCGACGCGACTGTTCACGTTCTCACCGTTGTCGACGTGGACGCCGCGGCCGGGCCGATCAACGCCGGGGGTGTCACTGACGACTACGTCGAGCGACTGCGTGAGAGAGGACGGGAATCGATCGACGCGATCGAGGCACTCACAGCGGCCGAGTCGGTGGAGGGACACGTCGTGGAGGGGTCGCCCTCGGATGCCATCCTCGACTTCGTCGAGAGTCGCGATATCGACCTCGTGAGTATGGGGACCCACGGCCGGACGGGTGTCCGCCGCTTCGTCGCGGGGAGTGTCACAGAAGACGTGGTCCGGCAGTCGCCAGTCCCCGTCCTTACTGTTCGGGCACAGGACGACGACGCCCCGGTCTCCGGCTACGACGACATTCTCTTTCCCACCGACGGGAGCGAACGGGCCACAGCCACCGTCGATCACTGTCTCGCCCTGGCGAGTGCTTTCGACGCCACCGTCCACGTGATCAACGTCGTCAACCTCGGTGCAGTATCGAGCGGCCCTGACCAGCCACTCCCTGTTGGATTGTTGCAGACGTTACGCGAGAACGGCCAGTCGGCAGTCGACTCCGCGGCCGACCGAATCCGAGAGGCAGGCTGTACTGTCGAGACCGAGGTCCTGGAGGGGTATCCCGCACGCGATATCCTCGACTACGCCGAGGAGCACGGGATCGATCTACTGACCATGGGGACGGCCGGCCAGACCGGTCTCAGCAGGTTTCTCCTCGGGAGTACGACCGAACGAGTCATCAGACACGCATCGGTCCCGGTGGTCGCGGTCAACGCTCGGGACACCACAGCAGAATAACGGTGCTTGTTCGTCCGAATAGGTCTCGACCACGTGTAGTACGGATCTCAGCCGTGTTCCGAGGAATTCTCAGACAGGGAAAAGGGGTTCAGACGCCACGGTGACTATGTCGCCCTCGCGAATCCGTGCTTCCGTTCCGGGGGCGGAATTAACTATCGCCAGTAACAACCAAGGGATATGCGCGTCCTCGTGACGGGAGCGACCGGGTTCGTCGGTGGCCATCTCGTCCCTGCGTTATTGGAAGCCGGTCACAAGGTGGTCGCGATGGTTCGGGATCCCAGCGAGTACGACCCGCCATCCGGGGTCGAAGTACGTGAGGGGGACGTACTCGATTCGAATCTCAAACTGCCACCCGCCGATGCGGCGTACTATCTGATCCACTCGATGGGCGCCGACGGGGACTTCTCCGAACTCGACCGCCGGGCAGCCCGGAACTTCGTCGAGGCCGTCGACGCGGCAGGGATCGGTCGGATCATCTATCTCGGTGGCCTGGGTGACGACGACGCGGATCTCTCGGAACACCTGCGCTCTAGGCGGGAGGTCGAACAGCTACTCGGTGAGGGGGAGGCCGCACTGACGGCGCTCAGGGCCGCCATCGTCATCGGCGACGGGTCGGCCAGCTTCACCGTGATCCGGCAACTCACCGAGCGATTGCCCGTGATGGTGACGCCGAGTTGGGTCCGGACGGACTGTCAGCCGATCTACATCGACGACGTGATCGCCTATCTCGTCGGAGTATTAGAAGCGCCGGCCACAGCCGGCCGGACCTTCGAAATCGGTGGTCCGGAAGTGTTGACTTACCAGGACATCCTCGTCCGGACCGCGAAGCTCCACGTCGGCCGGCGACCGCTCATCCTCCCGGTCCCAGTGCTGACGCCAGGTCTGTCGGCACGGTGGCTGGGGCTCGTCACCGACGTACCCGTCGGTGTGGCCAAACCCCTCGTCAACGGGCTAAAGAACAGGGTCGTGGTCACCGACGATAGCATCACCGACTACGTCGACGTCGAATTGACTGCATTCGAGGAGGCTGTGCGGCGGTCGCTCGAAGACGGTACCGCTCGGCGGCGGGAACGTTCCCCAGCCTGATCAGTGGCAGCTCGGCAGACCTGAGTGCGTCGCGATCGGGTTGTAAGACGCTATCGGGAGGTGGTAGATCGGGAGTGAAGTGTTAACCAACAATCTCCGGGACAATCCGGGCTTGTTGGTTAAGCTATCCGCCAACGGCGACCGCCACACACCTCTATCGATGTGTTCGGATACGAGTGGGTCCGTCCAGACCCACCAGACACACCTCTATCGAAGTGTTCCAACGGGTATTTTCCCGGGATAGAGGGAGGGCCACACACCTCTATCGATCTGTCGCCGTATCGAATCAGACAGAGACTCACGAGCGATCCGAAGCAGTTGGAGAGTCAGAGAACGTCTTCTCGACAAAGAGGCCAGAGGTGAAAACCACTGGTTCAAACGGCAAAACTGGTGAGTACGGTGTCTGGTCGAGGGATTGCCCGTCCACCGATGGAGAGACGGCCGGCACAGACACACCCCTCTATCGATGTGTTCAGGACGATCGTGTGGGTCGGACGATGGCACCGGTCCGGGCCGACTAGTCAGATGGAAGGGACGGGCAGAACCGGGAAGGATAAACAGAGTGTATATAATAGGCAGTAGCAGACCTAGCAAAGCAACTTTGGAGTGTTGAGAATGATGGAGTGAGAGATGGATGAGTCCAGTGGTCTGTCCATGGAGATACACGAAGGGAGGTACAGATTGAACACTTCGATAGAGGTGTGTGTGGGTCCACTACTAGAACTAGCTAGCTAGAACCGACTAGAAGAAGAACGAACGAGATAAGACCGGAGAGAGAGCGCTTCACTGGCTGATTTAGAAGTATAGGTTCACTCCGGAGAACACCCGAAACATCCCTTTCAGGCCTGGTATCCCTCGCGTATCGTAGATCTAGTTGGAACGTTCCCTCCGTTTGGACGGACGTTTTGACCCCTCCCCCCCATTACTCCCGAACACATCGATAGAGGGGTGTGTCTGTTCCCACCCATCAGGAGGACACACATCGTCGGACCACCCCTCGTATCTACCGCCCCTCTCGCTCACACTCGTCTGAAATGACTGTGAACCTCCTGAGAAGCGGTATTTCATATCGATAGGGGTGGGGAAGTTATTTAAGCCCAGCGTCGTTGGGAACTGACATGGACACGGACGACGCCCAGGACAACACCGAGGGCCGTGCGGCGTCGAACGGGGGGGACGGGGAACAGACGAGTCTCTCGGAGCGGATCGGTAGTTCGGAGGAACAGTCCGATCCGCCACCTACGGAGCAACAGGATGCTGTCGACTCGTCGGAAGCGACCGTCGACTCGTCGCCCGACGAGCTATCGGCCGAATCGGAGTCACAGTCGGACACTGGATCTCAGTCGATCGAGGAGATGCTTCTGGAGTTCGACGAACAGGAAGGACTGATCCGGGATCGATCGCTCATCGACCCGAACCACGTCGTTGCGGAAGACCGGATCGTCGGCCGGGACAGGCAACTGCAGGAAGTCACCAAGATGCTCAGGGTCGCGCTCGGGGACAACCGGCCGCCGAACCTCTTTCTATACGGTCCCTCGGGGACCGGCAAATCGCTGATAACCAAGGCAGTCTGTAAAAACATCAGTCGGATCTGTGAGTCCCGGGATATCCGGTTCGGAACCGTCGAAGTGAACTGCCAGGACATCGACACGCTGGGCGTCGGTGTCTACGAACTCGCCTGCCGTGCAGCAGACGAAGCGGGCGTCGAGGTAGAGGTCCCGAAACACGGTGTCGCGACCAAAGAGAAGTGGGACGAACTGTTCCGGATCGTCAACGAGAACTTCGACTCGGTCGTCTTCGTCCTCGACGAGTTAGATATGCTCGTCGGTCGTCGCGACAAACAGGAACCGGCGTTTTCCCGCCTTCTCTATCAACTCTCGCGGGCGGGTGCCAACGACGAACTGACGGCGTATCTTTCCGTCGTCGCGATCTCGAACGACACGAAGATGATGGAGTCCGTCGGGAGCCGCGCACTGAGCTCGTTCACGCCGGAGGACGTCCACTTCGACGACTACGACGCCAATCAACTCCAGGCGATCCTCCGTCGGCGGCGTGATGCCTTCCACGAAGACGTCCTGGACGACGACGTCATTCCGCTCGCGGCGGCGTTCGCCGCACAGACTCACGGCGACGCGCGTAAGGCGATCGACCTCATGCGGGTCGCCGGCGAACTCGCAGAGCGCCAAGGTGACGAGCGGGTCCGTGAACGACACGTCAGGGCTGCCCAGGACAAGGTCGAGAAAAACCGCGTTCTGGAGGTCGTTCGAGGGATCAGCCAGCAAAAGAAACTCTGTCTCTACGCTACAGCGGCCGTCGCAGAACAGACGGAAGACGGTACGGCCCGTAGCACGACTGGTTACAAGGTGTACCAATTCCTTACTGAGTCGATCGACGCCGACCAGTATCATCAGGAGACCTACGTCAACAAGATGAAAGAGATGACGACCTACTCGCTGGTCGACTTCGAGCGCCGAAGCCACGGTCCGAGCTCCGGGATGTTTCTGGAATTCCAGTTCGGTGAGCGACCGGCAACGATCCTAGAGACGCTCCGGGAGGATTCCCGGATCGAAGTCGCCGCCTCCGACGAAGTACAGAGTGTCGTCACCGCGCAACTCCGCAACGAAACGTGAGTCGTTGCTGTGGGTGTATGCTCTTGACGCCGATTTGTGTCTGACACACACCGTTATCGAAGTGTTCCGTTTCACCGGGTCGTTTCCCATCAGTGAACGACTCCGGGTTCGGGAGACCCCTCTATCGATGTGTTCGGCCGGCTCCCGAGCACGCTGTGTGGGAGCGCCTATCGACCCTCCGAGCAGACCCCGTCAACTCGGAGCCCATCCGGGATTCGGGAGGTTCGGATTCGATGACGGTGCTGTCGTCGCTTCGATGGCGGCCGCCGAAACCGCTATGACGACTGGACTCACTCCTCGCGGTTGCCGGCTGTGTCTTCACCCCACCCGTAGTCGGACTCCTCGTCGTTCCGTTCGAGGTAGTCTTCCAGCATCTCCTGTACCGCTCGGCCGAGATCGTCCAACTCACCGTCGATCATCGAAACTGTGCTCGAATCGAGCGACTCGGTCGCCTCCTGCTCCCGCCAGTCGTCCGAGATCGTGGGGGCGTCGAAGCGAAGGCGATCCTCGCTCGGGTCCCAATAGAAGTCGAACGATTGGAACAGGCCGAGATCGTCGACAGTTCGCCCGTGCGTTTCATCGAGACTCGTGTACTCGGCCCATTCGCTGAACCCCTCCTTCCACGCTCCTTCCTGAAGCAGATCCTCGATGTCCTCGCGGTAGAAGTCCTCCGAGCCGAGTGTCTCCTCTTCCCACTCAAACCCGCGTGGGGTTCCTCGGTTCGAGAGATCCGGTGGTTCCGGGACAGCTATATCGAGTGTCATACAACTGATTTCGCCGGTAACACAATAAAGCCCACAGACGATTCCAACCGAGTAACGACGGACATCGTCGGGTTATACCCCGAGCCACTCGTCGTCTCGTACCTGATAGCCGTTCGTCCGACAGAATTTCGCCGCTTCTCGGCGTACCGCCCGGGAAGACGGGAGTCGTTCTTTGTCACGAACTCGCTCGGTGATCCAATCGCTGATGACCTGGATTCCCTCGTCGTCGTCATCGGCGTCGATCGATTCGAGTTCCTCGAAGGTCTTCTCGTAGGCCTTGCGCTGTGACCAACTGAACTCCGCATTCCGAACCGTCTCGCTGGCTTCTACGACCTGTTTCATCGCTGCGGCGACTGTCGGCCGCTGTACCTGTACCCGGATGGCATCCGGGGAGTCAAACGTCTCCACGTCCGTCTCGGGGAGTAGCTCTGCGATACTGTAGCGTCCCCCGGTGGATTCGATCTCGTGATCGCCGATCGCGGCCACAACCGCTACCCCCGTCGTTGGGAACGTCAGCGCTTCGAGTTCCGCCTCGAACCCGGTGAGTTCCGCCGGGTCCACCGGTGGTTCTACTTCGTCGCCACGCTCCAGTTCCGTAGCGAGTTCACGTTCCCGCTGGCGTTCCTCGGCGTCTCGTGCTTGCTTGTCTCGGCCGCTCTTATCGTCTGCCATCCTGATTGATACGTTCCCAAGACTGATAGGTCTGTGGTCGGGACACGGTCCAGAATCTCTCCGGAGGGCACACCCCTCTATCGAAGTGTAAATCATCACTCTCAGCGTCGTAACGGGACACAGGAGTCAGTTCTGTCGATTGAGACGTGACAGAGCGATCTCGACAGCCAGGAACCGACCGGCGTAGAAGACGACGACACTAGAGACGAACGCCAGGAGCGAAACGGTACTGACCGAGATCCCTAGTCCGGACGCCGCGAACGGGTTCCGTCCCATCACTGCGACGTAGGACTCGATCGCACTGGCTCCGCCGAGGCCGATCGCAAAGAGCAGCGTGGCTACGAGGATCGCCACTCCACCCGTACCCAACGCCACGTACCGGGCGAAGTCCTCCACGTTGAGGACGCTGTGGGCCTGCTCCTCTGTCAACGGTGCCTTCGAGACCCGATAGAATACCGATCCGACGAGCAGTACAGCACCGATAAGCTGAAAGAGACCGCCGAACACGCCCATCAACAGGACCTTCGGTGAGGCGACTACTGGGTCGATCGCCGGGAGGAACTGTGTCGCGCTGGTCGGATAGAGTCCGTACATCGGGAGGACAAGCGCTAGCATCCCGAGCGACGCACTCTGCAGCGCGAGTGTCCGCGGGACTGTCTGCCGGAAGTACGAGTGTCGCTCGTAGCGGACGCGCTCATACGCTGAGTCGGAGAGCAATGCAGTGGTGATCCTGTCTTCGTTCATCTCTGGTGCCATAATCGGGCCGGTACTTACTGAGCATGGTACGCCGGACCTTCTATATACGTCTTTCCTGTCTAGACGACCTTTGCTCCCGCTTATCGCGGTGATACCGTGTGGTTTGGGTATTGTCACAGATAAACGTCATACCCTTGGGGAGTGATACCATGGGTATGAACTGGAAACTCCTCTTCCTCGGGATCGCCGTCGGGTTTCTGGTAGTGATCGCGACCGTGTTCGTCGGCGGCTGGCTGGTCGTCACCGACGACAGCCCGCTGCTCTTCTACGATTCGCGACCGGCGACAGTGGAAGAACCGGCAGTTTCCGAGGCGGGGTACACGTCGTTGAACACCACGTCGTTCAACGCCAGCTACAGCCCGGTCCCGGGGGTCGGCCGAAACGTGAGTCTCAGAGTCTGGGTGAGTACGTACGTAACTGGACTCTCGACGGAGAACCAGACGGCAGGTCCCCCCTCGGAGACACCGACCAGTGGGAACGCGACGGTCGACGTGGCAAACACCTCTGTGGTGACGGTCGTCTCGATGTCCTCGCTCGAACTCGGGCCGGTCGCGTTCAACCCACTGGTCTATGGGTCGGACCCTCGTGTCTTGAACCAGTCCGGATTCTTCATCGACCAGGGAGAGGCCTACTTGCCGTCGAACGTGACCAACGTCACGGACCTGACTGTCCGTAGCGACAGCCCCGTCCGGATGGTCGGACAGGACACTCAGATGTCTCGGCTCGGTGGCTCTGTCGTCGCCTCACCCGAGGCTGATCCGGTCAACGTTACCGTCTACGTCGCCAGGGTGATCCACGAGGGTGATCTGGTGATGCTCGTCGGTGTCACACCGGCGTCCGGGGACGCGAGCGAGGAGTTCGGGGGACTCGCCGAGCACGTCCGTCACTGGGAGCCAGACGCCGGGACACCACCGACTCCAAGTGGGGTCGGACAACAGAGCGAGCGGACGACTTCCGATACAAATACGACGGAAAGAGCGTACCATCGTGGCGTCTCCCGGTAATGTAGCCACTCACCGAGCGACGACGCTGTCTCAAAAACCGCGTGTCTGTGAGGCCGTCACGCGATGGCGGTCGCCGCTGCGATGAACGACCACTTCGTCCCGCTGCGGGTTTCTGTCTGCTTCTGTGCTGCCGTGGTCTCGTTGCGGCGGTGTTTCCAGTTCATTGTAACAGAGAAAACGGGCCCCACTCGTAAGTACCTTTTCTATCTTTGATATGTTGTGACCGAACGACGATGACAGTTCAGACTCCCGGATTATAGGTATATACGCAATATCGGGAACGTGCCCGAACGTCTATTATATTATTTCGTATATTAAACCCAGTGGTACCAAGACACAGCACCGGACGGGATACAGCGACGCCCGTCCCTGCTTGGACGACAGCAGAGATATGCGCCTCCGGGACAAACACCCGTACATGACCATCCTCGTAGCAATCGCTGACGACGCTGCGCGTGATCGGGTCCTCGAAGTGGCGACGGAGTTGGGAGCCGGGCTGAACCGGGAGCTCTACATCGTCCATCTCGTCGAGCAGACGGACGCGAACCCGGACGCCCGTCGGGTCCGTGAGGAGACCCGGGACCGCATCGGCGACGAGACAGTCGTTTCGACCATCTCCGTCGAGTACATCACCCACCAGGGGAACCGCAACGCCACCCGGACTGCGAAGGAACTGCTCGATATCGCGGCCGATGTCGACATCTCCCACATCGTCATGGGCCACCTCCCGAAAGGTGTCGTCGAGAACATCACCCAGGGCAACACTGCCTTCGCCGTCGTGGACGAGGCGACCGTTCCCGTGACGATCGTCCCAGTCGGGGCCGAGTGAACCGCCAGGCGCTCACTCCGGCCGATTGGCGAGTTCGGTTCGCTCGCTCTCATTGACCAGTTCCTCCCCCCGCTCGGGAAGTCGAACGAACCTGGTTTGGCTGTACAGCGTCAGATCGTACTCCGGATACGTGTGGTAGGTCTCGTAACCGTTCTCACCGAGATCGATCGCCGTGACCGCGTCCTCTCCGAACCAGTACGCCAGGTCGAAGGACGCTTCGGACGGGAACGCTGCCAGTGGTTCGTGTTCGATCACCGTCTGGCATTTGACCCGGTCAGTCTCGTGGCTGAGTCGGCGGCGCTCCCCACCCGTATCAAGGGGGATCACCGCACCACTGCTGTCGACGGGATCACACGACGAGAGTTCGTAGAAGTCGTACTCCGACGCGCTCACGTAGTGTGAGCTTCCGATCACCCGGAAGCGGAACTGGGTACCGACGAAAGACCGGGTCAGTTCGTCGTAGACGGTAACCTCGTCGGTGGGTGGGGTCGAACTGTGGACGAACGTGAGCGTTTCTCGTGTCATGTGTAGCCGACGATGATGTCGTAGTTGGGATCGAAGACGCTGTTTGGCTTGATACCACGATACGTCGCGAGGCGCTGCCACTCGAAGGGACCCAACCGATCCGCGTTGTTCCTGACGTACGCTCCGCGGGCGTGTTCCAGATCCGGCCGTGGCGTGGGACCGTCCGAGAGGACGTAGAACTGCTCCCCGCGTTCGTACTCCCCGTCACCGTCGAGGTCCTCGACCACGGAGTACGGCAGGTGTCGGTCGAATCCTGCGGCGGCGACGGTGTTGTGATACGCCTTGTTGTGCTGTGGGTAGGTGTACTCTGAGTACACCCAAGAGACGACGACGCCACGATCGGTCAGATGCTGATCCAAGAGCGTGTAGAACTCCTGGGAGTACAACGGGAGCGCGTCGTCGCTACGCGCGCCGGGAACGTCAAGCAGTATCAGATCGTACTCCTTGTCGGTTCCACGGAGGTAGGTGTAGGCGTCACCGACGGTGGTGTTCAGTCGATCGTACTCGTAGGCGTCGTCGTGGAACTGTTCGAAGTAGCTCCGGTTCTTGGTGTATTCGAGGAACTCCCCGTCGATGTCGACTTGATCGACCGAGACGTTGTAGTCCCGGAGATGGTTCACCGCGATGTAGTCACCGCCGCCGACGAGCAACACGTCGACCGACGACTGGTCGTCGTACATCGACATGGGCACGTCGACGAGACCGCTGTGGTAGGAGTCGACCCAGCTATCACACAACTGGAGGGCGCTATCGAGACGCAGGCATTGCTCGGGGCCGGCGTGGGTCGAGACGCGCCGCTCGTACATCGTAACCCGCTGGTAGGCGGTCGTATCGTAGCTCTGTACGTCGATCTCGACCGAACCGGGACGGTACTCGTCGGCGATCCGATCGCCCATGTACGCACCGGTGACCGTCCGGTCGACCGCGTCGCCGTTGGCGACCAGCCCGCCGTAGGTCCCCGTCACCAGCAGGCCAACGACGAGTACGGCACGCCAGTTTCCGACGGTCGGCCTGGAGAGTGTCTCCGAGCGGCCGGTCAGCGTCCAGGCCGCGAACGCCAGGGCCGCAAGAGCGTTGAGCAGCCCCAACACGAGCACTGTCACGACAAGCCCCAGTCGGGGATACAACACGAGTGCGTAGACGACAGTCCCGAGGAGGCTCCCGATGTAGTCCGCGCCGAGGACCTCGGACAGCGACCGGCCTTCCGAGTCCGAGACGCTGAAGAACAGCCCCATGACACGACGAACGACTCGGCGGGGGTAGAGACTCCCCATCGCCGAGAACAGTGACCCCTCGCGGTCCTCGACGAGTGAATCGAGCAGGGGAATCTCGAACCCCGAGAGGACACCGACCACGATGATCGGCAGGTGTGCCGCGACGAGCGTGACGGTGTATTTCCCCGGGAAGGCGACGTTCGGAAAGGAATTCAACGCGATGATGAACCCTGCCCCGACCGGCCCGGCCACGGAGAGATACACCTCGGTCCGCAGGAGGTTCGATTCGGGATCGTCGAGCTGGCCCGACAGCAACGCGCCGATGCCCAGCGAGAACATGTACAGCCCGATGGTGATGGAGTACCGAACCACCGTCCCGCCGTAGAAGACGGTCAAAAACTGTGAGTAGACGAGTTCGTACGCGATCGAACAGAAGGCGACGACGACGGTCAAGCCGAGCTTGAACCGCCGGTCTGTCACCGTCGACCGCCGGGGAGAATCAGGACTGTCCATCTGGTTCTTGCTGTCGGTCGCGGACTGGGACATCCGGGGTGAGGTTCACACGCGCGGCCGGACGTGCCAGGCCTTGTCGATCTGCCAGGTCCCCTCGTTGTCGATCTCGAAGTCAGCACCCTGCCAGCCGAAGTCGGTACCGGACTCCTCGCCGACGAGTTTCGTCCCGACGCGATACCACCCCTCCCGGGGGGCGTCCGAGGGTGCGGCTTCGGAGAGGGGGACCGTGTGGGACTCGCCGTCCTGCTGGTTCTCCCACTTCTTGTCCCACGGGACTGGCCCCGCGTCCGGCGGGTCGTCCTCGTAGCGCTGGTCGCTGCCCAGATAGGCGACGCCGGCCGCGCCGATCATGGCCGGGTACATTCGCAGTTCGTCTTGGTGGTTCTCCCGCCAGTCGTCGTCGTCGTTGCCGGCGTGCCAGACCGCCCAGCCGTGCCGGCCTCGCGGGGCGCTGCTGTAGGATCCGGACCCGCGCGCCGCGCCACCGCCGCCTTTCTGTCCACTGGCGACGCCGACCGGGGAGAGCTGACCCACTGCCAGCGATCCCTCGGTCGTCTCGACGCGAGATTCGACTCTGGGGTCCGAGACGAACTGGATCTGCAACTGCCGTCCGTCCAGCGAGACGTCTTCGAACACCTGTGCCCGTCGGGGTGGAGGGGAGCTGCTGCCGCTACCGCCGAAACAGCCGGCGAGGGAACTCAGGGCGGCTCCTCCGACCAACGCCGAACTGCTTCGGAGGAACGATCGTCTGTCCATATTCCATCCACGTATGTACAGGGGTAAATAAGTTCCGTTTATCTCAACTGGCGATCATCTTCCCCCCGTTTGAAGTGTCGTGCTTCGGTAGATGGGGTAAGTATGGCTGGCGATTGGAACGCCCCAACCGACGAGTTCTCCGGCGACGTACGACTGCAACACCGCGAGGAGACGATCGGACTCCGGGGAGCCGAGGACGTGTACGTCCGTGGCGACGCCGTCGACGGCGAACTGGCGTTTCTCGATGCGGAGTACGTCTTCACCGATGTCGCAGTAGAGGGGTCTCCATCGCTGGGCGGGTCCGATGTCGACACGGCTGTGACCGGGAACCTGGAAGACGGCTACGTCGACGACGTCACCGACGACGTGGTCATCACCGAGATCGAGGACGCGTTCGTCCAGTACGGTGGGGCCGAACAAGTCACCGCCGGCGGCGTCGAACAGGTCTTTCACGACGACTCGGCGGCACCGACGAAAGCCCCCGAACAGTACGAAGTCACGGTCAACGGCTGGAACCACACGAAGGAAGCGACCGATCCCCGCGACGGCGTCTCAGTCGTCGGTGCGAAAAACGAGGTGACGATCAGGGAGGCGACACACGACCTCACGGTATACGTCGTCGGCTGGGACAACGAGGTCCGCATCGAGGGGCGGAACGCCGACGTGACGGTGTTTTTCGTCGGCCGCGACAACACTGTCAGTGTCGGTCCGTATCTCTCGCAGTCGCTGGCAGCCGAGAGCGGGTTCGACAACGCAGTGGATGCCGACCCGCTCCCGCCCGAGGCGGTCATCCAGACCTCGAAATCCGAGGCCCACAGCGACGCCGTCTTCGGCCGGCACAAACTCACCTGGCAGGAACCGGCAACGGACAAGGACTGGTGTCCCAACTGTGGTAGCAACGCCGACGCCGTCATCGAACGGAAACAGCGAGACGCGCTGTTCCTGCTCAAAGTCCCGGTCAGAACCTACGACGACGGCGGTATCTCCTACGAGTGTGAGCACTGCAGTCACCACGCGCCCGGCCACGTCTCCCTTTCCGAGGACGAACGGCGCGACGCGCTAGAGTAGCGAGGCACCCGTTGGGGGAACAGATTTCGACCGTGACCGCAGAAATCTTTCCCGTCACGGAAAAACACTTTTGACGGTTCTGTTGAACTATATAGCAATGCCAGACTCTGACGTCACACGGGCCCGCGCCGTCCTCACGCGCTCGCCCCAGGAGCGTGAGAACGAGGGCATCGGGACCGAGGCGGTCAACGACGCCCTGAAGACGGTTCTCCGCGATGGAACGGCCGACGAGAAGACCTTCGAGGGCTGTACCTTCCCGGGGCTGAACCTGGATTACGAAGTGGTCCACGGCGCCGACAACCACCCCGCTGTCTTCGAGAACTGTACGTTCGAGGAGGGGATCAGCGCCGAGAAGGCGGACATCGACATGCCTCTCCGGTTTCACGACTGTACGATCGACGACCTGTTTCTCTACCACGCACGGTTCGAGTACGACGTCGAGTTCGACGGGTCGACGTTCACCGGGACCGTCCAGGCCGACGAGACCCGGTTCGAACAGGACGCGGAGTTCGACGACGCCGTCTTCGAGGACACGGTCGACCTCATCGAGACGGGGTTCTACGACGACACGAGCTTCGCCGACGCTCGGTTCGAGGCGCCGGCCTCCTTCCGCGGGTCCCAGTTCGAGGGCGAGTCGAACGAACTCGACGACAACGTCTCTTTCGCCGGTGCGGTCTTCGAGTCCGAGACGACCTTCGAGCAGGCCCACTTCGAGGCCAACCGGTTCGACGGCGCCACGTTCCAGGCCCCGGTAGTGTTCACCGAGGTGCTCTTCGACCACGACACCGAGTTCGAGGGCGTCGTCTTCGAAGCCGACGCCACCTTCGACGAGATCGAGTGCAACGAGGACGCTGATTTCAGCGATACGCACTGGCAGGGAACGGTACAGTTCCGCGGTGCGGTGTTCAACGGCGGGGCGCGGACGATGGAAGACGACGCCTCCTTCGAAGGGGCCACCTTCGAAGGAGCGACGACGTTTACGGAAGCCCAATTCCGGTACAGCAACTTCACACGGACCACGTTCGATGCCGACACGACGTTTCAGGAGACGCGGTTCCGCGGGGACGCCGACTTCACCGAGGCACGCTTTTCGGGCCTGGCCGACTTCGACGAGACCCGGTTCCACCAGGAGGCCCTCTTCACCGACAGCGTCTTCGACGGGCAGGCACACTTCCGCGGTGCCGAGTTCGAGGGCCACGCGAACCAACTGGAACAGAACGTCTCCTTCGACCGGGCCAGGTTCGCCGACGCGGCCGAGTTCACCGGAGCGAAGTTCAGATCGGTCTCCTTCGGCGACACCGAGTTCACAGCCACGATGGATTTCTCCGGGACAGATTTCACCGACGACGCCCGGTTCCTGTTGCGCGCTGTCGGCGACGACCCGTACGTGAACTTCACCGGCGCTTCGATCCAGGGCGGATCGATCACACAACCGACCGAGGGATGGGTCAGATACGACTTCACCAGAGTCAGTCTCGGCGATATCGACCTCTCGGCGGAGCGGGAGCGCGACCACCGCGAACTGTTCGACTACTTCCGGTTCTGTGAGACCATCTTCGACGAGTTCGACGGTAACGAGTTCGACTTCGAGGCCCACACCGACTACCTGGACCGAAACGAATGGAAAATCCACACTTTCCAGGACCCCGTCGAACGAGGCTACGCCGTCGAGATGACACCGGAGGCGATCGAGGCGACGTATCTCCGTGCGAAAAACAGTGCTTCGGCCGCCGGCGACATGAAAGCCGCCGGAGAGTTCCGCGTCAAACGCCAGCAGTACGCCCGGAAGAAACACATCAACATCGCGCTGGACGGGTCAGCCGGGACGACCGCACGCGCGAAAAACGGGATCAGAGCCGTCGAAAACGCGTTCTTGGGGATCTCCTGTGGCTACGGGATGCGGATCTTCCGGATCTTCGGCGTCTTTGCCATCACGCCGGCGCTGTTCTCGTTGTTCTATGCGTTCGGTGGGCAAGTCTTCTCGACGAGTGCAACGCAGCCGGTGTCGGTCACTGCGGCGCTCACGACGCCGGAAGGCCAGGCGGCCTTCTACAAGCTCCTCTCCTTTAGCTATATCTCGTTCCTGACGATCGGGTACGGAAACATCGGTCCCGTCGGATGGGGAGCCCGGATTCTCGTCGCAGTAGAGGTGTATCTGAGTGTCATCCTCAGCGGGTTGGTACTGTACGCACTCATCAAGCGTTCGGAGATGTAACAGTCCGACGAACCCCTGCTCAGTCCGCCGAGCGTTCGCCGTCAGCGAGGGAGGTCTCGCACCACAGGGCGCCGATGAACTCGTGACCGATACCGGAACGAAACCGATAAATGCTCCGGGTCGGTACGTGTACCCACTTCGTTACTCGCGTGACGTGACGCCCGATGAGGCCGCTCACGGCTGAGGGAACTGGTGCCAGACACCGCCTAAAGTGATGGTACCGCATGCATCGGGCATGTCGAGACCGGGCGCTCGGACAGCGCTTCGGTCCGCTCTCTTGCCTCTGGACCACTGTCACAGTTGGCTAGCGTCGTGATCGATCCCGGAACCCACTGTTCTCAGTCAGATCGCATATGCGAGCCCACCGACGCGGTTCCACCGGAGAACCGTCTGACGACTCAGCCGACCAACTGTATCGTGTTCCCGTTCGATGTCACGTGAAGGTCCCGACCGAGTTTGTACCCCTGGTTGCCGGCCAACTCGACGTAGCCCGAAAAGCCGGCCATATCCTGGTGTGCCGGGATCACGTGCCGTGGTTGCAGTGCGTCGAGCATCTGGTAGTGTCCTTCCTGCCGGAGGTGCCCGGAGACGTGGACGTCGTCGTAGATCCGAGCCCCCTGCATCCCGAGCAGTTTCTCGGACTGGTAGCGCTGACCCACGTTCGTCGGCTCGGGGATGACCCGTGCCGAGAAGATGACCTTGTCTCCCTGATAGAGTTCGTACGGCGTCTCACCGCGGCCCATCCGTGTGAGCATCGCACGCGGTTCGCCCTGATGGCCGGTGACGACGGGGAGATAGTTCTCTTTGCCCTCGTTCATGACGCGCTCGAACGCGCGATCGACCGAGCGACTGTGACCGTACATTCCGAGATCGTCCGGAAAGTCGACGATTCCGAGTCGCTCGGCGGTCCCGGAGTACTGTTCCATCGACCGGCCGAGCAACACCGGTTGCCGACCGATACGCTCGGCGAACTCGACGATCGACGTGACACGTGCGATGTGGCTGGAGAACGTCGTCGCGACGATCCCGCCGTCGTAGTCTTCCAGACTCAGCATGACGTCTTCGAGTTGCTCACGGGCGACGGCCTCACTCGGAGTCCGCCCCTTCTTGTTCGCGTTCGTACAGTCCTCGATGTAACAGAGGACACCCTCGCCCTCCCGGCCGATCTCCCGGAACCGCTTCATATCGATCGGGTCACCGATAACGGGGGTGTGATCCATCCGTTTGTCGAGCCCGTAGACGATCGCACCTTCCGGCGTGTGGAGGACCGGGTTGATCGCGTCGATGATCGAGTGTGTGACGTTGACGAACTCGAGTTCACACCGCTCGCCGATCGACATCGTCCCGCCGGCGTTCATCTGCACGACGTCGTTGTCGGTGTGGAACTTGTCCTCGTCGTCGATCTCTTCTTCGACGAGCGCCGAGGTAAACGGCGTCGAAACGATCGGTGCGTCGTATCGATGTGCGAGTTTCGAGATGGCCCCGATATGATCGAGGTGGCCGTGTGTCGGGACGATCGCCTGGACAGTCCCATCGAGATCCGAGAGAATTCTGTCGTCGGGAATCGCACCCATGTCGATGAGGTCCAGTGAGTGCATGCCTTCCGTCCGGAGATTGTCGTGAATCAAGACCTTCGAAAGGTTGAGTCCCATATCGAAGATCACGATATCGTCGCCCGCACGCACTGCTGTCATCTGTCGTCCGACTTCCTCGTACCCGCCAACGGTCGCGATTTCAATTTCCATATGTAGAGCCGATCAGAGCAGTCCCAGAACTCGCCCCTGAGCGCGCCTTCAGCAGGAGAGCAGGTAAGAACGGCTGACAGTGGCGTGGAATCGAGAGGTGCCACAGTGAGGCGTATGCGTTCTACGACCCGCCCGGGGACAACGCGTTTTTCGGATATCATATGATTCGACTCCAACACGTAAATACTCCGTGTAAACTCGACGCGAGGGGCCGATGCACTCTACGCTCCTACCGACGAAGCCCTCACGGTTTAGAATCCGACTCCGCCTGTTAGTCGAGTCGAGCGACCGCACGAACCGGAGCACCGTCGCTATTGGCCAGCTTGAGCGGGAACGCGACGAGTTCGAATCGGTCCGGAAGCTCGGAGAGACCGGTCAGGTTCTCGAATATCAACAATCGCTCGCTCAGGAGCTGTCGGTGGACGGGAAATCCCGATGGCTCCGTGCTGTCGGCCCGCTCTGTCGGTGTCGGATCGGGATTGAGTGTATCGATAGCCACGTCGTACCCCTGTTCGACACAGAACTCCGCGGCAGCGGGCGTCAGATACGGGTGCTCCAGGTACTGCTGGTCGTCCCAATGATCGCTCCAGTCGGTCCGAACAACGACGACATCGGCGTCGGAGGCGGGCAACGACTCCGGACCGATCGGTTCCCGCCGTTGCCGTCCGCTACAGTCGGCCAGGATCGCGTCCAGGACGAACCGCTCGGTGGGGAACGTATCGATATGCTCCCCGTCGCTCAGGAAATGGCTCGGCGCGTCGACATGCGTCCCTGTATGTGAGCCGCAGTTCAGCGTGTGAACCTGGTACCCATCGGCCGCCACCGTCGCGTGTCGGTCGAGTGTGACTTTTGGATCACCGGGGAAGACTAGCATCCCGTCACGAACCGGTTGTGTCAGGTCTCGGTACGACATAGCGGACCGTTGGGGGAGTCGAGATATGTACTATTGGTATGCGAACTAGCGTGGTCAGTTCGGCGTGAACTGGGTGGACAGCGAACGCTTCGAGCCAGTTTCGAGCTATCTCTAGCCCGACATGACTGAAAACATCCGCAACCGACAATGTTTGACTCTGTATGTCGGAATGATCTCGTTTGACGAGATTCGCCCTTTCATCTGCGAGGGTCTGAAATCGGGAGCCGTTTTCAGCGATAACGGGACCGAGATAATCCGCATCACCAACGAGAAACGGCACGTCGTTCCCCTGTCATCGGTGGTGGCGCTCGGCCAGGACCAATCGCGTCGTCTGCTCCGCGGTCACCCCCGGCTTCGGCTGTAGATCGACCTTGTGAATCCACTCGTGAATCGAGATCTGACTGCCGTTGACGACGAACCTACGGAAATTTTCCTTGAACCGAGAAACGATATGACTGCCAACTGACACCGGATGCCCACTCGACTCGCCCACTCGGGAGTCCGCCGCTCGACAAACGACGCGTCGATCAACTCGATACGTCACTGAGCCGGTCGAATCCGGACATAGACACGCAGAACGCGTCCGATTCATTCACTCTCGTAGTGCGACCCACCAGTAGCCTACAAGTTATTTACCATAACGGCAGATACGTTGTGATATGTCTCACCGGCATCGTGCTGTTTCTTCGATTATCTCGACTGTTCTTCTGGTCGCTGTCGTTGTTGTACTCAGTGCAACTATCAGCGTCTTCGCGTTCGACCTCGGTTCTAACATCCAGTCGGAAGCACCGTACGTCGAGGTATCGGGCGAGTTTGTGGAAGCCGTGGACGCCGGCGAACAGGCTATCGCGATCACGCACCTCGCAGGTGACCCGGCACAGACCGAACAGCTCTACGTGTCTGGATCGAAACCACTCGATATCGGTGGCCGCCCCAACAGCAGTTCCACACCTGCGAACGATGCGTACGCAAGCAGGCGAGAGAAGTTCACCGAGGCAAGCGGGAGCAATCCACCACAGGTCGGGATCGGAGATACGTGGGACGCGGGGGAGACGATCTACGTCGATCCCGACGGAACTGCTGACGGCGTCACTGTCTCCATCTACTGGACGAGCGTCTCAGTCGAGGGTGTTAATCCGGGGGAGCCAGAGGGCGATACCACTTACAAACTCACAACAGTGGAGATGGGATCGACATCGTAAGTCGCGCTCCTCGGCGTAGCGGACGACGTGCTGGAGCGTCGCTGTCGAGTGTGTTGCCGACCAGAGAGACGTATTGCCGAATTGACCGTCGTCGACAGCCGTTGCCCAGTGGCCGGTGTAGACCTCGTGGCGTTCCCGGGCAATGTGGGGAACGTTTCGGTGATGTCGCTACCGCCGAGAATCACCAGTGTGTCCGGCTGTTCGCGACGGTACAGCGTATTCTGGCTTGTCATTCGTCGACCTCGCCGAGTCCGTCGATAGGCGCCACGAGCGGACGGCTCCCCGCAGCGACGACTCCGTGTTCGCAAGCGGTTCTCCATCGACAGTACGTCCGCTCGTCGACGAACCTCCTCTCGGTTCTGTACAGTGTCGTGGTCCGTTCGTCGATAGCTGTCCGATGTTCAGCGTCCAGGGGGAGAGGTGCCCATCGTGGGTACACTCTCGCCCGCAGTCCTAGGGCGAACGCCGACAACGTGGGTCTCACTGCACAGTGGAACTCGACGCGCGGTTGAGCAGGTAGACCATGGCCCCGCCGAATACGATGTCGAGGACGAGCAAGACAGCAATCGCCGGGACGAGCGTGTTCCAGATCCCGCCGAAGCGGGTGACCTTGACGACGGTCATGACGTCCTGGCCAAGCATGAGCGCACGGGCGGCGTCGACGCCGTAGGTGATCGGGTTGAACGTCGCGACGACCTCGATCCAGTCGGGCATCGCGTCCAGCGGGAGGAAAGCCGTCGAGACGAACAGCAGGGGGAACTGTAGGAGGTTCGCGCCGATGATCGTCGACTCCTGATCGCGGGTGACGACCGCAATGATGTTCGAGAGGGCGATGAACCACAGCGAGAAGAGGACCCCGATGCCGAGGATCCCGACGGCGCCGACGAACCCGGTGGCGACGTTCGCGCCGAGGAACGTGCCAAGCGCGAGGATGATCGCGATCTGGACGACGATCCGGAGGATCTCGGCGGCGGTCTTGCCCAAAAACATCGCCGAACGGCTCATCGGCATCACGAGCGTCTTCTCGAACATCCCCTCTTCCATGTCGTTGACGAGGCCGATCCCCGACCCCGCGGCGGCCGCCAGCGACACCTGCATCGCGATAGCGGGCAGTAGGAACGTCTCGTAGGTGATGCTCCCCGCCCCGCCACCGAGCGCGCTCGTCGCGAGCTGGCCGAAAACCTGTGTGAACAGGACGAGGAAGATGATCGGCTGGACGAGCGACCCGACGACGACGAACGGATTACGTATCGCCTTCAGGTTCCAGCGGACGAAGTTCACCCAGAAGTCGCTGAGAACGGAGTTGCTCGACGGCGTCGTGCGGACGTGCCCACCATCCGCGCAGGGCCTGTCGGCGGCCCGATCTCCCGGGGGTTCGCTCATTCGGCGGTCACCTCCGGTTCCGTCACGTCAGCGGGGTCGGCCGACCGTTCCTCGGAGTCGAGTGCCTCCCCGGTGATCGCGAGGAAGACGTCGTCGAGCGTCGGCGCGCGGATATTGAACCCAGTGACGGTGATCCCGGCGTCGCGCAGGGCGACGAGCAGGTCCGTTCCGTGCTCGCGTGCTCGCTCGGCGGTGACGCTGATTCCGTCGTCGGTGACGGTCACGGCCGCGTCTGCGTCGAAGAGGTCGCCTTCGCGGGCGATCTCGGCGGCGTGTTCACGGGCGTCCGCTCCGGCGGGGACCTCCACGTCGAGGATCTCCCCGCCGACTCGCCGTTTCAACTCCGCGGGCGAGCCCGTGGCGACGATCTCGCCGTCCATGATGACGGCGATGCGATCACAGAGCTGGTCGGCTTCTTCGAGGTACTGCGTGGTGAGAAACAGCGTCGTTCCGCGCTCGTTGATGCGCTCGAAATAGTCCCAGAGGCGGTTGCGTGCCTTCGGGTCCAGCCCGGTCGTCGGTTCGTCGAGGAAGACGAGCGGCGGGTTGTGGACGAGGGCCGTCGCGGCGTCCAGTCGCTTCTTCATCCCGCCGGAGAACTCGCCGGCTTGCTTGTCGCCCACGTCCGACAGGTCGACCAAGTCGAGCAGTTCGTCGATGCGCTCGGCGCGCTCGTTCTTGGGGACGCCGTAGGCCTGAGCGGCGAAGCGGATGTTCTCGCGGGCGGTGAGTTCCTCGTCGACGGTCGATCCCCTTCACCGCCTCCGTCCCGTCGGCGTAGGTGAGTTCCACGCCTTCGGCATCGATGGCGGCACCGCGCCCGTCCGTCCGTAGCGTGTCGTCGATCACAGGGATCTTTGTGACCACGGACCCGTAGTCCGTACCCTAATTTGTTCGGGGTTTTATTCCGGTACTGCGTCGAAACTCCGCGACGAGGTGGGTCTGTGCGCGTCGCAGTCGCTCGGAGAGCGACGCGGACGAGACGCCGAGTTCGTCGGCGACGTCGGCCATCGTGGCGGTCCGCGGCGTGTCGAAGTAGCCCATCTCGTGGGCGGTGACGAGCGCCTCCCGCTGAGCGTCGGTCATCTCGCGCGGCCGGGAGCGGTCGCCGTTCCCGAACGGATCGGTCTCCCTCCCGTCCGATCTCTCGTCGGTCTCCACGAGGCGGTCCAGTCGGAGTCCGTAGTCGTTGGCCCGACAGAACGTCCGGAACTGGTCGAACTCCTCACGGTTGGCGAACCAGCGGCGCTCTTCCCAGCCGTTCGGCGTGACGAGCACCCGGTCGGGGATCGACCCGTTGTCCGCGAGCAGTTCCACGTCAGTCGGCGGGTCGCCGGCCGGCCGACAGCGGTAGCGCCGCGTCGTCCCGTCGGCGACGAGCAGCGAGTAGTCGGTCACCGAGTCGGCGTCGGCAAACGCCGCCTCTATCGGGTCGGCGTCGGCCCCCACGATCCGCACGATGAACGTTGGCGCCCCCGACGGGCGCCCCTGGACCGACTCGAACTCGACGGTTGCTTCGGACACGGCCTCCGCTACGTCGACCAGTGGCAGCTGCTCGGAGGCCATCCGGAACTCCGCAATCAGTCCCATGTCGGTCGTAGGACGGACGAACAGTTAGCGCTGACGGCGGAGCGAGTGCCCGGGGACCAGTCCTGCCGGTCGCCCGCTGTGTAGTCTATACCTCCCGAGTAGCTTGTTCGTCTCAGTGACTCTGTACACAGGTTCGTTCTTAGGCAGCCTCGACGGACGCTCTCGAACAGCGCGGCAGCTGATGCTCCCCCAGCGGAGTGCGCGGGTTCCGCCGATACCTCCGGGAAGGCGAGTCGGCGATCCGGAGCCGGGTCCCGGTCACTCGACGCAGTTACACTCCCGTGTGACCTGCTGTATCGCGATGTCGGCGACGTTACCGCCGTACTCGGCCGTCCGCCGGATGCTGTCGAGCAGGAGTCCTACGACGTACGCTTCGGCGGGGTCGTCGTGTGCGTAGAGGTCGCGATCGATCGCCCGGAGTTCCGCCGTCAGCTCCGCCCGGGTTGCCAGCGCCGTGTGTGCGCTCTCGATATCGGCGTCGGCGAGGACGACGTCCGCCGCCGTGTCGACGACCTGCCTGGCGCTGGCGGCCACCGCGTCGATCCGTTCGGCGAGGTCGGCAGGGACCGTCGCCTCCGGATCGATCGCGAATCGGGCGATCTTCTCGGCGTGGTCTGCGATCCGTTCGAACTGCCGACACACGTAGTAGTACTCGAAGAGTTCGTCACGGCCGTCGCCCAGTTTCTCGACCTCCTGGAGATTCGTCAACGCTCGCCGGAAGTGCCGTGTGACCATCGCGAACAGTTTGTCCGCCTCGCTGTCCCGGTCGACGACTCGCCGGGCGAGCGCTTCGTCGCCGTCCAGCACTGCACTCACTGCGTCCCGGTGCATTCCGAGCATGACGAGGCGAAGCCGAAGCGTCGATTTCCGGATGTCGACGTTGTCGGCGTCGATGAGATTTGTCAACTTGATCCGTGTCTCCCCGGCCTCCAGCAACTCGAACCCGGAGAGGTTCGAGACGGTGTTCTCGACGAGGGCGCGTACCTCGTCGGCGTGGCCCGCTCTGTCGACCAGTGTCACCGAGTCGAAGCCGACAGCGTGGAGGGCGTGGATCCGCTGCCGGACCGCGTCTTCCGACGCCGTCGAGACGTCGACGGTCGCCGAGCGGGTATCCGTCGAGATGTCGGCGTCCGCCTCGACCAGCAATGTCCCATCGTCGTTGGGGTACAGCGACAGGATGGACCCGGCGTCGATCCCGTGTTCGTTCGCCCACGATTTCGGCAGCGAGACGGTGTAGGTCGTTCCCCCGGAGAGCTGGACTTTCCGTGTCTCCATACGGGGTCGTGACGACCAGGCGACGCCTAATCGTTGATATGAACGGTCCATACCGGTACGGAGGACTCCGTACTGCGACGGGCGATATCTCGCCCGGCCGCCCGTTTCTCTCGGTCCAGCCCGGCCGAGTACATACTGGTCCGGAATGTCTGTGGGGTACACCTATGCCAGGTAATCGAGACGGGCAGGCATGTCCCGCCAGATGTACGGGCGCTCGCTGGGTGTCGGCGGTCGTGAGGCGACGCGTGTACAGATCGTCGAAGCGATCGACAGGACGGCACCACAGACGAAGTCGGAACTCGCACAGGCCGTCGGTATCTCCGAGCAGTACCTCTCCGAGTTGCTCCAGGAATTGAAAACCGAGGGCTCTGTCCGGAAGGGGTACGTCGTCGACGACGACGCGTTGTACGCCAGTGCCGACCACGTCACAGAGCTAAGCGGCGGAGGGAACGAGGACTCCGGGACGGACGTTCTGGAGCTTCTGGATCGGCTGGAGTCGGTAACGACTCGGCAGTACGACGCCGCACGGGCCGCCTTCGCGGGCGAGTCGGTCGACCGGTCCGCCGAAACACTGGAGTCGCTGACCAACGAGCGCTACTCCGCGGTCCTCTCGGAGCTCAAATCCTACACCCTGACCACGGACTGGCCGGGCAACCGCGTCGCCTCGGATCTGGCGACCATCGCCACGAACCTGGAGATCATTGGCGACCGGGCGTGTTTCATCGCAGACGTCGTCGACCGCGAGGACACCGACACGACGGGTATCGTCGGCGAACGGATGGCCGACATCTTCGAGTCCGGCGCGCGTATCAACGACTACTTCTCGGCGATACTCTTCGACTGTGAGCTCTCCGTCCACGAGACGCTCCGCGACCAGGAGGAGACGGTCCACCGCGACTTGGACGAACTGTTCGAGCTGGTGACTGCATACGACCCCGAGATGTACGGCTACCTCGTCACCGTCACCCGGGCACTCGAACGGGCTATCTACTACTGGGTGGACGCCGCCGAACTGGCCGTTCAGCTCCATTCGGGTGTCCGACCCGATCACACTTCGATCTGAGCGGTTCCGGCCAGCGAACCGACGAACGGCCCGAGCCGGCGTTCACACGTGGCGTCGACCTGCTCGGTCTTCACGCGTCGGTCTGTCCGCGCTGGCGACCGTCTTCGGGAGCGAACGCCGCGAGAAACCGCTCGATGTCACGGAACGCCCCGACACGCTCGGCCAGCGTCTCGTGGTCCCAGTGCCACCACTCGGTCGCCTCGATGCGCTCGGCCACGTCCGTCGAAAATCGCCGACGGATCGGTTCCGCCGGGACGCCCGCGACGACGGTGTAAGGGTCGACGTCGTCGGCGACGACCGCGCCGGCCCCGACGACGGCACCGTTGCCGATGGTGACGCCCGGAAGGACGATGGCACCGTGGCCGATCCACACGTCGTGACCGACCTCGACCGGCTGGTCGGCCCGCCACTCGAAGACCGAATCGTCGTCCTCGCCCAGGTCGTACATCGCCGTCCGGTAGGTGAAGTGGTGGGCGGAAGGGCGGTCGATGGGGTGATTCGTCGGCCCCAGTCGCGCGTCGGCGGCGACGTTGCCGAACTTTCCGACGGTCGCGTAGTCCAGTTGGACGCGTTCCATCAGATACGTGTAGTCGCCGATCTCCGACTCGTGCAGGCGTGCGTGCCCTCGGACCTCGGTCCACGCGCCGAGTTCGCTCTCGGTGATCGAGACCGGTTCGTGGAGCGTCGGCTCGGGGCCGAGCGTCCGCGTCCGGTCCGGCCCGTAATCCTCGTAGTAGGTCATCGCCCGCGCCGTCCCATCGTAGAGGAGAGGATGTTCTTGGGCGCGTTGATAAGGGCCTCCATGACGCCCGACTTCTCGACGTCGTCTTCCTCACGGAGGTACGACCGGACGCGCTGGCTGATCAGTTCGACCGAGCCGGCCAGCAGGAAGATCAGGATGATACACGCCATCATGTTCGTGTAGTGGAACGTCTGGCGCTGGACGTACAGTTCCAGCCCCAGGCCACCGCCGCCGATGAGGCCCAGTCCGATAGCGGCACGGACGTTGTGTTCGAGGTCGAAGGCGATCCAGGCGATGAACTGCCTGAACACCTGGCTGAGCATCCCGAAGGAGACGACCTGCGAGCGGTTCGCTCCCGTCGAACGGATGCCCTCGATGGGGCCGTCTTCGATCTCTTCGAGTTCGTCGGTGAACAGCCGACCCAGGTATCCGGTGGTGTCGATCATGATGGCGAGCGCCGCGGTGAACGGTCCGACCCCGCCCAGCGGGATCAGGATGAGGAACCACACCAGCCCGGGGATGGCCCGAATGAGACTCATCGTCGCACGGAAGGCGAAGTTGAACGGGTAGGGGATGACCCGCTCGCTGGCCATCACCCCGAACACCAGTGCCGTGGGCAGTCCCAGCACTGACCCCGCGAACGCCACCGCCAGCGTGACGAACATCGCACCCCAGATGATCCGGCCGCCTTCGATGGTGAGGATGAGGTTCTCCTCCATCATGAACGACCAGTACGCGCCCAGATCGACGAACGGAATCCCGAAGAGCTCCCCCGGTGGGAAGTAGTTGTTCTGTCCGTAGAGCGCGTCGACGAACTGCGGGATCTGGTTGAACAGCATCGCCAGATCGAACTCGATGACGACGAGACTGAAATAAAACACCACCCCACCACCGATCACGCTCGCGAGCGTCCAGAGACGCCGCTTGGTCTTGTGGCGCTTCAGGTCCTGTAGCTTCTGTTCGGCGTCGTCCTCGCCGACCTCCCCGTACCCGAAGTACCTCGCTATCGAGTTGCCATAGGGCCGTGGTGTACTCATGCTTCGAGCTCCTCTGTCACGACCCCCGGTCGCGCGGTGTCGTCCGGGTCCTCGCCGTCGTTCAGTATCGCCCCGACGGTCTCCTCTTGCTCGGCGAGGCCGACGGTCTCGACGTTGCCGTAGAGCGTGTCGATCAGTTCGGGCGTGAGCCCTTCGCGACGGACGTCGAACAGTTTCTCGCCGTCCTTGAGCCCGATGAACCGGTCGCCGAAGTACGCGGCGATGTTCACTTGGTGGAGGCTCACCAGCGCGGTGACGTCGTGTTCGGCGGCTGCCTTGCGGAGGTAGCCCATTACCGTCTCGGCACTCGAGGGGTCGAGACTGGCGACCGGTTCGTCCGCGAGCAGCAGCCGCGGGTCCTGTACGAGAGCGCGAGCGATACCGACACGCTGCTGTTGGCCGCCGGACATCTGGGAGACTCGCTGGTGGCTCTCCTCCAGCAACCCGACGGTCTCTAAGGCCTCCAGCGCCCGGAGTTTGTCCTCGCGGGACTGCCACTGGAGCATGCTCTTCAGCAACGAGACGCGATCGAGCGAGCCGGTGAGCGCGTTGAGATACGCGGAGACGCCTTCGACGAGGTTGTGCTGCTGGAAGATCATCCCCACGTCCGTATGGGAACCGCCGACCTCCTCCCCGTCGAGAGTGATGCTCCCCTCGGTCGGTTCGGTCAACCCGTTGATACACCGCAGCATCGTGGACTTGCCGGCACCGGACTCGCCGAGCAACACCGCGAACTCGTCTTCGATCTCGAAGGATACGTCTTCGAGAGCCGTCACGTCGCCGTACTGCTTCGAGAGGTTCTCTATCTTGAGTGTACTCATTGGAGTGAAAATCGCTGATCGCGAGGGGTTACGCCGCGGGGTCGATGCCGACCGCGTTCATCCGTTTGATAACGGGCTGGTAGGTCTCCATCGAGGTGTCACGCAGCGTCGTGAACGCGGGGCTGTCCGTGTTGTAGTCGTCCGGATAGTACTCGCTTATCTTCTCCTCGCTGGAGTTACGCAGCACCTCGCCGATCTCTGCTTTGACCGGGGACTCCCAGGTCTTGCGGGCGTACCACGGCTGTTTCGGGATCGGGAACGAGAACCAGATCGGTCGCAGCTCCGGTTGCTCGGTACCGACGTCCCCGAGGAAGGAACTCTTCTCGTTGACCCGTTCGGGGAACTCCGACTCGAACTTCTCGGGGACGTGTGGGAAGCCGTTGCCGCCCCAGGTCGTCGCACCGTCGGCCTTGCCGTTGGCGACGCGCTGGATCGCCTGGTTGTGGTCGGTCCAACTCCCCTTGAAGTCGTTCGGCTGCTCCTCGGGTGCCTCGCCGATGTCGAGGCCGGCCTCCTGGAGCGTGTAGAGCGCGAAGATCGAGCCACTGGTTGACAGGCGGTCCGCGAACGCCCAGGTCTTGCCCTCGACGTCGGTGCGTTTCTCGATCTCCGAATCCAGCGGGACGAGCATCATCGAGAAATAGAAGGCCGACCCGTCGGTGACGTTCGTCCCGTAGACGTCCATGATATCGGGGTTCGAGATGAGCGTCACGTCGTCCATCCCGATCTCGGCCTGTTCGCTCTCCAGCGCCGGCTTGATCGCCGAGTAGTTCTGTGGCACCTCCATCTCGACTTGGGCACCGTCGACCTCGTCGTTGAGCATCCTGACGACCGGCTCGTACCGCGGCCGGATGTCGCCCGGCGTGCCGGGTGTGAGCAGCATTGTGACGGTCTCCCCGGAGGAACCACTATCCCCCGTGGCGCCGCCACAGCCCGCCAGGCCCGCCGTGACGGCCGTAGCGGCGCTACCGGCGATGAACTTGCGGCGGCTGATCGGTGTACTGTCGGTCGGTATCGGTACCCCCTCACGTCCGCTCGGGTTCTCAGACATCATCTCAGGACTGGCAAACGGGTCGAATAACGGTTGGCTGGGTAGAGTCCAACCCGTCAGGGTACCACTCCGTCGATCGTGGCCAGAGCAACGACCCGGCACGGTCCGTCCGGACTAGTCCGGACACCGAACCGTGGGAGGGGGAACGAACCCCTACGTCCGATAGAGACCAGAGAGTACCGAGCGAAGTCTTATGCGACCGTTGGGGCGTGTCTCCGTCGAGTGCATGGTTGATCCACACGACAGATCGGATCGGTTCGAGTTGATCGCTGCCAGTGAGGCGGCGACGCTCGCCCGGTTCGCCAACGAGGTACTCGAAGACGACCCACCGCTGTCGGTCCGCCAGGAACCGCGGCCGCAGTTGCTGATGCAACGCGTCGAGGAACCGGTCGAGCGCCGCCCGTTCAATCTCGGTGAGGTCCTGGTCACCCCTGCGGAGGTCGACCTGGCCGGCCACCGCGGGTTCGCAATGGTCCCCGGAAAGGCCGAACGCGCCGCCCTCTCGGGGGCCATCGTCGACGCGGCGGTGGCTGCCGACCACGAGCGGACACCGGCTATCGTCAGCGCCCTCGAAGACGCGGCGGCCCGTCAGCGAGAACAGCGCCAGCGGGCGTGGGCCGAGAGCAAACACACCGCCGTCGAGTTCGAGACGATGGAGGACCAGCAGTGAGAGCGCTCGAGTTTGATCCGGTCCACGACACGCGCCGGACGTTCGACGGGCTCCTGTCGGCGATGAGTCGGCCGGGGACCGTCCACGAGGTGCCCGCCCCCGCCGACCACGCCGTCGTCGCAACCCTCGTCGACCACGAGGTGACGATAGCGACGGCAGACGAGTCGCTCCGGGACGCCCTCTCCGGACAGGGTCGCCTCGAACCGGCTGCTCTGGAGGAGGCCGATATCGTTCACGTCAGGGACCACTCTGTCGACGTGCGGGCGTGCAAGCGCGGATCGCTGGTCGAACCCAGCGAGGGCGCGACAGTCGTCTACCGCGTCGATTCTGTCGCAGCCGGCTCCGGACCGGGGACGACGGTGACGCTCTCTGGTCCCGGCGTCGACGGCACCGCGACGCTGTCGGTGTCGCTGCCCGAGTCGGCGCTCGCGGCGCTGGCCGAGGCCCAGTCGGAGTACCCGCGCGGTATCGACGCTGTCCTCTCGGGGACCGATCGACTCGCCGCCGTCCCGCGGTCGGTGACGATGGAGGTGACCTGAATGGGCTACGTCGCCGTCACTGCCGGCGAAGAGATCATCGAGCGCGCGGCAGACCTGTTCGAGAAGCAGCGTCTCGCCGGCGACAGCGAGGGCCTCGACGTCGACCAACTGGACGACCAACTCGGACGCCTCACCGCCCAGGCGATGAGCGAGGGGGGCCTGTACGCGCCCCGATTGGCGGCCCTGGCAGTCAAACAGGCCCAGGGGGATACCGTCGAGGCCGCCTTCCTGCTTCGGGCCTACCGCTCGACGCTGGAGCGGTTCGACGAGACGCCGGCTGTCGATCCGAGTGAGATGATCGCTACCCGGCGGGTGTCCCCGGCGTTCAAAGACGTGCCAGGCGGGCAGATCCTCGGGGCGACGAAGGACTACACCCAGCGGCTGCTGGATTTCGACCTCGTCGACGGGGAGTCGGCGGACCCGACCGAGGACTGGGACCTCGCCGACGAGGGCGATCCCGAGCGGTTGACCACTGTCACGGAACTCCTGCGCTCGGAGGGGCTGCTTCACGAACCGGACGAACCCGACGTGGACGACCCGACGGACACCACCCGGGAGTCGGTAACGCACCCGCCGGAGAGGGACGCGGTGCTCCAGGAACTCGCCCGCGGTGAGACGGGCGCGGTGACCGCGCTGGGCTACTCGGCGCTCCGGGGCTACGGCCAGGTCCACCCGACACTGGCGGAGGTCCGGGTGGGTCGGCTCCCAGTTCGGATCGAGCATCCCTACACCGGCGACGAGGTGACGGTCACCCACGCGGACGTGACCGAGTCCGAGGCGGTCGTCCCCGTCTACGAGAAGCGGGAAGACCCGCAGTTCGCGTTCGGCTACGGCCTGACGTTCGGCCGCAACGAGCGCAAGGCCATCGGGATGACCGTCCTCGACGCCTCGATCCAGCTGGACGGCGACGACGAACCTGCCGAGAACGCCGAGTTCGTCCTCGATACCATCGACGGCATGGACTCCTTTGGCTTCATCGAACACCTCAAACTCCCTCACTACGTCACCTTCCAGTCAATCCTGGATCGGATCCGAGCGATCCGGGAGCGCGGGGGCACAGCCGAAGCGGGCCGAGATGATCCCGCCGACGACGAATCCGCCGACCGTCAGCCGATCGCGGAGGCGAGCGACAATGACTGAGGAACCGACGACCCACCCGAGCGACGGATCGACCGGTGCCGGAACGCCGGTGCCGACCGACTCCGTCGACGCCGCGCTCACCGCGGTAGAGACCGACGGGCTCTCGGGGTACAACTACGCTTACCTCGACGAGCACACCAAGCGAGAGGTCCGCCGGTCGATGCTGAAAGCCGTCGCAATTCCCGGTCATCAGGTGCCATACGCCTCGCGGCCGATGCCCCTCGCCCGCGGATGGGGGACCGGCGGCATCCAGGCGTCGCTGTCGCTTCTCGGACCGGATGAGACGCTCAAGGTGATCGACCAGGGCGCGGACGAGAGCGTCAACGCCGCCAACATCCGGCGACTCGCGGAGAACACGGCCGAAGTGGCGACGACTGCCGACACCACCGAGGCGGACCTGATCCAGAGCCGCCACCGCATCCCCGAGGAGGTACTGACCGACGACCAGCGCCTCGTGTTGCAGGTGCCCATCACCGACGCCCTGCGGAAGGTTGACCCCTCCGACGCCGCGAACCGGCGGCGACACGCCCACAAGAACTACGGGAAGATGTGGGTCCACCTCTACGAGAACGTCGTCGAGTACGGCGAGATCAACATCGCCTCGCGCTACCCGACGCTAGTCGCGGGGCGGTATCTGATGGACCCCTCGCCCATCCCGCGGTGGGACGTCCCGAAACTCGACGACGCCGATCACGTGACGATACTCGCTGCGGGGAGAGAGGCTCGCATCTACGCCGTCCCACCGCACACGTCAGTCGAACCGCTGGCCTTCGACGATCGGGCGTTCACCGTCGAGCGCTTCCCGGAGCAGGCCTGTCACGCCTGTGGATCGACCGACACCTACCTCGTCGAAGTCTCCGAGGAACACGGATCGACGGCGAGTGAGGGAAGTGATGACCCGGACGACGGAGGGGGCGCGGGCTTCGAGACACGCTACGCCTGCAACGATTCGAGCTTCTGTGCCAAGCGCCGCGAGGACCCGGACCTGCCGAAGGATCATCACCTCGACCGCTCCGGAGTCGACTGGGGACCCGCGACACCCGACGGGGGTGAGAACGCGTGACGCTCCTGGAAGCGTCGGGTGTGGAGACGGTGTACGGCGACGGCTGTCCGGACTGTCTCGACGCGACCGGCGACCGCGCCGGGACGAACCAGTGTCCCCACTGTGGCACCGTCGTCGCCTGTGCCGAAGCCGACCTCGACGTCGAAGCGGGCGAGGTGCTCGGTATCGTCGGCGAATCGGGGTCGGGTAAGTCAAGCCTCGCGGAGGCGCTGGCCCTGGAACGCGACCCGGAGGCGACCGTCGACGGCGAGGTGTCCTACGCCGGGCACGACGGGAACCTACTGGCAGTGGACTACCAGACGCGCCACGAACTGCGGAGCCGTGACATCTCTCTGGTCCACCAGCACATCCGCGACGGCCTCGACCTGACGTTTACCGGCGGCGGTAACGTCGCCGAGAAACTCCTCTCGGCCGGGTGGCGCTCCTACGAGGACGTGCGAGCGCGCGTCCGGGAGTTGTTCGAGGAGACGGAGGTCCCGGTCGCCCGGATGGACGACCCCGCGCGGACCTACTCGGGCGGGATGCAGCGCCGTGTCCAGATCGCCCGAGCCCTGGCGACCGACCCGAACCTGATCGTCCTCGACGAACCGACGACGGGGTTGGACGTCAGCGTCCAGGCGCGTGTCCTCGACACCTTCCGCCGCGTCCAGCGCGAGGAGGGCGTCGCGGCTATCGTCGTCTCCCACGACCTCGGCGTCGTCCGCCTGCTCGCCGACCGGACGCTGGTGATGCGCCACGGTCGAATCGTCGAGTCGGGCCTCACCGACCGCGTCATGGAGGACCCGCACCACGAGTACACGCAGACCCTCATCAACTCAGTACTATGACAGTCCTATCGGTCGAAGGGCTCTCGAAGACCTTCGACGTCCACGTGCTCGACGACACCCAGGTCGTCGGGCTAGACAGCGTATCGTTCGACGTCCGAGCGGGCGAGTTCCTCGCGGTCGTCGGGGAGTCCGGCAGCGGGAAGTCCTCGCTGTTGAAGTGTCTCTACCGGACCTACGAACCGACCGACGGCCGGGTCCGCTACCACGGCGACGACGAGGTCGACCTGGCCGCGTGTGACGACCGCACCGTGATGGCACTCAGAGGTGACGCCATCGGCTACACGTCCCAGTTCCTCGACGAGATCCCGCGCGTCCCGGCCGTCGACGTGGTCGCCCGACCGCTGGTCGAACAGGGGAGGCAAACGGAGCCGGCGAGGGAACGCGCCCGTGAGTTGCTCGCGACCCTCTCGGTCCCCGAGGAACTGTGGGACGCCTACCCCGCGACCTTCTCCGGCGGCGAGCGCCAGCGGGTCAACCTCGCGCAGGCGCTCGCGCCCGACCCGGACCTGCTGTTGCTTGACGAACCCACCAGCGCGCTCGACCCGGAGACTCGTCGGGAAGCGATCGACCTGTTGGAGACGGCTCTCGGACGCGGAACCACCGTCGTCGGCGTCTTCCACGATACGGACGTGGTCGAGGCCGTCGCCGACCGCGTCGTCGTGCTGGACGACGGACGTATCCGGGAGGTCCTGCCGGTCGAGGCGTTCGACGGCGAGGTGGTCCGATGAGTTCGGCCGCCCGGGCCGCCGAGGCCACCGTCGCGGTCGTCGGCGGTCGCCTCGTCACGCCCGACGCAGTGATCGAGGGGGGCGTCCGAATCGAGGGCGACCGTATCGTCGACGTCGGCGACGTGGACACGGACGCCGACACCGTGATCGATGTCGACGGCCGCCTGGTGTTGCCCGGACTGATCGACCTCCACGGCGATGATATCGAGGGCCACCTTCACCCGCGGTCCGGGGCGCGGATGGACATCCCGCTGGCCCTGGCGTCCGCCGACCGCGCGAACGTCGCGGCGGGCATCACCACGAAGTTCCACGCCATCTCCTTCGAACAGGACGAGGCGGCCGACCGCTCGCCGGAACTGGCGGCGGCGCTGACCGACGCCATCTCGGGGACAACGGACCTACTGGCCGACCACCGCCTGCACGCCCGGTGTGAGGTCACCCAGAAGCGGTGTGTCGAGGCAGTCCTCGACGTCGTCGACAACGGTGACGCCGACCTGGTGTCGGTGATGAGTCACGTCCCGGGAAAGGGGCAGTTCCGAGACGTCGAGACATTCCGGGAGTACTACGAGAACGCCGACGACCGGACGGTCGAGGAGGCCGAAGAACTCATCTCGGAGCGTACCGATATCCCGGTGGCAACGATACGTGAACGGATCGACCGCGTGGTCGAACGCGCCCACGCGGCCGGCGCGGTGACGGCCTCTCACGACGACGAGAACCCCGAGGCGGTCAGGCGTCTCGCGGCCTCCGGCGTCGACATCACCGAGTACCCAATCACGCTTGAGACCGCCAAAGCGGCGGCCGACGAGGAGATGACCACGGCGATGGGCGCACCGAATCTCGTCCGTGGGGGGAGCCAGTGGGGCAACCTCGCGACAGCCGAAGGTATCGACGCCGGCGTCGTCGACACTCTGGTCGCGGACTACCACCCACCGTCGCTACTGGCGTCGGTGTTCGTCGATACAGGGGAGTCACTCCCGGAGCGGGTGGCCCGCGTCAGCGCGACCCCCGCCGACGCCGCGGGGTTCTCCGATCGGGGACGGATCGAGGCGGGCGGGCGTGCGGATCTGATCGTCGTCGACCGGGAGCCAGCGCCGACGGTCACGAGCGCGCTGGTCGCCGGACGGCCGGCGTACCGGGCCGATGCCACCGCGGGAGGGCGACGATGACGGACCACCGTCTGGGGGCGGCAATGGACATCCGGTTCGCCGCGAGCGTCGAGGAGTTCGTGGAGTACGTCACGGACATCGGGTTGGACCACGTCGAGTTCAGGCGTGAGTACCTCGCCGGACACCCCGATACGCCCGGCCCCGAACGGGTGCAGGAACTGGCCGAGTCTTACGGCGTCACCGTCACCTACCACGCCCCGTTTCGGGACTGGAACGTGGGAAGCTACGACGAGACGGTCCGGCAAGACTCCGTCGAGCGTGTCAAACAGACGCTCGACGACGCGGCCACAGCGGGGGCGACCGGTGTCGTCGTCCACGGCGGTTCGGTTCCCCGTCGATACCCGGAGTGGGTCCAGGAGCAGGCCCGAGAGAACGCGCGACGCTCGCTCGCCGAGTGTGCCGAGTACGCTCAACTGGTCGGCGTTTCACTCTGTCTAGAGAACCAACCGATCGACGAGGACAAGCGGCGCTACACGACGACGCCGTCGGACCTTGCCACGATGATCGACGCCGTCGACGTGCCACCCGAGTACCTCAGCCTCACACTCGACGTCGGCCACGCGAAGGTCAACGGCCACGACTGGCGGGCGTTCGTCGACCGATTCGGCGACCGCATCCGCGTCTGTCACCTCCACGACAACGACGGCACCACGGACCAGCATCGCCCGTTCCCCGAGTACGAGTCCGTCGCCGAAGCCGTCCCGGCGGACGCCTTCGTCTTCGAGATGAAGTCCGTCGCGGACGTTGCTCGGACCGTCGGTGTCGATCACGCGCCGCCGGAGACGGGGGGATCTCCCGGTGACTGACCGCTACGAATCAGTCGTTTTCGACTGTGACGGCGTGCTGGTCGAGCCGACCGACACCGCGGTACTGGTCGACGCCGTCGTCGACGCGTTCGACGCGTTCGGCGTCGATGTCGACCGCTCTGTCGCCCGTCGGTCGGTCACCGAGGATATCGTCCCGGCCGAGACGGCCCGCGACCACGGTATCGACCCCGAGGCGTTCTGGCACTACCGTGAACTCACCGCCAGCCTCGCCCAGCAGGCCCACGTCCGGGACCGCGGCAAACCCGTCTACGACGACGTAGCCGCCCTTGACGGGATCGGGTGCCCGCTCGGTCTGGTGAGCAACAACCAGCACGCCACCATCGAGTTCCTCCTGGCCTACCACGACCTGCCGGCGTTCGAGGTCGCGCACGGACGCCGGCCTACGCTGGCGGGAGCCGCCGCGCGCAAGCCCGAACCGGATTACGTCGAGACGGCGCTGGCGGAGTTGGGTGCCGAGAACGCCCTGTACGTCGGGGACTCGGAGAAAGACGTGGTCGCCGCACAGCGGGCCGGCATCGACGCTGCCTACCTGCGTCGCGACCACGCCGCGGACGTGACACTCACGACCGAACCGACCTTCGAGGTGCCGGACCTGGAGGCGCTGGTCGAGCGGATACCCGCCACCGAGCGCCGCGTGTGATCCCCGAGTCCGGACTCTACGGACGATACATTGAGGTCCGACCTCGCTCCAACCGAAATATGCACCGACGGAGGTTCCTCGGGACGCTGGGAGCAGGAACGGGGACACTGCTGGCCGGTTGCTCCGGGTCACGGATCGACGGCCAGGTGGCGTCGAACGAGACGCCCCTGGTCTTCTCTCACGAGTACACGACGCAGGCGACGCCCTCCGGAACCCGCGTCTACGTCGACGTTACCGCAGAGAACGGCGGCGACGAACAGATCACACCGGACGGCCAAGTCCCGAACATCACCTGTACGTTTCTGGATGATGCCGGCGAGACGCTCCACGAGGCCGGTAGACAACTGGTCCAGCCGGTCGACGTCGGGGAGTCGACGTCCCTGGAGTTCCCCCTCACTATCGACACCGAGGATGTCACGCGGTACGAGCTCAGTAGCGAGTGGGTCGAAGCCTGACAGCGTCAGGTTACAGCAGTCGTGGTTCCCCGAGGGCGGCATCCCCCTCCAATCCACAGCACATTATCGCAGTAATGTGCAGTAACACGGGGAATAGTAAGAACCCCTGAAAACACCCGCTACGCCGCCCGAAGAACTGAAATCCAGGTCTATAAACTATATAACGCTATACAGAAAGTGCAACTCCTGAAGTTGAGACTACACCGGATTTAGCGGGGCTTTGATGCGTGAATTTGGCCGATTCAGTCAGCGCAAACCACCTCAAATCACTCCCCAAGCGACCATTCCTGTCATATTCCCAATCGTATGGGCGAATTTTCGCGACTTCCAACAGTGTAGCCACTCAGACGGCGCGCTAACCTAGACAGTGTGTCTCTCTACCCGATTCCAGTCTCCTTCTTCAGCAGTGTCAGCGTATTGTCGGCTGTTACGATCGGCGAATGTTCGTACTCACCAGTTAACTCAACCTGCACGAGCAGATCAACAGCGCGCCAGATCGAGTACAGAAGACACGCAAACGCGAAGTAGAAGAATCGAAGCCCGAAATCCTTCGACGTCGTCGCTGCCATGAACCGTTTAATCGACCTGTACCCACTCTCGATCTCCCAGCGATAGACATACTCCGTGAGGTGCCCACTCCCGCAATTCGTTATTAACACCGAGTACTGCCGGTGATCGTCGTGCTTGGAGTCTTCATCTCGGCGGTAGACCAGCGTCGTTTCGTGCCACTCGTTCTTGCCCAGATGGAGCTTCCGGTCGGTTTCATACCGGCCTTGGTCCCGCTGGAGTAATCGCTTGGCTTGGGCTTTCTCGCTGGTCTGCATCCGCTTCGGCACGACATACGACAAGCCACGCTGGCTAAGCATCTCCAGGACGTGCTGACTATCGAACTCTCGGTCCATCAGCACGTTATCGACGTGGACGAGCTCTTCAGCTGAATCCAGCAAATCCCCGACAATCTCCTTGCGTGACTCGCCTTTCCGTACCGGGCGGGCATCAAGCACGAGTGGGATAGCGTTGCCGACCAACTGGACTGTCGCCCATTGGTAGGCGTACTCGTCGGTCTTCTCCTTCGTCCCGATGATTTCGTCTTCGTGGCCCGTTCTATCACCGGTGAAGGGGTTGGCCTCGGTGATATCGATGGCGATGATTCCGGCTCGGAAGAACTCCTCTGTCTCCTCGACTTCGCTCAGGAGCGTGTTGACGGCCTGTCGGTACATCTCGCGAGTCTCTGATACCGAGAGATTACGAATCTGCTCGCGATGGGCGTGACCTAACGGCGTCCGGTTTCGAGTTGACTCGTAGGTGAAGCTACGAGCGCCCTCGTTAGCAGCCAGCCGCTCGCGAAGCCCCAGATACGTCTGTAAGTCCCAGTAGGCGTTCTCGTGGATCTCGCAGCCGTCCCCACGATCCAGCGAAAATGCCGGGAAGACGACGCGGCTGACGTGGTCGGTGACCTTCTCTGCCTGCTCCAACGTAGTTTGATTGTCCGGGTCTGACTCACCAGACTCGTTCCCGTGGTATCGGAGCTTTCGTGTCGGTTCACGCGGAACCCCGACACCTGCATTCTGGGCTTTGATGAGGATCGTTCGAGCGGCTGTCTCCACTGTCTCTCGGAGGTCAGGGGTGAACCGCTCGTGCCAGCTTCGCCACAGTGTCGACTGGTCCGGGATCGTCCCGAAACCCAGTTGCTCGCAGAGGTCAGGACGATTCCCGAGATAGTCGACGAGTGCGGTTTCGTGTTCCCACCCGTGGCATTCTTGCAGGACGAACACCCGGAAGAGAGTGGCCATCTGGTAGCGTGTCGGCCCCGCATATCGATCGTGGGCGCTGAACCGGAAGTAGGCTAGCGGGAGTGCACAGACGAACCCCTCCACGGAGTCGTGACTATCGTGATCGAACCACGTCTCTGAGACTGTCCGGATATCGGATTCCAGTCCGGCGAGTGACGTTCGATCGTACAGCGGTGTCGAATTATACGCCGGCCACTCACCGTATTGTCGTTGGGCGATCCGTCGAAAGACGGTTCGGCGAGACACAGGAGTCGAACACACTACGGGATACTGAGCAACACGCGCTCAAGAATCCGTCCCAATCGTCATGAGATTCTGAAGACGACTATTACAAGGCATCCTCTGTGTCTGCGTTCGTCCCCCGATTCGATGTGCCGGATATCACATTGAAATAGGGTGGCTTGTCGCCTCACGGCCCATGATCCGGTCAACTCGGTCCGACGATCGATTTCTATGATGTCCGGCGCTGGCAGTCTTCAGCGGAATCTACCGCTCTGAGGCCACGCGTATAGCTGCCTCTCGACAATTTCGAGCCTTAACTCTACGTCACAGTTTTGAGCGTCATGGTTAACACCCTGGCCCAATCAACTCAACGTATGAGTACGACGGCCCAGGAGAGTGAACAACCTGAAATCGAAGTTTCAGAAGCTGCCTCGAATAAGGCTCTCGCTCTCTTAGAGGAAGAAAGCTTGGACACTGACACGGCAGGACTTCGGCTGTTCGTCCAGCAAGGAGGATGCGCGGGTCTATCATATGGTATGCGGTTCGATACGAGTCCTGACGAAGATGATATCGTCTACGAGCACCACGGCCTGCGAGTGTTCGTTGATCCCGCGAGTATCCAATATATTGCGGGGAGTGTCGTTGAGTATGAGACGGGTCTCCAAGGCGCAGGCTTTGATGTTGAAAATCCCAACATCGTTTCGGAGTGTGGCTGTGGCGAATCTTTCCGCACCTGAACACGACTGCCAGCACGATGATCTCCGCTTCATATAAAATCAGATACAATGGACGCTGAGGAACTCGAGCATCGTCTGCTCTCCATTCTCAAAGAGGATCCGAAAGCTTCTCTCGGAGAGATCGCCGACCAGGCTGGCGTCGCGCGACCTACTGCCCGGAAGTATATCGAGAAACTCGAGGAAGAAGGCGCTATCGTCGGTTACACTGTCGAAATCGATCCAAAGAAAGTCAACCACCAGAGCATTGCGATGGTGGGAATTGACGTCGAGAGCGACCAGTACGTCGAGGCGACGAGTGAACTCAGGGATCTCGACTCGCTGACTGCGTTATATACCGCGACCGGGGACCACATGTTGATGGCCGAACTCGAGGCGACAGGAAGTACCGAGCTGAATAAGATCGTTAGCGATCAGATCCTCTCCATTCAGGGCGTGACCACGGCTTGCCCGGCTGTTCTTCAAGAACGGCTCAAATAAGACGGTTCAACGTGGATAGTGGGAATACGGCGAAGGTGGCCGTACCGAGATCTACCCCACGACAGCGGTACCGCGCAGATCCGAATTTGCTATCAACCCGATGATACGCCGTGTACCGGGTGACGTTCCGGTTTGAAGGCGTGATAGCACCATCGATGTCACGGCCCACGACTCGGAACGTGTCGACTCGGGGGAGGAGGTTGCAGACGTAATACGGGAGTTCGTCCAGTGGCTCTTACCAAACTCAGTGAAACAGTACTCTCTGATTTGTGTCAAAATCGCTCGTGGTGAATAGAACGCGCATAGTCAGCAAACAGTTTATTTGGAATAGATTGTCCCGTGCGTTGCCGTGATGATAACGGACTATTCGATATAGCCGAGGTCACGGAGATTGTTCATAATTGCCTCATCATCAACGGCTTCGTCGATGGCTTCATCAAGAGTATCGTGACGCTGTTTAACCACCTGGACAAGTTGTCGAGCACTCCGGAGTTTATATCGTACGTCCGGGTCGTCCACATCATCAAAAGCACCTTCCAGTAATTCGTCAACCGTGTCAAGTGTAGTTTCGCCCATAAAGATGCTATGCGGAGAGATTTACTAAACTTTGCTGAATCAACTCTCCATCTTCTGTATCGGTCCCGCAGCTACTGACAGATAGTGATGAGGCGTTGAAGACGCTGCTGCATACAACGCGCGTATCCCGCACGGAACTGAGACCGACTTTCGAGTGCGAAACGGGCCGATGCAATATTTGATTGAAAAACACGAGCCGAAGTCGAACCTCACTTGATTTCGCACATCGACGAAGGTGGAGAAACCAAATTTAGCTCTGGCCAGTCGTGTGAACGTCGAAGCGGGCACCGCCCGCGTCACTCTCGCCGACCGAGATATTCCACCCGTGGGCCTCAACGATTTCCTCGACGATCGAGAGACCGAAGCCCGTTCCGTCAGTGTTCGTCGTATAGCCGTGCTCGAACACTTGCTCACGATCCGATTTTGGGATTCCGGTACCGTCGTCCGAAATATAAAATCTCGACACAGATTCCCCCTCATCCGAGAGCGTCCCCACACGAATCGTGACTGGTGAGTCGTTGTGTTCGATGGCATTGCGAAAGAGATTCTCGAAGACGTGTCGGAGGCGGTCATCATCCGCCTCCACAACCTCGTCGTCCGGAATATCCATGTCGAGTTCGACATCGTCGCTACTGACGGCCGCCCAGCTGTCGGCGACGACGTTCGCCAGTGGGATGGGTTCGGGGTCATCGACGCTTTCACCCGCTCGGGCCAGCGTCAGCAAGTCGTCGATCATCGTCTCCATCCGTTCGACGTTGCGCTCGATTGGTTCGACGTGTTCGACTGGTGCCTCTGCTCGAAGGAGTTCTGCCCGACCCATGATCACATTCAGTGGGTTCCGTAAATCGTGACTCACCATGCCGGCAAACTGGTCAAGTTTCTCGTTGGACCGTTCGAGCTTACGTTTCGTCGCTTCCAGTTCCCGCTCGCGCTCTTTGCGCTCGGTGATATCGCTGAAACGGACGACGTGAGCATCAACACGTCCACCGATGCCAGATACTGGAGAGACCTGAACATCGAAGAATCGATCACGGTCGCCAACGCGTCGGCGGTATTCGTGACTCGACTGGCTGTTTTCCTGGGCTCGCTCCTGTTCGTACGCTGGATAGACCGCTTCGATCGGTTCATCGATGACTGGTCTACCGCCGAATATTTCCCTCGCCTGCTGGTTCGCGTCGATAATCTGGTTCCCTGTATCGACCACGAGAAACCCATCTGCCATGTCTCCCAAGACTTTCCGCCTGGCGACGGGCACCGAAGTAAACAGTCCAAACCTGAAGACTGCCAGGTACACGATGATTCCAGTCACGGCGAAGCCGAGCGACGCAAATGACACTTGGAAACCGAGACTGTTCTGGAGTGCATTAGCCCCGATCGTGGCTGCGAACCCGACCACGAGTAACAGTGCCTGCCCGCGAAACTGACCGACGCGAATCGAACGGAAGAATCGAAGACTGATGAGTGCCGCCCCGAGCAGAACAACACCGTAGCCGTACGCGATGATGAGCCACCAGGCAGTCTGTTTGTCGGCGGCCATAACCACGAGTGACAGTTCCTCTCGCATGCGTACGTTTGCGAAAAATAGCTCGGGCTGGAGAAAGTAGAGGACGGTTGCGATGGCTGGGGGAATGAACAGCGCGCCAGCACGGGAGCGACGGAGCCACGTTTCTCGGTTCGTGTATTCGATCCCGAAGAGGAGGCCGAACACGGCAGCCGAGCTCCACATCGGCAGTTGCATCTGTGACCAGAAGAGACTCCCTTCGGGAGTCGTAGTCCACAGTTGCAGCGCGTAGAAAACGTTGTACAGGCCCGTTGCAACGAGATACCCTCCCAGCGGCGTCGCGCCACGTGTGTCACTGTTCTTGAACGCAAGGGCAGCGAGACTGAACAGAATCCCGGCACCTGCGAGGAGTGGAATAAAAAAGAGTGTCCACTGACCAGCCATTAGTCAGTCTATGTAGATATGATACTATGAGTGTTATTGAAGTATCGGTAAATAAATCGAGCAGCGTATTCAGTCCAATCGAGACAGAATAATTCCGACTCCCATACTGCACGACGCTCTATATCTTGCACGCTACTCAGTACCAATATCACGCACTCTATGATTATTTCACCAGATTAGGCAAGAGCCCGTCCAGTTTTCGAGGAGAAGGTCGATTAGCGCTACTCTATCATCGGTTGTCGGCTAGTGCTTCCACACCCGCCTACATTCCTAAGGTTCGGACCCGGGGAACAGAACCCCTGACTTCGATCGCTCGTTGACTGTGCCCCGTCAATCTAAAACATCGGGATCAACCCCGGATTTGACGAACGCTCTTCTCGAGCACATTGTTGATTCAGAGAGTGGCTTCGACAGCGTGTTCGAGTGTTTTTCCTCCGGACTTCGGTAGAGTTCTCAGCAGGGTTGGAACGCTCTGAGATATCTGGTGAGATCGATCTTCTGTAGCGTAGTGGGACCGAAGAACGAACACACAAGTATCGAGCGCGTCGAACGTATGGGCATGGCATCATCACTTGCCGACGAAGCATGTGAGGCCTGTACATCAGAGGACGAACCGCTCACAGAGGCAGAGTACGCCGAGTACCTAACTGAAATCGACGATGATGTCTGGGAAGTCGTTAATGACCATCATCTTGAGGGGGAGTATCCGTTCGAAGATTTCCGCGATGCACTCGAGTTCACGTACGAGATCGGGGAACTTGCTGAACAAGAGTGGCATCACCCAGATATCTCGCTTCAATGGGGCGAGGTGCGAGTCGAAATGTGGACGCACAAAATCGACGGACTGCACAAGACTGACTTCGTAATGGCGGCGCGCATGGATCGGATTCACGAAGAATACGCTCCAGAGTAGCCTGCACCAATTACAAATACTCACGAGACAGGGTGTCGTAGAACGGTCATCACACCATTGAGGAGGAACTCCGAAGCGGGAGCAGTCGAAGTTACCGTGTATAATCGCACGATCTCATGTCCGTTGGACGCTCACGCGTCGTAGGAGTGGCTTTCGAGCGTCTCCAGATCCACGGACTCCAACACTGCCTCATTGGTTGCTTCGAGAACTACGGGTGGGACGGTCGTCTCCGGGAGACGTTTGGCTTGCGTGGCTTCAAGCGCCTCAATCCACCGTCCGAGACAGAGATACCAGCGATCACCGGGGTCGAGCCCGGGAAATTCCAACTCCGGACGCGGCGTCACAAGGTCGTTGCCCTGTTCTTTACTGAACGACAGAAATTCGTCGGTCATGACCGAACAAAGCTCGTGTCTGCCTCGACTGTTGGGATGAGTTCCACAGCAGCCATCGCGGGTGAAACCAGTCCTTGGATCAGTGCTACAGGTGGCAAGTTCCTCGCCAAGGACATTTCGTTCGGGCATACCGATAGAGCATAATCCATTGTGAAAAGCCTCCCCGTCTATGATTGTTTCTATGATCCATCTAGCTAGAGGCGGATAGTCGAAATCCACAGTTTGGGCATTCGATCCGGTACTGGCCACCATCAGAAGGAACGTTCCAATCGCATTCAATGGGGCTTTCGTGCCCACATGACGAACAGAAGAGGACTGCTTTCCGCTTAGATCTATTCACCCACTTGACACCTCGTCTGCCGCTTCAAGAATTTCCGTGTACCGGTTCCGAATCGTGACCTTGCTCACGTTAGCGATTTCGGCCAGATCGTCCTGGATGACGTCTTGGTTTGTGAGTTTGGCAGCTGCATATAGCGCTGATGCTGCAATCCCGACAGGGTTTCGCCCACTGTGAACGCCCGCCTCGACCGCGGCTTGAGTCAGTTCCCGACTTCGGTGCTCCGTTTCGTCGGGACATCCCAGCTCGGAAGCGAACCGAGCAATGTATGCTTCAGGATTCGTCGGGGCCACTTCCAACTCCAGCTCGTCTGCCAGATAGCGATAGGCACGCTCGATCTCGATTTTATCGACACGACTCACAGCAGCAACTTCATCGAGTGTCCGGGGTGCATTCTCCAGACGAGACCCGGCGTAGAGGGCTGCCGTTGCCATTCCTTCGATCGAGCGCCCCCGGAGCATGTCCTCTTCCAGTGCCTGTCGGTACAACACACTCGTCGTTTCCCTGATCGGATCGGGACATCCAAGCGCGGAGGCCATCCGATTGATCTCTCCCAGCGCATGCTTTAGATTCCGTTCTCGGTCGTTTTTCGTCCGGAACCGCTCGTCCCATTTCCGAAGACGTCGCATTTTCTTTCGCTGACGAGACGAGAGCGACCGTCCATACGCGTCTTCGTCTCGCCAGTCGATAACCGTCGACAGGCCGCCATCGTGTAATTGCTGGGTTTGGGGGGCTCCGACCCGCGACTTGTCATTCTTTTCGCGCGAATCGAACGCACGCCATTCAGGTCCGCGGTCAATCTGATCTGATTCGAGTACGCGACCACAGTCTTGACAGTGGGTTTCGGCTTGTGCCTCGTCGTGAACGATGCTTCCACTGCACTCCGGACACGTTTTGGCCGACAGGTCATTCTGCTCTTCTTCGGCCGTCTCACCGTGTTCCTCGGGAGAGCCTTCTTCGCGCACCCTTGGCGTAGTAAATGACTCAGTCACGTTCAGCTCCCCCCGATACCAGAGCGGGAGCGTCGCTGCCGGCGGGACAAGCGGATATCCCAAACCCGGCAACTCCGAAAAGTACCATACGGGCTGGGTATACCGACTCTGAGCGGAGGTCGGCTATCAGACTGCTTCCTGGACTGACGAGCGGTGGATAATGATACCATATGCCGCTTTTGAATCTGTGCGATAGTAAGTTTTTATATCGCAAAAATCGATTACCAATTTGAATACTCAAAATTGTAGTTTGAGAGATTGTTTGCTTAGAGCGCTATCAAAGATAGTTATGAATCAAACTTATGGGGCCAGAGTCTCAACGTAAGTTCATGAGTTCAGAACAAGACCATCTTCAGGACACCGATACCGAAGCTCGCTTCGAGTTCAAGAAGGAGGAGAAGTCGGCCTTCGAGGCTGAGAAAGGGCTCACCGAGGAGACCATCCGCCTGATCTCGGAAGACAAAGACGAGCCCGAGTGGATGCTCCAGCGCCGGCTGCGAGCACTGAAGCAGTTCCAGGAGATGCCGATGCCGACCGACTGGCCCGGTCAGCCGGACCTCTCGGAAGTCGACATCGACGAGATCGTCCCCTACATTCGCCCGGACATCGAGACGCGCGGCGGCGCCGAGAACTGGGAAGACCTTCCCGAGGAGATTCAGGACACCTTCGACAAACTGGGCATTCCCGAGGCGGAGAAGAACGCCCTATCGGGCGTCGGCGCCCAGTATGAGTCCGAGATCGTTTACCAGAACATGCAAGAGCGCTGGGAGGACAAGGGCGTCATCTTCTGTGACATGGACAAGGCCGTCCAGGAGCATGAAGACATCGTCAAGGAGTACTTCATGACCAAGGCCGTGCCACCGAGCGACAACAAGTTCGCGGCGCTCCACGGCGCGATCTGGTCGGGCGGCTCGTTCGTCTACGTCCCCGAGGACACGAACGTCGACATGCCCGTCCAGGCGTACTTCCGGATGAATTCCGAGGGGATGGGCCAGTTCGAACACACGCTCATCGTCGCCGAGGAGAACTCCGAAGTACACTACATCGAGGGCTGTTCGGCGCCGAAGTACTCGGCGTTCAATCTGCACAGCGGTGGCGTCGAGGTGTTCGTCAAGGAGAACGCGCACGTCCAGTACTCGACCGTGCAGAACTGGTCCAAAAACACCTACAACCTCAACACCAAACGCGCCATCGCCGAAAAGGACGCCACGATGGAGTGGGTGTCGGGGTCGATGGGCTCGAAAGCCACGATGTTGTACCCGTCGACCATCCTCAAGGGTCCGGGCGCGACGGACAACCACATCACCATCGCCATGGCTGGCGAAGGACAGAACATCGACACCGGCGCGAAGGTCTACCACAACGCGCCTGACACGAAGTCGACTATCGAGTCCAAGTCCATTTCGAAAGACGGCGGCCGCACCAACTACCGCGGCCTCGTCCACATCGCCGACGGCGCCGAGAACGCCTCCACCTCCGTCGAGTGTGACGCCCTGATGTTCGACAACGAGTCAACGTCGGACACGATGCCGTACATGGAGATTCAGGAGAGCAAGGTCGACGTGGCCCACGAGGCCACAGTCGGGAAGATCGGCGACGAGGACGTCTTCTACCTCGAATCACGTGGGCTGGACGACGACGACGCAAAGCAGATGATCGTCGCGGGGTTCATCGAGCCGCTCACGGAGGAACTGCCCATCGAGTACGCGGTCGAAATGAACCGACTCATCGAACTCGAGATGGAGGGATCGCTCGGGTAGTGACCAGGGCGGCTGAACGCTACACAACGTGCAAGAGGATATCTCGATGGCTATCGATCCGAATTTCGAGAACACCCACGAGGAAGTTGACCGTCACGAGGACCACCGGGTATGGACGACAGATGGCGAGGAACCAACGGAGGACAAACAGGGCATCCACGGAACCCATGTCGCAGTGGATTTCGACATCTGTATTGCGGACGGGGCCTGTCTGGAGGACTGCCCCGTTGACGTGTTCGAGTGGACTGATACCCCTGACCACCCCGAATCCGAAATCAAGGCCGATCCTACCTATGAGGACCAGTGCATCGACTGTATGCTCTGTGTCGATGTCTGCCCTGTCGACGCCATCGACGTTGACCCGGGACGTGCTGGGAGGCTCTGACCCCCGAGAGGAGGGGCGCTGACGATGATTCTGACATTACAGTGTTACCGGTGCGGGGCCGACTACGAGTACGTTGGCACCTCGCCTCACCCAGGCCAGTGCCAGGCGTGTGGCTCGCCGTGTGTTCCCCCTGCAGGGAGTCTCAGCGTCCTCAACAGCGCTTACTGGGAGAGCGCAAACGGCCTCTCGAAAGTCTGGGTGTATGCGCTCGACGAACGAGATCGCCCGTTCGAATTCGAGGTCGCCGCACAGGGCAACCGTGGAAAGTTAGTAGCACTGAGAGTCGACGGTATATCAGTTGCGCCACAAGTAGACGAGACACTCGAAACGCTTCCCCCGGCAGTGAACACCGAACTCGCTGACGCAGGAATTGAACGAGTAGATCCCAATACACCCAAACAATCGAAGTGATGACAAGCAATCACTTGAGCGACTGGTGACCGGGAATGAGAAACAATACGCCGGCGAATCCAGCTGTCAAGATTGGGAGACAGAGAGGATAACAACATGAGCTCAGACGTCAGATTCACCGACTTCAAATCCGACAAGCAGCCAACCTGGTGTCCCGGTTGCGGTGATTTCGGGACGATGAACGGGATGATGAAAGCGCTCGCGAACACGGGCAATGACCCGGACAACACGTTCGTCGTCGCCGGTATCGGGTGCTCGGGGAAGATCGGCACCTACATGCACAGCTACGCGCTCCACGGTGTCCACGGCCGCGCGCTCCCTGTGGGCATTGGGACGAAGCTGGCCAACCCGAATTTGGAGGTCATGGTCGCCGGTGGTGACGGTGACGGCTACTCGATCGGTGCGGGCCACTTCATCCACGCCGTCCGCCGCAACGTCGATATGAGCTACATCGTCATGGACAACCGCATCTACGGGCTGACGAAGGGCCAAGCCTCGCCGACGTCGCGTGAGGACTTCGAGACGTCGACGACGCCTGATGGGCCGAAACAGCCGCCGGTCAACCCACTCGCGCTCGCGCTGGCTGCCGGCGGGACGTTTATTGCCCAGTCGTTCTCGTCGGACGCACAGCGCCACACCGAGATCGTGCAGCAGGCGGTCGAACACGACGGCTTTGGCTTCGTCAACGTCTACTCGCCGTGTGTGACGTTCAACGATGTGGACACCTACGACTACTTCAGAGACTCCATCGTCGACCTACAAGAAAGCGACCACGACCCCACCGACTACGACGATGCCAAAGATGCCATCCTCGACGCCGACAAAGAGTATCAGGGCATCATTTACCGAGACGAGAACTCCACCCCCTGGGAACAGCGCGAAGGACTCACCGAGAACATGGCCGACATCCCCGCTGGCGCCCCGGACGACGCGATGGACCTCGTCCGGGAGTTCTACTGAGCGATGACAGATACTGACATGTCGGTTCACCGTTCACCCGCTGTCCTAACCGGTGTCGTGTCGAACTATCGTGGGTGCGCGGACGATCTGATCAACATTGCGGCTATTCTGAATCGCGTAGACGACGACACTCCCCGATCCGGGGTTGCAGAGTTGTATCTCCGGCGGGGCCATCAGCCGTCCGGTCGGAGGAGCGTCAGTCAATACGCTCTGAAGTCAGGAGCAAGGACGCCGAGTTGGCTGGATACACCAGTCCACCCACTTGGGTCAGAGGTCGAGTTCACTGACAAGCCCAGCGCCACCATGTGCGTGGCAGTTGACTTCAGTAGCTCAGGGGGCGAGAGCACAACGATATCACTACCGCTGTATTCGTGGCGACTATTTTTTGATCCACCCTCCAGATCAAGGGACCCTGCCCCGCGCTTACTCTTCAAATCCGAAGATCTGGCGCAATTCATCTTCGATCCGATCGACGAATTCAGTAAGAAGGGCATCAAAAGTCTCCTCGTCGCCGGGCAAGGTCTGTTTCCGCTCTTCAATATCGTCAGGTAAGGTGATACGGAATTGTCCATCGCCCGCGTAGACCGGTTCACTCTCGTTGAGCACCTGCCGGTCGATGGCGCGAAGAACCTCCGAGTCGGCCTGTCCGTGGAGTTGCTGGTACGCATTCGAGTATGCCGTCTCCAGTTCTTCGAAGTAATGGACGTATTTGTCTTCGAATTTCTCCGGGTCGAATTCGGTCATCACTGGATCGACGGGCGGAAGAAATAAAAGATTCAGTGCCCGGACCTGGCAGGGATTACATCCCCACCCCCGGCCACTCAAGAGTCGGGGCACCAATTATACCGCTGATGATATCACTTTAGAACATCTCAAAAATCATATTGATTCAGAGTTATACGGCCAGAGTCGAAACAGCGGGGTATGAGTTCCGAAGCGAAAAGTGAGGATGACCTGCGCGAGGAAATCGATACCTTCCTACAGAAGAACTTTCCGCAGATCGAAATGCACGGCGGGTCGGCAGCGATCCAGAACCTTGACCGGGAAAGCGGCGAGGTGTCCATCCAACTCGGGGGTGCGTGCAGCGGGTGCGGTATCTCCCCGATGACGATACAGGCCATCAAGAAACGGATGGTGAACGAGATTGGCGAAATAGAGACCGTACACGCTAATACCGGAGGTAGTGGAGGGGGTGGCCACGGCGGCGAGAGTCCTTCGTTCGCTGGAGAAACAACCGACAGCAGAGAAAGCGGCGGAGGCGACGATGGCCCCCCGACCGCACCCTTCTAGAAGTTCTTTTCAGCAGGCCAGAATCCGGTATTCTTCTTCAGGGAATTCCGCACCTCGAGCAGGGCGTTGGTCATTGTCGTTGTAATTGGTCGAATAGCCCCTCAAAAAGCGTTTGTTGCGCGTTTCGCAGATGATAGGAGAAGGTCGATTGGGTCAGTGAGAGCGCGTTGGCGATCTCGGTTGCCGTACTTCGTCGCGGCGACTGGAAGTACCCACCGTACATCGCCGCTCGCAGGACTTGTTGTTGCCGATCCGTAAGTTCGGTTTCGAAGATGTCTCCAAGCATCCGACCGACTGCGTGTGCATTCGACTTCGCCCCGGGAGTGTATTCACGTTTTGAGACCAACGTCGTTTCCGGGAACGACTCCTGGACACGCGTCACGAACGAACCAATATCGGTACCGAATGGTACTTCGCAGACGATTTCGGCTTGGCCGTCAGTTACCGTATCCGTCGTGACGACTGCACCCTCTGTGACGAGTGTCTGGGCCAGGGATTGTCGGTGCAGTCCGATTTCGACCTCTCCACCTGGCGGGTCCTCAGTGTGACGGATCTGTCGCACCTGGGCGGCCCAATCTCCGTTCTCCGCGATATCCTCCAGAGCATCCAACGAAGCGTCCTGAACCGACGCATAGTGGACGAGCATCTCATCCGAGGCCGGAATCGTGTCCTTGATCTCGATCGTACAACCCAGCTGTTCGGAAGCGGAGATGAAAAACGACGCCGAGTCAGTGCTCTCGAACGTGAGCTCGGCCACTTTGTCGGCATGGAGAATGCGCTCTGTCGCAAGTGAGTGAAGAACTTGCCCAATCCGCTCGCCGAGCGTCGTCAGGAGTGTCTGCTCGCGGCTCCCGAACGCCTCTCCACGGTCTGTATACAGGACGAGTAGATCGTAGACGCGTCCCCTATGCTGAATAGGAACGATAGCTCCGCCCTGGAATCCCTGGTTGAGTGTGTGTGCTCGCCACCGGTCAAATCGTGAGTCGGTTCGGTTCCTCGTAACGACCTGTACATCGCCTGTTTCAACAGCGACCTCAGCCGGAGCGATCTCTGTCTGCGATTGTATCGGGAGGGGCACCGACTCGTTGGCAGCGAAAGCCCCCGTCCCCTCCCGGAGATCCGACTCGGTTGGTGCTGTGCCTGGAGTGTACTCACTGATCCGTGCGTACTGGTATCCCCGCGTGTCCGTCAGCAACTCACAGATGGCCTGTTTGGTCTCCTCCTCATCGGTTGCGCTGTTGAGAATCTCGTTAACTGGCTGGACCGTCTCGATGAGCTGTTCGAGACGTTTGGTAACGGTGACATCTTCCAGTGCAACAATGATCTGCTCAGTGGAGCCGTCCTCAGTTTTGATCGGGGCGACGTTACTCGACAGCCACCGTTCGGAGCCGTCCGGGAGCGTGATTCCGTGGGTGAACCCCGTAATAGTCTCGCCGGTTTCGAAGACACGCGTGATCGGATGGTCGTCGCGCGGGATCGGATTGCCCGCCTCGTCCCAGATATCCCAGTCGGGGTGGTTATACGCCTTTCCGTCCATCTTGTGTCTGGACAGGCCAAGTAACTCTTCGGCACGGGTGTTTGCGCGAGTGATATCTCCCTCAGCGTTCAGGAGGACGATTCCCACAGGGGTCGCTTCCAGAACGTGATCCAGTTCTCGTTCGACTACCTTCCTGTCGGTGATTTCTGAGAAGACGATAATGACGCCGTCGTTGCTCGGGTGGACTCTGGCTTCGACCCACTGCTTTTTCTCGGCGTTATATCGCTCGAAGGATGTCGACGACTGCGTGTCGAGAGTCGTCTGGATTTTCTCTTCGGCGATGGTGTCTGCCGCTTCGGGAAAAACGTCCCAGACGCACTCGCCACGCAGTTCCTCGCTGTCTTGACCGAGAAGCTGTGCAGCCTGCTGGTTCACGTACGTGTAGTTGAGGTTACTGTCGAGTACAGCAATACCATCGGACACGCGCTTCAGGCTGTCTATCTCCCATCGATCGATGCCCTCTTTGACGAGTGAAACGAGCGCCTCGACCAGTTCTCGTTCTGGTGGGAGCCACTCTCGCTCTCCGGTGTCGGGTCGCTGGTCAGTGCACACGGCCGTTATCGAGACAGCCGTGCCAGTGCGTGTTCGGGCCTCCGCCGTCAGAGGATCACCGGTCCGCTGGAAGCCGTCGGTTTCGAACAGGTCATTTCCGACTCGCATTCTGACCTCGATGGTTTCAGGATGCTGGAACCACTGTGGGAGTTCGGTGACGAGCGTACGGATACTCTCGTCAACAGGGGCGGACAAACCGACGAAGAGGTCACTCGCCCGTTTGAGTGCCTCCAGTGCTTTCGATCGCGCTCGCAGTTCTCGCCTAGCTTCCAACTCTCCGAGCCCGTGGCCATCGTCTGCTGTGCCGGCGCTCTCCTGTGTGGGCTCTTCGGACACGAAGGTATCACGCCACGAAACAGAACCGGTCTCGACAGATTCGGCGTGGTTCGACTTCTTCCCTTCCTCATCTCCTCTTTGCCGGTTCTGTTCTACCATTCTCCATCATTGTCGTTCACCCAGATATAAATAACAGCCTGTTGATTTCATATTCTTAGAATGCTCCGATAGCACCACCAACCGAGTGTTTGTCAGTTTCTGTATCGGGATGCCCGACGTTGGTATGAAATCTCGATTTATTGGCGTCAGAGGCCGGACAGCACGTCGTCGGAAGAGGAGCCGTAAGTCCGATTCAAATATGCGAGGATGTGGTCGACGAATCCCGGGTCGTACGTCAAAGCGCCGTAAAACGAGTTCTCGTCGCGTTCCTGGGCGAGTAAGGCACTCTTCTGGGCGTCGTTGCCACCGCCGTCGAAGACGACGAACCACGTCTCGGCAATCTCGTCTGTCTGGATTGCCTGGATTTGGGCGGAGCCGAAATCAGGTGGCTCGGTGTCCGGGACACCGTAAGCGCGCACAGCGACGCCTCGGCGAGCGAGGTCCATGTATACCTGACGCTGGTCTGCCATGATCGAAAACTGCTGGAACCCAGCGTGAAGCGACCCATTCCCGACCCGGCGCGCCCGGTCTTCGATTTCTCGCGAGGCGTGCAACAACTGTGCGGTGTCGTAGGAGGTGAAAGTAGTCTCTTTGAGAGGGCCGAGGACACTCTCGTATTGCATGTCGGCAATGCCAAGTTCGTCGGCTCCTGTGGGGACATCCTCAAGTAACGCCCGCAGCGTCGAGACATCCACGACAGCGAGCACTTCAGCCGAGTTGCTGAGAACTGCGATGTCTTTGGGAGCACCCGAAGCCGTTCGACTCTCGGTGATTCGTACGTTCTGTGTCTGGAAATAGGTCTCGAGGTCCGCCCGCAGCGAATCAGTCGGGTCGCCATTGAACAGGCGGAGTTCCTTCTCGTTGTATCTGATAAACTCGATGCACTCCCGAATATCCATCGTGTGCTCCGAATTGGTAGACATTCAGTAGGTCACCGTTGTGGATGCATCGGTAGTCTGATCTTTTCTGTCATCGAGATGGGTTTATTGTATCTCGCAATTCGTGTCCGTCACTACAAATCCGTGGGGTCGAGGTTCCCGTTGGCTACCTCTCGAAGTTGCTCCTCGGAGAGCATGTCGACGACGAACTCCGGGATGTTGTCAGGAAGGTCCGCCTCCGAAACCGCAACCTCGTCGTCAGTCCGGGGGACAGTGTCCTGGCCACTGTCCATCGTCGAGCGCTCGCCGGACAGACGCGTGACTGACCCTTCCACTTCCGAGACCATCGCCGCCTGTTCCTGGTTCGCGGCAGCCAGACTCTCGATTTCATCTGCAACACGATCAGTCCGGTCGACTACCTCGTCGACCATCGACGCGATTTCTTCGGCTGCTGCGGCCTGGTCGTCGGTTGCCGCTGCGACTTCGCTGATTCCGTTCGCTGTTTCGGTAATAGCCTCGACGATTTCGGTCAAGCTGTTCATCGCGTCCTGGACCTGCTCAATACCCTGATCGACCTGGTCGGTCGTCTCATGGAGATTCGCTGCTGTCTCTTCGGTATCGGTCTGGATGTCATCGACCATCGTCTCGATATCGCTGGCATGAGTCTGTGACTCCTCGGCGAGTGACTTGATTTCGTCCGCCACGACAGCAAACCCTTCGCCCGCTTCGCCGGCACGAGCGGCCTCGATCGAGGCGTTGAGCGCCAGCATATTCGTCTGCTCGGCGATGTCGTCGATTGCGTCGACGAACGCATCGATCTGTCCGACACGCTCCTGTAATGAGGAGACATCGTCAGCGACATCGTTGACAGATTCACCGATCTCGTCCATAACCCCCGCGGCAGTATCGGCGGCTTCCTTCCCGTCTTCTGCGAGGGTTTCGGCCCGTTCGCTCGCATTTTCGACCTGGTCAGCCGTCGAGGCGACCTCCTCAACGGTCGCCGAGAGGTTCGCAACTTCGGAGGAGATCTCCTCAACCCGGTCAGACTGTTCGGTTGCTGCGTCGCTGATTGCAGTGGCACTCTCGGCGACGTCATCGGCGCTCGTCTGGAGGTCACTCACTGGTTGTTTCACGTCTTCCTCGACCTCGGCCATCAGTTGTTTGTTGCGCTCGATCTCCTCTTCGAGTTGCTGGCTGTAGGAGTGGATGTAGGTGTCGGTGACGACCTGCATGTCGAGATTGATGATTCGGAGAAGCGCAAGAATATCCTGCAGGGCGTCGTCGACCTCCTCTCGGACCGCCGTTTCGATCGCGCGATGCGAGAGGCCGGATCCGGGGTTCAGTGCATCCTCTTCCTCGGTAGAGTCGGCCTCGATCCCTCCGTCTGCAACAGTATCTGTCAGGCGGTCGGTGAGTGATGCGACGAGGCGGTCGCCCACCAGCGGAAGGATGAGGTCGTAGTAGACTCCGTACTGGCCGAGGTAGTGTTTCATTGGCATGTCCAGTATATCGTGGAGTTTGCCGATACGGGCCCGGTCACGGAAGTAGTCCGTGCCGTACTCCCCCTCTACGAGCGTCGTGAGATACGCCGATTGCGTTCGCTTGAGTTGTTCGACGTTCTTGGGCGACTGCCCGATGACCTCGACTGTCTCCTCGTGGTCGGTCAGATTGTCGTAGAAGTCCTCGGCCACCTGGTCGGCGTTGTCCGCGAAGTCGTTTCGATACGTCCGAAGACGACGGACATCGTCATCGGTGAAACCGATGAAATCCTTCCGCCACCGGATTTCGGACCCATCCAGGCCGATCTCGTCGACTAGCGAATCCGCGTCCAACTGGTCGTTTAACCCGCCCTGTCCAAAGTCGTCCCGGCCAAACTGTGGCGAATCGGACACGGACGTATTATAAATCGAGTTATGATAAGTCCCCCATCTAGATAATAATATACTCTCCGGGCGCGGCCCGGAAACTGTTCTCGGATGCGACTCCAATGAACGTGGTCGAACGCGGTCGTGGGCGAGCGAGACGGGCGCCGGTTATCAGCTGCGATACTCATCCTGTTATCTAGAGTCGCTAACTATTAGGTTGGTCGTGAGAGGTTGACACATGATCGAGAAGGTGAAACTTGACCGGTTCGACCTGCGGCCGAAACTTATCCTCGTGTTCGTGCTCGTCGCCATGCTGGTAGGTGTGACGGGATTCGTCGGGTATACGAGTGTCAGCAACGTCGATAACCAACTCGAATCCGTCGTCCACGACGACGTCGCCGAGGCAGACGCAGCGATGGAGATGAAGTACGACCTCGAGTCGGAGCGGCTGGCCCTGCACGAAATCCTCACCGGCGAGATGGAGGCAGCCGAGGAGTTCCGGGCCTCCCAGGCGGACTTCGAGGAATGGTACACGACGCTGGCAGAACGTGACGACCTCACCGAGGAGCAACAGCAGTTGCTTTCGGAGATGAAAGCCGAACACGAAGAGGCGAAAACCAAAGGTGAGGAAATCATCACCGCGATGGAGGCTGGAGACGAGAAGCGCGCAAACCAGCAGATGGACGAGCTAGACAGCGTCTACGCTGAACTCGACGAGGACACCACGAGTTTCGAGGAAGATGCCGACGCGAAAATGGAAGCCTCGGTTGCGTCGGCGGCGACGACGACGAACAATAGCCACCTGATGATTATCGGACTGACTATCGGGGCATTCGTCGCGGCCGTCGTCATCGGCCTTTTCGTCGCCAGCCGCATCACCACCCCGATCAAACAACTCTCCGAGGCCTCGCAGGCTATGAGTGATGGCGACCTCAGCGCCAAGGTCGACAATCACGTCGAAGACGACGAAATCGGCCGGATGATCGAGGCGTTTACCGAGATGCAGACGAACCTCCGGGGAGTATTCTCGCAGATCGGGACCGCCAGCAGTGGCTTGCGGCAGGGCGACCTGGGCTGGGAGTTCGAGGCTGACTATCCGGGCCAATACGGGGAGACCATCGATAATCTCGAAGCGGGTGCCGACGAACTTGCCGGGAGTTTCGAGGAGATACGGGGAGTGAGTGACGACCTCCAGCAGGGCGTCATCGATCAGGATGTCGATACCGACCGACCCGGGCAGTACGGCGAAGTGCTGGAAGACCTTGCGACCGGGACCACCCAGTTGTCCGAGAGCTTCACACAGATCTCGGCCGCGAGCCAGGGCCTCAAAGACGGACGGCTCGACCAGGACATCGACACCGACTACCCGGGGTCGTTCGGAACGGCATTGCGTGATCTGGAGGACGGAATCGGCCAGCTGAACGCCAGCGTCGAACGCGTCCAGGCGATCGCAGACGACGTCGCGACGTCGAGCGAGGAAGTGGCGAGCAGTTCGGAGGAGATCGAAGAGGCCAGCGAGCAGGTCGCGGAGTCCGTCGAAGAGATCTCCCGCGGTGCGGACACGCAGAGCGAGAACCTCCAGGAGGTGGCAAGCGAAATGAACGACATGTCGGCGACCGTCGAGGAAATCGCCTCCTCGGCCGAAGAGGTAGCTTCGACTGCCAGCACGGCCGTCGAGCGTGGCGAGACGGGACGAAAGTACGCATCGGAGGCGACCGAGGAGATCCAGTCCATCGAAACCCGGACCGACGAGGCAGCGACGCAGGTCGAAGCGCTCGACGAGAAGATGGACCAGATCGGCGAAGTGGTCGAGATGATCACCGACATCGCCGAACAGACCAATATGCTCGCGTTGAACGCCTCCATTGAGGCCGCCCGGGCCGGCGAAGCAGGTGAAGGATTCGGGGTCGTGGCAAACGAAATCAAATCCCTGGCAGAGGAGGCTGCCGAGGCGACCGCCGACATCGAACAGCGCATCGAAGAAGTCCAGGAGACGACGGAGGATACCGTCGAGGGGATGCAACAGATGAGCGATCAGGTGCAACGCGGGTCTGATACGATCGAGGACGCCATCGAGATGTTCGACGAGATCGCCAGCGCGGTTCAGGAGGCCGAAAGCGGTATCCGAGAAATCAGCGACGCCACCGACGACCAAGCGGCCTCTTCGGAGGAAGTGGTTTCGATGGTCGACGAAGTCTCCAGCGTCAGTCAGCAGACCGCAGCCGAGGCGAGCAACGTCTCTGCCGCGACAGAAGAACAGACCGCCTCCCTCTCCGAGGCCTCGGAGAACATCCAGCAACTGTCCGGTCTCGCTGAAGACCTGCACGACCAGGTGTCGGATTTCGACAGCGGGTCAGGCGCCGGTCCCGGAATCGAGGCGTCAGCGGGGCCGGCGGCTGCAGCCGACGGCGGCCATCACACATCTGATACGGAGGGTCGGACGTCAGACCACGACGGGGAGATGTGAACATGGGAGCACACCAAGTCTTTGAGTTCATACTCGGGGAGGAACAGTACTGCATCGATATCGAGTCCGTCACCGAGGTCGTGAGCCGCTCGGAAAAAGACGTGACTTCGATCCCGGATTCGCCCCCTCACGTCGAAGGGGCGATCGATCTCCGTGGCGAGACGACGAGAATCATCGATCCGAGTGCCAGACTCTTGCAAAACGGACACGAAGACACCGGGATCAACCAGGACAGGATGATCGTCTTCGATACCGAAATGACAACGGGCGGGCGTTCCGGCTGGGGGGTAACGGAGGTGCGCCGGATCCTGACGATCGACCCCGACTCTGTTGAAGCGGTCGATGAAGAGATGGTCAACGGCCTCGTCGCCCGAGAGGATGGACACATCGTCTGGATCGATCCGGAAACTATCTCGGTTGAAACATGAGTGAGGCAAAAGTCCAGAGTGAGACCGTAGAACTGATAGAGGTTCTTCACGTTGAGGATGAATCTGATTTTGCTGATCTCACCGCGACGTTCCTCGAACGAGAGGACGACCAGTTCACTGTCGAGACAGCGACGACCGCCGACGACGGATTAGAGAGGATAGATGATCGTCGGCCCGATTGTGTCGTCTCGGATTACAACATGCCTGGCATGAACGGGCTCGAGTTCTTGCAAACTGTCCGAGAGCGGTATCCCGACCTCCCGTTCATCCTGTTTACCGGCAAGGGAAGCGAGGCCATCGCCAGCGACGCCATTTCTGCCGGCGTTACCGACTATCTCCAGAAGGGCTCCGGCACCGAGCAGTACGAACTCTTGGCCAACCGGATCCGTAATTCCGTCCGGGCGCGACGCAGGGCACAGCAGGTCGACAGACAGCGACAACTGGCGCGGCTGACGGAGTTTGCGGGCAACACCGGTGGATGGGAACTGGACAGAAAGAGTGGGACCGTTCTGCTGACGGCTGGCTCCCGGCGAATCATCGGTCGTCCTGACCAGGCCGAGATCCCCCTGGAGGAGGCGATAGCACTGTTCCACCCGGACGACCGCGTAGACATTCGGCACACACTCACCAGGGCCTTCGAGACGGGCGAGGAACTGCACAACACGTGGCGACTTCAGCCAAGGGACGGCGACGAGCGTCTGATAGAAATGACGATCACTCCCGTCGTAGAATCCGGTGGGAGGGTAACGAAACTCCGTGGAGCTGGTCACGATATCACCGACCGCAAGGAGCGTCGGCAGGAACTCGAAAAGTACGAGACGATCATCGAGGCGTTGACCGACGCCGTGTACGTGCTCGACAAGGAGGGGCGATTCACGTTTGTCAGCGACGAACTCGTCGAGTTGGTCGGCTACGACCGGGAAACCATTCTCGGAAGCACGCCGTCACTTATCAAGGACGAGGATGGCGTCAAACGGGCAGAACACCACTTGGGTCGGTTGCTGTCGAGTGACGGCCCGCAGACGGTAAAATTCGAAGTGACGATTCAGCCATGTGACGGCGCCTCGATCGCCTGTGAGGATAACATGGGTGTCCTTCCCTACGAAGGTGACGAGTTCGACGGGTCAGTCGGGACACTCCGAGATATCACAGGGTGCAAAGAGCGTGCATGGGAACTCGAACGGCAAAACGCCCGTCTTGAGGAGTACGCAAGCATCGTCAGCCACGAACTCCGCAACCCGCTCATGACTGCCCAGGGTCGCCTCGAACTGGCACAGGCCGATTGTGACTCCCCTCACCTCGATGAGGTGGGTGACGCGGTCGATCGCTGTCAGGCGCTCATCGATGATCTATTGGCACTTGCCCAGAGTGGGAACGCAGTCGGGACGGCGGAACCTGTCACCCTGTCGGAACTGGCCGAGGAGTGTTGGCAGACGACGCCGAGTGCGGACGCAACGCTCGCTGTCGAAACAGACCAGACGATATCGTCTGACCGGAGCCGACTTCAGCAGTTGTTCGAGAATCTCTTCAGGAACGCCGTCAACCACGGCGGCGGTGAGGTGACGGTGACCGTCGGGGAGATCGCTGACGGGTTCTACGTCGCGGACGATGGCGCGGGAATCCCCGACGAAGAACGCGACAATATTTTCGAGGCCGGCTATTCGACCGCCGACGATGGCACTGGATTCGGTCTCGCGATCGTCAAAGAAATTGTGGAGGCACACGGCTGGGAAATCCGCGTGACTGACAGCGAGTCGGGCGGCGCACGCTTCGAGATCACTGGCGTCGAAGTGACGGACTGAACCGTACCATCGTTCAGGTGCCTCGTTCCATCGAATCCCGTTATCTAGACCGCCGACTTATTCACCTCGAACCCGTTGTGATTATACGAGATACCATGTCTGACCGCTCCCGTGACACGCCGACCGAGGAAATCGATCTGGTGGCGTCAGGTATCCCCGAATTGGACGAACTACTCAACGGAGGGCTCGTTCGGGGTCGGACGTACCTCGTCCAGGGCGGTTCGGGAACGGGGAAGTCGCTGCTCGGTCAGCACTTCCTGCGAGCGGGGCTCGATGCCGACGAGACAGTCGTCTACATCCACGGTGAAGAGTCCAGACACGACATTCTCGTCAACGCAGCACGGCTCGATGTCGACATTCGGGACGCCGAGTTTTTGGACATCGGGCCCGGAACAGACTTTTTCGCCGAGGACAAGTCCTACAACCTGGTCGAGGCGACAGAAGTCGAATCCGAACAGTTCACACAGGATATCAAACACGTAATCGAGGAGGTGGATCCGGCCCGAATTCTCATCGATCCGATCACACAACTCCAGTACGTGGAACGGGACGAATACCAGTACCGGAAGCGGTTGCAGTCGCTCATCCGGTTCCTTCGGGACCGACAGGTCACGACAGTCGCGACGCGAACGCTCGACAGGGAGCGCACTCGCGAGACCAGACACGACGATTTCGAATCGCTGAGCGACGGCGTCGTCAACCTGTCTCTCGACGAGCACGAGCGCCGGATCGCCGTCCCGAAACACCGTGGTCTCGGCCAGATCGACGGGACCCACGGACTGGAAATCCGCGAACACGGGATCGAAGTCTACCCACAGACCATCCCGAAACACGACGACCGAACGTTCGACCCGGAACTGATCCCGACCGGGCACGAAGCTCTCGACGGACTCCTCGGTGGCGGGATCGAACGCGGGACCGTCTCGTTTATCAGCGGACCGACCGGCATCGGCAAATCGACCACTGGCGCACAGATACTTTCGGGCATCGTTGAGGATGGTGGGACAGCGCTCGGATACCTCTTCGAGGAGTCGATCGACCAGTTCGCCCATCGCTCGGAAACCCTCGGACTCCCGATCTCCGAGATGCGGGCGCAGGGATCACTGGCGCTGACAGAGACCGAACCGCTCGTGCGTTCGGCCGAGGAGTTCGATCGGCACGTCCTCGACCAGGTCGACGAGCACGCGCCGGACGCAGTGTTCGTCGACGGGCTCTCGGGCTACAAGATCTCGCTCCAGGGCGACGACCAGCGACTTGTTCGCCGGTTACACGGCCTCACCAGGGTTCTCAAGAATCGCGGTATTGCAGTCATTATCACGGACGAGGCGGACCGCCTCACCGGCATCCCGGAAGCCACGAGCACGAACACCAGCTACATCGCGGACAACATTGTGTTTCTCACGTATGTGGAAGTCGACGGCGAGCTAGACCGAGCGATCGGAGTTATAAAAAAGCGACTCGGGGATTTCGACAGCCGGTTCCACCAGTTTGCTATCGAGCCCGGCGAGGGGCTGGTTATCGAAGGACCGTTCGATACCGTTCGGGGGATCATGCAGGGTAGTTCAACGCATCGCGTTCCAGATGAGTACCACCAGACAACGGACCAATCATGACCGCCCATTCGAGTCGCGAAGTGAGTGAGCGACACACCATACAACTCCTGATACACGGAGATAACGACCGGGAAGCGCTCGAAGAATTTCTTGACGAACGGTACGACGTCGTCGCCGATGACACCCTCCAGCCCGTCGATTGTTATGTCGTTGGTGAACAGATGGTGCCGACGTACCGCGACACGTTGCGAGAGCATAAAAAAGAGGCCCACCCGACCTTCACGCCCGTCCTGTTGATTCAACAGGAAGGGTCGAGGGGAACGGTCCCGTTGCCGTCCGAGCAGAACGGCGACGGGCCACCGCTCGTCGACGAGGTCGTGTCAGCACCTGTCGACCGGACGACCCTGTTTCGTCGTGTGGGGAATTTGTTAGCCAGGCGTGAGCAGTCGGTGGAGTTGTCCACGCGCTACGAGGACGTGCAGATTCGATTTCAGCGGCTGTTCGATTCGACGAACGACGCGATCTTCGTTGTTGCTCCATCTGGCGACGAGATCACCGAGTGCAACCCCGCGGCGTGTGACCTCGTGGGATACTCACGTGACGAATTGCTCTCCGTCTCGCCGACACAGACAATCCACGCCGACGATCGCGAGCGGTTCCGGTCTTTCCTCCAGCAGGTACAGGAGGCGGGACAGGGATCGACCGACGACCTCACGTGTCAGACGAAGGAAAGAGAAACGCGACAGTTGGAGGTGTCGGCTGCGACGCTTGAGGATTCCGACCAGTCACCGATAATCCTCTCTGCACGCGACGTGACAGACCGGAAAACGTACGCCCGCGAGCTCGAACTGAAATCTCAGGCGATGGACAAAGCGCCCGTCGGGATCACCATCACCGATCCCAACCGAGAGGACAATCCGATGATCTACGTAAACGAGGGATTCGAAGCGCTGACTGGGTATTCTGAGTCGGAATCGCTCGGCCGCAACTGTCGGTTCCTCCAAGGTGAGGCAACTCGGGAAGAACTAGTCGCCGAAATGCGGAAGGCAGTTGAGAAGGACGAGCCGGTGTCCGTGGAACTCCGGAACTACCGGAAGGACGGCAGTCAGTTCTGGAACCGCGTCAGTATCGCGCCGGTGAGAGACGACGCCGGAACCGTCGAGAATTACGTCGGGTTCCAGGAGAACGTTTCCGAGCGCAGAGAGCGCGAAATGGACTTACAGCTGTTCAAAAAAGCCGTCGAGAACGCAGGACATGCGGTCTTCATCACTGACAGGGAGGGCACTATCGAGTACGTGAATCCGAAATTCGAAGCCCGAACCGGCTATACTCGTGAGGAAGCTGTCGGTAAAACCCCCCGCATCCTCAAGTCGGGCAAACAGGACGCGGCGTTCTACGACCGGATGTGGCAGACGATCCTTTCTGGCGAGCAGTGGAATGCAAATCTCATCAATCAGCGCAAAAACGGCGAGCTGTACCACGTCGACCAGACGATCTCGCCCATCGCGAGCGGCGACGGAGAGATTACGCACTTCGTCACGATCGAGTCCGACGTAACGAATCGTCGGTTGCGCAAACAGCAACTCGACGTTCTCAATCGCGTCTTGCGCCACAATCTCAAGAACGGAACGACTGTTATTCAGGGCCGGGCAGAACTACTCCGTAAATCGCTGGGCGATGACGAACATCGGGCGAACGTCCGGGCGATCGAAGAACGGGCAGACGCTCTGGCGACGCTGGGTGACAAAGCCGGAACTGTGCGCTCGCTGTTCGAAAACGAAGTGTCCGCTGAGACCGCTACCAACGTAACGGAGTTAGTTAGCGATGTCGTTACCACCGTTTCTGAGGAGTATTCGACCGCTTCATTCGATGTCGACGATTCTGACCCACTCTACGTTCGAGCGGATAGCCGGTTGAAGGTGGCAGTGAAGGAACTGCTGGATAATGCTGTCGTCCACAACGACCAACCCAAACCCGAGGTGACGGTCACCACCAGACCGTCCAGAGAAAAGCAATCTGAACAGTGGATCGACATCGAAATTGTGGATAACGGACCGGGCATCCCAGACCAAGAACTGGAGACGATCAAACAGGGCGAGGAAACGCCGCTCCAGCACGGCACCGGACTCGGGCTCTGGATCGTCTACTGGACTGTCTCGCTGTACGGTGGCGAAGTCACATTCGTGGATAACTCACCGCGTGGAACAGGCGTCGTATTGAACCTTCCTCGGATGTCCGCAGACTCATCCGTTCGGGGAACGCCCGTCGAACACCACTGACCAATGGAAGACACTGAGACTTCGGACACACGGAGCGAGAATCAGACGGATCGGTATCGGATGCTCGTTGAAGAGTCGAACGACGTCGCCACGATCATCGACACTGACGGAACGATAAGGTACGTGAGCCCCGCGGTCACCCGAGTGCTCGGCTACGATGCTGAGGAGTTAGTCGGGAACTCTGGCTACGAATACGTCTATCCCGACGATCGGGACAAAAACGCTGAGGCGGTCGAAGCTGTTCTTGAGACTCCGGACGAACCCCAGACCGTCGAAGTCCGATTCAAACACGCCGACGGGTCGTGGTGCTGGATCGAAGCCACGATGCGGAACCGGCTCGAAGACGATGTCATCGACGGTATTCTACTCAACAGCCGGGAGATTACCGAGCGGAAAGAACAGGAACGCGAACTCCGGGAACTGGCTGGAGAGTACGGGGCCCTCCTCAACAATGCAGAGGACGCAATCTTCTTCGTCGATGTCGACGCTTCAGACGACGACGTTACGTTCGAATTCGACCGGCTCAGCCCGGCATACGAGCGACAAACCGGCCTTATGACCGAAGAGGTCCGGGGAGAAACGCCTCGTGATGTATTCGGTGAGCAAGAGGGAGCCGACCTCGAAGCGAACTATCACCGGTGTGTCAAAGCACGCGAGCCGATCTCGTATCAGGAAGAGTTAGAAATCGATGAGGAGGCACGCATCTGGCAGACGAATCTCGCGCCAGTACTCACTGACGGCTACGTAACCCGTCTCGTGGGAATTACCCGGGACGTCACCGACCGCGTCGAACGGGAACGACAGCTTCGTCGGCAAAAGGAGCGGCTCGACGAGTTTGCGAGCGTCGTCTCCCACGACCTGCGCAACCCGCTCAACGTCGCACAGGGCCGCGCAACGATCCTCGATGAACAAACAGAGAGCGAGCACCTGGATCCACTCTTACGATCACTCAACCGGATGGAGGCGATCATCACGGACACGTTGACGCTCGCTCGGCAGGGCGAGACGATAGACGAAACGGAGTCGGTCAGTCTGACCGATCTCGTCGGGAAGTGCTGGGGAACGGTAGACACAGACGCAGCGACCCTCGAGATAACTGATAAAATGACCTTCCAGGGCGATCGCGACCGATTACGGCACGTGTTCGAGAATCTGTTCCGAAACGCTATCGAACACGGTGGCACGGACGTGACCGTTCGTGTCGGACGTGTCGATGAAGACACTATCTACGTCGAAGACGATGGGTCTGGGATCCCCGCAGATCGGCGCGAGGAGATTTTTGAACCGGGCCATTCCTCGACGAGTTGCGGCACCGGATTCGGACTAACCATCGTGAAGCGGATCGTAGAAGCTCACGGGTGGACGGTGTCTGTGACAGACGGGTCTGAGGGCGGGGCGCGGTTCGAGCTCGTGATGTCACAATAGGAGGGATGGCCAGTACTCAGGCACGCCCTGTCGTCCATCCATTGAGACTATACCCGATATGGAGGAGACGGCATGTGTGGTCACCGATATTCCGAAACCGACTGGTATGGCACGTAGTAGCCGATTTCATCGATCCACGTCGACAGCCACCCATCGGCAGTTGGCTCATCAATCTTTCCAGCATCGATCGCAGCCAACAGAACCCCGACCGACCCCCAACGGTCACGCCCTGGTCTTTCGCAAACGATCGGGAATCTCCGTCGTCGGTCAGTAGACGACCGTTCTCAGTGTCTGCCAAGGCAAACGCCTGTGCTTCACCGGGATCGAGATGGTCACCGACAACCGCTTCTCTGTTTGCGACGGTGTCAGAAATCGTCGCGACTGGAATCTCGTCGTCAAGTATATCCAGTGCTGACTGAAGATACGGATGGCCATCAACGCCGTGTTCGAGTTCCTTTCGAACGGCTGGCACCGTACAGATTCCAGAGCGGTCAGTAACTACCCACAGCTGGTCGATGTAGGCGAAATTCGAGAAGACAGTCGTGTTCAGGACGCTCAGGTTCGCTGGAATGTCGTCACCTGTTATTTACCTGTGACTCCTCATCAGACGAGTCCTCGTCACCGAATTCGAGTTCGCTTGCTGCCTCTGCTTCGTAGGTTGCGTCGTCTTCGTCAACGAGTCCGAGGCGGAGCTCAACACCGTGCTCACGGAGGATATCCCGCATTGTCCACCGATCGACAGCAGCGAGTCTCGCAGCATCACCGAGTGTGATTCGCTCGTGTTCGTAGAGGGCGACTGCAGCTGCAATACGCTGGCTTTTGTGGTCCTCGAAGTATTCACGCACGAACTCGCGCAACGCATCGCTCTTGCCACTGAACACACCAGCCTCAACAGCGCCCTCGATGAGGAGATCGAGATCGTCTGGATAGGAGCCGGTGATTCGAGCCATCGTTCTACTCTAGACTACGCCTTCATACTATTTATGAACTGCGCCAGAATGCCATATGCATTGAGATGGCCAGTCTCAACTTATCTGCAACTGTGACAGTTGAGCACAATCGGGACGGCATTCCCGACCAACTGGACCGTCGCCCACTGATAGGCGTATTCGTCGGTCTTCTCCTTCGTACCGACGATTTCGTCTTCGTAGCCCGTTCTATCGCCGGTGAAGGGGGTAGCTTCGGTAATGTCGACTACGACGATTCCAGCTCGAAAAAACTGCTCTGTCTCAGCAACTTCGCTCAGGAGCCGAGTGATGGTCTGCCGGTACATCTCTCGGATCTGTTCAATCGAGCGGTCACGAAGTCGTGGGCGTCGTGCTCGAACCAGACACCCGAGACGGTCCGGAAATCCTCAATGAGCGCCGTCAGTGGACTCAGGCCGTACAGCGGCGTCAAGTCATACGCCGGCCAGTCGAGATACTCCGTTGTCGCTATCGAACGGAAGACGTCGCGTCGAGAGACGGCAGCTGGTGCCATCGGGGACACGTCTGTTGTTCCCGGCCACTGATATGACGTTCTCTCCGACGCTCACGAGCGGGTCCTAACTCTCCTCAGTTTCGGGATCGTTTGTAGACAGCAATCCCGTCGCCATCAGCCGTCGCGTGATCGCGACCAGCCCGTTGTCGAATCCGCGGCCAAAGACGCCTTGTTCGTGCTCACGACCGTCTGCACTCGTTTCGGTGAACGAACTCACCAAAATCGCCTCACGGTCGGCCAGTAACAGCCGACTGATCTCGGTATCGTCGTCTGGAAGCGGTGACCGACTCAACCAGTCCAATCCCGAGACGAACACTTCGACACCGGGAAGGGTATCCTGAATCGTGGCCTGGAGGCCTTCATCGACTGTCCCAACAATGACGTTCACATCGCGTTCCTGAGCCGATTGCAGTTGTTCGGCCAACTGGTCGGTGAAAATACTCTCGTGGCCGATCACGAGGATCAACTCCTCTGTCGCTCCCTCGATCAACTGCTGTGTCCGGCTTGTAATGCCCATATCGCCGGAGATGGACCACACCTCGTGGGTGGCCTCCGTCGATTCTCCATCGTCGGTCGGTTCAAGCCCGCTCAGGGCACTCCGGAGTGACTCGGTGCGCTCGGCGTACTCCGACTGGAGCGTGTTAATCGCCTCGTCGATAGAGACCGCTCGAAATATCTGCGGCTTCGAGTGCTGGGTTTCTACCAGCCCCTTCGATTCCAGTACGCGAATCGCGTCGTAGACGCGCGTCCGTGGCACCTCGGAGGTCTCGCTAATGTCTTTGGCCGTTCCCTGCTGTCGGCGTGTGAGCGCGACGAACGACTTGGCTTCGTACTCTTTGAGCCCGAGTTGTTGGAGCAATTCGATCGCTTGGTCTTGATTTGAAACATCTTCCATTGGTCCCAACCTCGACTGCTACCTCCTGGTTCGTGCCCCGGATGTTTAGTACGTCGCACCGATATCCATCGATGTCACCCAAATAATCACAAAATAATTCCGTATTTGAGGGTTTTGAGAGGCTTGAAACCAGTATTGTTTAACTGTTCACTCACTTAATCACAATACTTCTTTGTGCGGGTAGCACAGAGGGTAGAATGGCGTGTAGGCACAGATCTGGTCCCAACCTCTCTGTCGCTACACGCCAGAAACCACCATACACGGTGGTTTTCACAGGAGTGGTGACGAGTTAATGTTCGGCGATCCATCCGACCAAGCACGATCCACAGCCGTCAAACAGCTCAAAGCGCTCGGCCTCAGTACCTACGCCGCCCGGACATTCGTCGCACTCGTCAGTCTGGGTGAAGGGACTGCTCAGGACGTGAGTGAAGTTGCCGATGTCCCCCGAACACGCGTCTACGACGCAGCTGAAGAGCTACATGATCGCGGTCTCGTCGACGTGAAACAGTCTAGTCCCAAGCGATTTTGGGCCATTTCGACGGAGACGGCCGGCCGTCACTTCGAACAGGAATACGACAACCGAGTGACGGTCCTGACAGACGCACTCGACGAGCTTGCATCAGCGACTCGCAGTACTGAACAGCAGGGTGTCTGGACGGTAACCGGCCGGGACACCGTGACCGAACGCGTCGTGGATTTCATCTCGTCCGCTGATGCCGAGGTCGCGTACATGAGTGTCGGGGAGCTGCTGACGGACGAGATCGCTGAATGCCTCTCGACCGCCAGCGACCGTGGGGTCTCGATCCGGCTCGCAGAGATGTCACAATCCGTCGAAGCCCGACTCGAACAGGACGTTCCTGACGCGCAACTGTTCGAATCGGTGTGGGACTGGTCGGATACGCCTGCTGGTCGCCTCCTCATGGTGGACCGGAATAAGACGCTCGTGAGCGTGCTCGTCGACGGCAACGGTGAACACCCACCCGAACCTCGTGACGAAACCGCCATCTGGGGCACGGGCCAGACGAACAGCCTCGTCGTTGTGCTGAAGGCACTGTTCACCTGGCAACTCGACACCAGTCGCGATTCGCGAGATGGGCAATAACTCAGATACTCACAACGATCTTATCTACCCCAGTCGACGCGGTGTTTCCCGGTGAATATAGCCTTCTTTAAGCCGAGAGCAGTGTAGGACTGCCTGAACCCAGCGATTGAGCCCGCGTGTTTTCCCGAAGTCTGTTCGACTAGAGCAAGTCGATGTTCACTAAGTGGAGGAGATCGCTTTCCACAGGATATAACGATTCCTCTGCTTCCACCGTTTCAAATACCTAGTTTTCGGCCAGCACGTTTTTATTCTCATACTGTTTTGATTATTATGGTGAATTGATCGTATCGAGATGACAGACCGTCCAATACGTATCCTTCACGTCGACGATCAACCAGATTTTACAGACCTGACTGCGACGTATCTGGAACGTAAGGACGACTCGTTCTCCATCGCGACCGCCAAGAGTGCGGACGAAGGTATCGAACTTCTCCGTGAGACGGATTTTGACTGTATCATTAGCGATTACGATATGCCGGGAAAGACAGGGCTCGATTTTCTCGAAACCGTCCGAGAGGGCTACCCTAACCTTCCATTCATTCTCTTTACTGGGAAGGGGTCGGAGGAAGTAGCTGGCAAGGCCATTTCCGCCGGGGCGACCGATTATCTCCAGAAGGATGCCGGAAGCGACCAATACTCACTATTAGCAAATCGCATTCGAAATTACGCCGATAATTCACACTCACAGAGACAACGTGAACGGCAGTTAGAAGCGATGGAGAATGCCCGTGAACCGATCAGTATTCTCAACGATGACAGTGAGTTTGTCTATGTGAATACGGCGTTTGCCGAGCTTTACGAGTACAGCGAAGACGAACTGCTCGGCGAGCATTGGGGATTGTTATACCCCGACAAAGACATACAGCACGTCCGAGAACGGATTCTCCCGACGGTTCGCGCTGAAGGTTACTGGCAGGGACAAACGACCGGGCTTCGAGCGGACGGAAGTACCTTCGTCGAAGATCACATCATCTCTACGACGGACAGAGGAGATCTCGTTTGTACCGTCCGTAATGCCACCGAGCGAGACGAGCGGGAACGGACGCTCGAACGCCATGAGACGGTTATTGAGGCTCTGAACGACCCGGTCTACGCACTCGATTCCGAAGGCAGGTTCACATTCGTCAACGACGCCTTCGTGAGTCTCGTCGGATACGAGCGAGAGCGGATTCTCGGGGGGACACCGGAACTCATCAAAAACCGAAGTGACGTGGAGATCGCCGAACGGAACCTCGCCGGCCTTCTGTCATCGACGGGGCCGGAGAGCCTCGTATTCGAAGTCGAGGTTCAGCCGAAAGACGGCGACTCAATCTACTGTGAAGATCATATGGGCGTCCTTCCGTACGAGGGTGACGGGTTCGACGGGTCGGTCGGCGTGCTTCGAGACATAACCGAGCGAAAGGAGCGAGAGCGCGACTTACAGCGGTACGAAGCGATCATCGAAGCGTCGGGTGACCCGGTGTACTCTCTTGATACCGACGGTCGGTTCACCTTCGTGAATGAAGCCGGCATCGAAATGACGGGATACGACGTGGAGACGCTTCTCGGGGAACATATCTCGATCATCATGGACGGAGCGGATATCGAACGGGGCAAACGGTTGATCGACTCGCTCCTCACGAGTGATGAAACGTGGGATACCTTCGAGATGGAGGTAGTGACTCGGGACGGCAAGCGGATTCTGTGCGAGAACCATCTCGGACTGATGCCCGAGGACTGTGAGTACAACGGAACGGTCGGTATCCTCCGGGACATAACTGATCGGAGCGAGTGAACGCGGGAACTCGAACGACAGAACACGGGATTGGGGGGAGTTCACCAGCGTCGCCTCTCACGACCTCCGAAACCCACTTTCAATCGCAAAATAACGATTGAAGACCGCCCGAGACGAGTTCGAGAGCGACCATCTGTCCCTCTATCGTCGGATCGTCCCACCCGAAGACCGCGGTCACGGTTGCCAATACCCGCTTCCCCTCGTACTCCGTTTCCCGGCACGTTTCGAGTGACAGCCACACGTCGCGAATCACTTCGCTTCGACCGCTGTACCGTGTGTCTCCGCAACTGTATCGAGGTCGTCCCGGAGTCGCTCCGTCATGGATGCGCTCACTATCGGCATTCTCGGTGGCCCTCGTCAGTATCTCTCATCGACCGGGCTCCCGAGTTCGTCTCTGATGCGGGCGACGTGGTCGACGAACTCGTGGGCTGTTCGCTCGCGCGGTCGCTCTAGGTCGATAGAGATGGTCGACTGTACGGTTCCGGGGTCGGCGTCCATCACGACGACCCGGTCGGCCAGCGTCACCGCTTCGTCGATGTCGTGTGTGACGAACAGTACGGTCTTGTCCATCTCACGCCAAATCTCCAGCAACTCACGCTGGAGGCAACGCCGCGTCTGTGCGTCGACGCTCCCGAACGGTTCGTCCATCAGGAGCATCGCCGGATCGACAGCCAGCGCCCGGGCGAGTCCCGCTCGTTGTTTCATGCCTCCGGACAGTTCTGCAGGATAGGCGTCGGCTCGCTCCTCCAGTCCGACCAGTTCGAGCATCGTCCGGACGCGCTCGGACCGTGGCCCCTCAGGCATCCCCCGTTCGACGAGTCCGAAGGCAACGTTCTCCCGGACGGTGAGCCACGGGAACAGGGCGTACTCCTGGAACACCATGGCACGGTCGGGGTCCGGACCGGTTACGGTTTCCCCGTCGACCAGTATCCGGCCGCCGGTCGGGGCCTCCAGCCCACCGACGAGGCGAACGAGCGTCGTCTTGCCACACCCGGAGGGCCCGACGACGGTGACGAACTCGCCTGGCTCGACGGTGAACGACAGGTCCACGAGCGCCGTCGTAGCCGTGCCCTCGGTAGCATCGTATCGTTTGTGGACGCTCTCGGCCGCGACCGCCGGCGCCGATGAGCGGTCAGGCCCGGTCATGCCTGCCACCGGAGGAGTCTCGCTTCGAGCCTGCGGACGCCCCAGTCGCTCGCCAGGAAGACGGCGCTGATCGCGAGCATATATGCGACGCTGCGTTCCATCGCGAGGTTGTTCGCGCTCGTGATGATCTCGTAGCCGACGCCGGGAGCGCCGAACAGTTCGGCGGCGATGACCATCATCCAGCACTGCCCGACGCTGGTCCGGAGGCCGGTCAGCAGCTCGGGCGTCGCGTCCGGGATCACGACCCGCCGGACCAGTCGATACTCGCTGTCGACGCCGAGGTTGCTCGCGACCTCAAGCAACTCCCGCGAGACGTTCTCGACGCCGCTGTAGGCGTTGTAGAAGGTGATCCAGAACGCGCCGACGAAGACGATGAACGCCGCGCCCGTGTGACCGAGGCCGAACCAGATGATCGCGAACACGATCCACGCCAGCGGCGGGATCGGCCGGAGGACGCGCACTACTGGCGTCAACACGTCGTCCAGCCACCCCCACCAGCCCATAGCGATACCGAGCGTGGCGCCCGCGGTCACGCCGAGAACGACACCGGGAACGTAGTGGGCGAGGCTCTGCCCCAGATGGACGAACAGCGCCCCGCTGGTCAGTTCGCCCCACAACGCCTGGGTGACCTCGACCGGACCAGGGAGCAGGTACGTCGGCTGCTTATTCGCCGCTGCCCACCACAGCAGGAGGAACACGCCCGTTCCGGCCGCTCCCCGACGGATCCGGGCCGGATTCCACTCCGGTCCGAGCGCCAAGATTGTCGATCCGTTGTCGTGACCCGGATCGTCCTGGGAGTCGTACTCGGTCGCCATCACTGGGTCTTCAGATCTCGGTAGAGTGACGGTTCGAAGATGTCGTCAGTCGAGACCGTCTCGGAGATCTGTCCGAGAGCGTGCATCCGTTCGACACACAGTTCGGTCCCGCCCACGATAGCCCGAGGATCGGTGATGTAGTTCGAGACCGGCGACCGAATCGCCTGCTGGGCAAGTGTCCGGGAGAGTCGGTCGCCGAACGCACCGCTCACAGACTTCGCGGCTTCGGCGGGTCGGTCGTTGATCAGTGCTGTCGCATTGCGGTGCTGGCGGAGCACCGCTCTCGCGATGTCGGGGTTCTCGTCCCAGACCCGGTCGTGCATGAACATGATACCGCCCGGCGAGTCGGGGATGAACTCGCCGGTGTGCGTGATTCGTCGGAACGGGGCGTCCCGGGCTTCGAGGACCGTCGGGATCGGTTCCATGATCAGGGTCCCGTCGGCGTTCCCGGAGAGTAGTGCCCGCCGTACCGGCCCGAGCCCGGCCATGTTCTCGATCGTGACGTTCCCCGTGCCGACACCCAGTTCCTCGTCGAGCCACTGTCGGAGCAACACGTAGGCGACGCTACCCTTGGGGAACGTGGAGAACCTGAACGGTCGGTCGTGCTGACTCCGGAACTTCTCGAAGGCGGCGGCTCCGTGTTCGTCGTAGAGCGAGGCGAACTCCTCCGAGGTGAGGACAGCGAAGCCGCCGGTCTGGTTCGCTGCCGTAACCTTCCCTGGCACCCCCTTGTGCTTCATGCGGATAGCCGGCGTGATGCCGATGAACGCGACGTCGACGTCCCCGTCCGAATACGCTGTGACGATGTTCAGTCCCTGATTGGCGAAGTTCGTCGCTTCGACCGACGGACTGATCTCCGAGAGCATCTCCCGTTCGTCCATCACGAGAAACTGCAGGAAGGGGAAGATCGGCTTGTACGCGACCGAGAGGGTGTCTAGACTGCTCCCACCGAGTACTGAGCCACATCCCGCGAGGCCGGCCGTGGCCGCGACGCTGCCGACCCTCAGGAACCGTCGTCTGGTGCTTCCAGCCGCCTCGGTTTGCTTGCCGCGATTTTTAGGTTTACCTAAAACCATGTCTGTGGATTGTCACCCGTTTCAACTAAAATCTTTCGCGAATCAGTTCGGGTGGCAACCGGCACGGACGGTCTCTTCGTGTCAGTGGTCCGCTCCGCGTGATCGTCGTTGCTGGTATCGCCCGTGTGCGACGAGTGCTACCAGGGCACCGAGGGCGACCAGTTTTACCACCACTGTCACCCCGACCTGTGTGCTCAGATAGGGAGCGAGAGTGGTGCCCAGCCAGGTCGACGCCTGGTAGAGGCCGGTGAGCAGTACCACGGCCACGAACAGCGGGACGAGCCGTCTGAACCGCTGGACCACCGGCCTGACGCCGGTCTGCCTGTCGCTCCTCACCGCCGGCACCACGACCGCGTTGTGCCAGACCGCGCCGCCGATCCAGGCACCGACAGCGACGAGGTGGAGCGCTCTGACGGCGACCGCACCGAACGAGCCACCGTTCATTCCGACGTCTGCACAGGCGATCGCGACGAGTCCGAGGCCAGCCGACACCGCGATCACGAGGACGAAGGGTCGGGAAATTTCCGGCGGGACGGTCCGTCGGTTCACCGCAACCGTGACGCCGAGTGCGACCGTGCCAGTCAGCCCACCGAGAGCCAGTGACACTGCGGCGGTACCGACATCCGCTGCGGTCGCCAACCGGACGACGAGGCTTGCAAGCGCCGCGACACCTGCGACGTGTCCGACCTGGGACCAGCGACGGACCAGCCACGGCAGCCGCCTGCCGGCCATGCAGGTGTACCAGTACCACAGGAGCCCGTTCGTCAGGACTGTCCCCAGCGAGACGATGGCGACCCACGATGCGACGGGGGAGACTGGCGAGGTGTCGGTCCCGGTCCACGTGAGGGACACACCGAGGAGCGAGGCGACGACGAGCGTTGCTAAGACGACCCGGGGTTTGCGTGGCATGTGTTGCTCAGTCCGATCTCGGCCAGTACCTACCGACAGACGTCACACCCGATAGACCAGAGCGCGATCAGTGCGACTACAACCGGGACGTGGGCCACGACGAGCAGCGGGAATGTGAGCACCCCTAGACCGAGTGCGCTCCCGAGTGTCCGCACGGCCGTCCCCAGCAGCGGGAGCGCGAGCAGCGCCCCGACCGTGATCCCGACCCGTACCGGGAGCGATCGGTCGTCGATCTCGTGGTGCAGGTGCGAGACGTGGTTCCGGATGGTCCGTATCATCGTCTCTCACCCAGTTCGACATCTCTCCCCCGCATCTCTCGTCCGTTCTCTTCCAGCCTTTTAGGGATGCCTAAATTCATGCGGTCGGCGATTTCGACGGCAGCTACGAGATAGCTGTCCCGAACACGTTCGGCTCACGGTGCTCCGCTGTCCGTTCGAAGCGACGCGTCGGCCCCGGGGCTTACCGAGACCGTGCGGAAGACGGGGAACTGCTCAGCGGCCTCGTGACATTACTCGCCGATCGACTCGCAGCGACTGGTGTCCGCTTGGCATATCCTGTCGTCGACGATATCGAAGCGGGGGTGTGATCGTCGTGGGAGAAATTACTGTTCTGTCCGACAATCGGGTTGCCACCACGTTTGCCACGCGTGTCGCTTGGCGGCAGTAACCGAACGCGTCTTTTAGAGCTGTTCACTCCCCATCCACACTGAAGACCAAGCGTTGGCTATTCACCATAGCTCACACCGAACATACTGGGATCGAGGGAACTGGGAACAGCAGTAGGGACTATTGGTCGTTGTTGTATGCCGTGATAATATCCAATATGTCGTTCATTGATAACGGTCCATGTCCGGGCAACGGCTGTTCGTTGTTGAATTTCGTAATCGAATCTAGCACTTCGTTGAAACTAACGCGACCGTCGTCATCGCGATAAACCGAACTCGGATCCTCTTCGGGTGATTCCACGGTAACACTGATGCGGTCTTCGATGTCTCGAGAAGACGTACCGATCATAACTTCATATTCTCCCTGCCTCACTTCCCAATCTCCGGCATCAGGGTCCCAGTAACTGAAATCATCGGCCTTCAACTCGATGGTAACCGTTTCAGTACTGCCAGCTTCAACAGACTGTTTTGCAAAACCCTTGAGTTCCTTCGGTGGTCGGTCGATAGGTGCCTCACGGTCGGCGATGTACACCTGAACAGTTTCAGAACCTTCGATTTCACCCACGTTCCGGACATCGGCACTCACGGTGACCCCTTGGTCAGCTACAATCGTGTCCGCCGAAACTCCAATATTTGACAATTCAAACTCCGTGTAGGACTCACCGTAGCCGAAGGGGAACAATGGCTCAATATCCGCTTCGTCGAAGTGTCGGTATCCGACGTAGAGCCCCTCATCATAGTAGACATCACCCGAAACGCCGGGATATCCGCGTGCTTCTTCAGGAAGCGTGGATATCTCTTGGGGCAGATACTCGTCTGACGACTGAGCGAATGTCACTGGTGTTTTTCCCGACGGGTTTGAATGTCCAACTAAGAGATTCCCAAGTGCAGTTCCGGCTTCCTGGCCAGCGAACCAAGGCTGTAGAACCGCTGGAATACTATCAATCCAAGGCATCTTGACCGGCGATCCTGTGTTCAATACAACGATTGTATTGTCGTTTTCGTCCGCAACTGCTTGGATCATCGCCTCTTGGTCCATTGGCAGGCCGAACTTGTACCGATCCGCGCCGATATTTGTGAACGTTCGTGCTATAAACACAGCAACATCATTCTGCGATGCAGCATCGACAGCACTTTGTATATTAGACGGGGGATTCCACTGCAATTTTGCCGGTCCACTACCAGTAATTTCAACAGTCACGTCGTAAGTAGTGCCAGATTGAAGATCGATACCGGAACGTTCAGGCGTTGCTTGCGAACCAACACGTGCCGGTTCTCTGTACATTACCAGTTCACCATCAATATACAGTTTGCCCTGACCGCCAGTCAAGAATGATAGCCCATATGTGCCGGTTTGCGAAGGTGTGACCGTTCCGGTCCACTTTGCGGATTGGAACTTCGCAGGTTGTCTGAAACCTGAACCTTCGACATCAATAGTGGCTTGCGTCCCTGCCTCGATTGGATCCCCTTCTAAATCTGAATTATCGTAGTATTCATATTCAAACCCGGACTCGTCAGATGGAACGTATTAGATTATCCGTTTGAGTCCCGTTGACCGTCACACCGTCTGGAGTCGCCTCATCTGCCCATCAACGGGACCGACTCGCCTGATCGGATTCGAGATTGTTTCGCTTCCACCGACCCCGGGTTTAAATTCCGTAGGTGTTGGTCCGATAACTCCTATCGAACTGACGTTTGATACATCAATAGGAAGCACATTATCCTCGTTTTTCAGAAGCACAGTGCCTTCTTCGGCTATCTCTTGTGCAAGCGTAATGTGGTCAGAGTTGCCAATGACAGATGAATCACCGACCCCTTCCCGATCCCCGGAAAGCGAACCAATCTCTCTCTGTGATCTGAGCCCACGTCGAACCATTTCATCGACAACGGCTTCGTCCAGGGTATCATCAACTGCATCCTGCAGAGACGATCCAAAATACGAGGCACGGGGCATTTCCACATCAAGTCCATTCCTTGCTGCAGATACAGTGCTGTGAGTTCCACCCCAATCAGAGAGGACAAATCCATCGAATCCCCACTCGTCTTTCAGGATATCACGGAGAAGATTGCGGTTCTCACTCGAGAACACACCGTTGACACGGTTGTACGCTGCTATGAGTGCACCAGCGTTGCCGTCCTGCACTGCGTGTCTAAATGGTGGTAGATAGATTTCCCGCAGAGTCCGTTCGTCGACTACAGAGTTATGTTCTGAGATGGAGGACTCATCGTAGGCATCCCCGGTCGTACGAGTCTGATTGTAAGCGACAAAATGCTTGGGAGTGGCAATAACGTTCTCCGCCTGTACTGAACTAGTATATGCTACGGCCATTTCTGAGGAGAGATATGGATCCTCGCCGTACGTTTCCGAGTTGCGGCTATCGAACGGAACCCGAAACATATCCATCGAGGGGCCTAGCAATACGTCGGCTTCTCCCGCTTTGGTTTCGCGTGCTATCGCTTTGCCCATCTCCTGTGCTAATGATGGATTAAATGTCGATGCTAACGCGATCGGATGTGGGAAGGCAGTCGTGCTTGTATTGTCACCCAGCGCTGCACCGGTCGGGCCGTTGATTAGATCCAGTTGTGGAACCGTCGGGCTTTCTAAACCAGTCACACGCCCCGCGATTTCAGGAGTCCTACCTACTCCGTGAGTCCGACTAACCTTCTGTTTAAGCGACATCGAACTGACCAGAGAGTCAATATCAGTCGTAGAGGCCTCACTGGCGCTCACTGAATTCATCCCGACTCCGTATCCCAGTGTAGCGATTCCGAGCGACTGAATAAAGTGACGCCTTTTCATGCTTGTATTGAACGTTCTCTCCCCGGATTCGTGGTTTTCGCTCATCGCAGGTCATCCGTTCTGCATTCCCAGTAATAAATATATGCACAAACAGGAACTCTGTAAGAAAATCAGCTATCTGATTTTGGAAAAAGGATTTTCTACACTCAATGTGGACTATTTATATCTGCGGAGCGGACGCACCATTAGACAACATCAGTTTGAACCGTCAGCGCTAGTGTGAACCGGGAAACCGTTGATCTCCACGTCGAGGCCTTCCCGCTTCACGAACAACGTCGTTCGGTTAGGAAAACTTCTGTTGTCGAGCGAGGCGAGACCACCGAGTGTACGGTGGTTTCGCGACACCCAAAGCGGGAAGCAACTACTTCACGAACGACGACAGCCCCGACGAAGATTTAGGCGGGGACCCTCGGCAACAGCATGGGTTGTGCCCGCTCCCTCCAACCAGAGGGGGTCCGCTCACACTTCGGGATCGTGTCGGCCACTCGTTCAACGCGATGGAGTGCTCTCATTACAAGGATATAATGTGATAGCAGTTGAGGCGAAGTCTTCAATATATGCACCCTCACTACCGACTGATACTGTTGTTTCGCCTGTGTCAATGAGAAGACTGTTTTTTGTGCCGAATCCACCGTCTTGTGGATACAATATATTCTGTGTAGTCTCTATTATTTCGCCAGATATGGTCTCTGTTTCTCTTTTCGATGATCCAGTGTAATATCCAGAAACTTGGGCAGCGATTGAATCTCCACGACGAAGGTGGATTGTTGCATTGAGAACGGCGGCTAGCCAAGAATTATATCGGTTAGGCAGCTGGTCAGCAGTTGGGACCAACACTTCGTGTGCTGGTTGCCAAATCACACTCATAAATGCCCCCCCAACGAGGGCCGTATTAACACGGTTGGTAAGGGAGATGCAATTTCTATCTGTTTGGCCCCAGTCGAGAAGATTCGCAGCCCCAACTATACCCTGTTTGCCATCCGCCACCAATAGCACTCCACTGGTGTCATAAAAGAAACGGACTGCGGAGGCTACCGACTGAAGATTAGTACTTGTAACCTCGGATATCTCTCCATGCAGGGTAAGTAAAACAAAAACACCGTCTTCCACCGCCTGCCGAAGAGCGTCTGCAAAATCAGAAAGGTGTGTAACTGGAATCATCAGTAATATCGCTTTTGAGGACTCATTGATTATCGATCTCATTCGTTTCTTGAGTGTTTGTCGAGAACGAATGAGCTCCGGTGGCGTATCTTGATTTGTGGGTGTTTCGTAATACGTCTCGATCTTCCCCTCCAAATTTGACAATTCGCTCCGAATATCGTTGAAAGCCTCCGTGGGGGGACGGGCACAGACTAACATTGGAGTTCTGTTTGAATGAACAGTAACCAGACCCCGTTCAGCAAGTTTCTCACAGATCTCGTACACATAGCTTGTTGAGACGTCTGATTCAGCTGCTAATGTAGTTGGTTTTATTTGATCATGCTCAATGATCGTCATATATACGTTGGCCTCTTTTTTCGAAAGGCCAAGCTTCTGCAGTTCTGCCTCCATACTTCCGTTTTCGTATCGTTTTCCAACTTTTTCAGACATAGTTGAATTTGATTTTGATCATCGGGTTTATATCAAATACTTCAGGTGAACCATTCATCATAATAGATAGTCTACTAGAGTATTTACTAACCTCCGGATAAAAAGTTCTATCGGCTGTTCCCACCGTTCCTGATTACCGGCTTGGTTTCTGGAGTAGCACGAATGAGGTCAAAACGACTGATTCAGTAAGTTGAACAAAGATGGTGGTCCCTCACGATGGTGAGGGTGCCGTCAATCAAGACGAGATCGATAGTTGTCGCTTGATCAGGGTGCTGTCGTCAGACGTCGGCGGATTCAGCCCAAGGTCCAGTTGGCTGTAGATCGGCGGGATTCCGACACCGTTGGTCAATGGCTTCCTACTTCCGACTCAACGGATCGTCGAGAGAGTAATCAATCCACTCCCGGAACACCTCAAAGCGGAACCAGACAAGGAGTACTCGTCCTTCGCATCGCGGCGAGCAGCCCCATCGGATAATCACTCAAACCCCCCCGTACTAACCCGAGACTTCGTATCCGCTACCTGTGTGAAACGCACCAACGTGGGATAGCGATCCGAACTGATCTCGACGAGCCGACCTCGTCACGACGTTCGGGAACCTCGATCGCTCGACTGGCGGGATCGACGATGGGTATCCAGCGTGGCATCCTGCTTCGCTCTCCTTTCGAGCGATGGTTCTCGCGTTCGTTTTCATGCAGAGTATGGGTGATTCGTATGCCGAGTTCACACGACGACAGACCCGGCGACCGGAAGTGGCAACGATCTCCAGGTTTAGTCGAGTGCCCGACACACGAGTGAGCTACACTACTTGCGTTAGGATATCACATTCGCAGACCCAGAGAAGTGGGAATAGTTCTAGAACCTGTAAGGGTTATCTGTAACTACAGTCTGTAACACATATCTGTAATAGCAGGCAGTCGACTAACGGGGCCGGGTAAGAATAGCAGAGATTTAACTGTAACAGATATCTGTTACAGGTTGTTGTGGCAACTATCTGTAGTAGACCCCTGTAATTAATGGCTGTTTGTGGGACAGCACCGCACCACAACAGGTCCAAACCCGCCTTCGAGTGGAAGAAATCTGTTACAGATATCTGTCTGTACCGTCTGACACAGATTTATGTATACTACCGTCGATACGCGAACCGTATGATAACGGCCGTAGTCTACTCGGAGTCCGGCGGTACGTACAAGACGACGATGACGGCCAACCTCGCAGTGGCGTTGGAACGAATGGGAGCACGTACGTTGGTAATCGATCTGGACCCGCAGGAGGGGAACCTAACGAGTCTGTTCGATGCCGGAGCGAGCCGGAGCGACCCCGACGCGGACAATCTGGTCAAGCATATTCTCGATATGCCTGATGGTGACTTCGATGATCTGATCGAGACCACAGACGAAGGTGTGGATATCATCCCGAGTCACGATATGCTCGGAGACTTCACCTCCAATCTGGAGCAGAAAATCTCCTACGAGACGGGGATGAAAAACATGAACCGAGACGAGTACCCGCGGTTCGAACTCCTGTATGACCTGCTCTGGAACGAGCACAACCTCAATGAGAGATACGATGCGATACTCGTCGACCCGAACGCACGAGCCGAGGACCTCCTCTACAACGCGATATTCGCGTTACGGACCCTGGTCGCACCGGTGAAACCAGCCGGCAAGGGGAATCTGAGTCTCGATGGTCTAGCTGAGCTTGTCGGTAACATGGAGACACAGCTGGATATCGAGATCGGGCTCTCCTGTGTCGTTCCGTCCGGCGTCGGCCAGACGAACGCACACCAGCAGTACCAGCAACAGTTCGACGACACGGACGCGTTTGCGACACCCGTCACCATCGGCAATCGAGAGAGCCTCATGGACGCGATGTGGGAAGCTCGTGGATCCGCGTTCAGGGTCGTTGAAGAGCGCTGGAAAACATTCGAGCAGGATGGTGAGATGGTCAGTGAACCAGGCCAGCGCCGTATCCGCGATCGAGAGGTCGAGACGCTCGAGAAGTTGTTCGGGTTAGCTCACTTCGTCGCCACAGAAACGTTCGATGCTCAGGTAGACTCCGTCTTGGAACTCGAGATCCAGGGGCACGACAACAGGCACATCGAGCTAACCGACGAAGAACAGACGGAGGCTACTCCATGAATAACTTCAAATCCGGCTCCGGGAATCTGGATTTTGGTGCCGAGAACGATGGGGAGACGGAAGACTCCGAGGACGTCGTTGACAAGGGGAAGTCACAAGAGAGTGATCAGCCCGGAGAACGAGTGGATTCCCCGGGTGAGACTGGGTCCAAGGATCCAGGACCAGCGAACGATTCAGACAGAGAGACAAGCGAGGAGAGTGAGTACCCATACTTCGTAAGGCGGAGCAACGTTGGCGACGAGCGAGACACCCGATTAGAACTTCATGTCCGAGATAGCGTAGCAGATCAAGAAGGACGCTTCCGGTCAGAACTGGCCGATGCGCTTGCTGTGAGCGAGGTCTCGAAGACCGACGCTCGTGAGTTTGCACTCCTGGCTGCCTATGAGCACCCTCAGAAAGTGGCCGAACTGATGGAAGAGGAAGGATTCGGCGTAATCTGAGAAAGATACGCCAGCCGACTCACCCACCAAATTGTATCACGACATGCGGTTTATTGGAGTGAACGCCGATGGCGGACGTTCCGGAAATTCGTAGCATATCCTGACTCCGGGTCTCTGCTGATCTCGCGGGTCCGAGGAACTTCCGCAGAGTCCCCTTTCGGTCCAAGTTGTGCCGTTGCAGTCGGGGGCTTCATCGAACTCACAGTCCTCTTTTATTACTCGCGGCGACTGTACACCTTCGCCAGCAAGAGGACCGCGGGACCGAGAGCGCTTCTCGGCTCGATCGAACGGGCGCCGCGTACCGTTTCGAGACGTGCTTACCCTCGTACGGTCGCGACCACCGAAACGTAGCTGATATCGCCGGATTCGGTAGCGGATTCGAGGGTCTCAATCGCCTCTAGGCCCGCTCGCCGCGCTCGCCCATTACGCCAAGAAGCCCTTCGTAATCGATCCGGTCCGTCACCTGGTCACGCATTTCGAGAAGGTCGTCGTGGTGGTCCGAGACCGTCTGGATCTCGAACCCGGCGGCTTCGACGCGATCGGTCAGTCGGTCGCGACCTCTCGCCCCAGTGAGACAGAGCGCCTCAGCGACGGTGTCAGGCACGTCGGGCCGGTTGCCATCGACGACGACATCCGAGAGGGCGAGTCGCCCACCGTCACCCAACACGCGGTTGGCCTCCGCCAGAGCGGCGTCGAGATCGGTGAGACAGAGGACGCATTCGGCCAGCAAGACGTTCACACTGCCACTTTTGATGGGGAGGGCCGTCGCGTCACCCTGTACGGCCCGGTCGGTGCTCGGTTCCGGGTCGATTCCGATGGCGTCCGCACCACGGTCCTGGGCCACCGAGAGCGCGTCGCCAGCGCCACACCCAACATCCAGCAGCCGCGTCTCCGGGCCGACACCCGCACGGTCGAGCAACTGCGCTGTCGCCGCCGTGCCGCCGGGATGGAGTGGTCCTTCGAGCATCGTGTCAAGCATTCCCCACGGGTTCGAGAGCGCGGCGTCGAGCAGCCCCGACATCACTCGCCCTCGCAGTCGTCTGGCACGCAGCCACCGTCCGTGGCTGTGCCGTCACCCTGATAGCCCGCAGCCGAATCGGCGGCGGGACGGTCTCCGTCGACGGCGTTTCGGCCGCCCCAGTCGTTGCGGTTCCGGAGTGCGTACTCGCCGTCCTCTGTCGTCATGTTATAGCCACAGAAGGGTACCAGGTCGCCGTCGGTCGTCGGCACCGAGATACAGCAGTTACTCAGCCGATTCACGTCGGCCGCGTCGGCGTCCATGAATCCTGTGAACGAGACGGGGACCACCTCGTCAAACAGACCCTCCACGCCGCCAGGGACGTCGACTCCACAGCAGCCGGCGGTCTTGCAGGCCCACTCCTCGCCGGCAGCGGTACCGGCCAGTAACTCCATGTAGTCGCCCTCGTCGACCATCCCCGAGAGCATATCCCAGAGCTGGTCGTCGACGTACTGCGTGAGCGGAACGAACGATTCATCGGTTCTGGTGTCGTCACAGTTGGCCTGCCCGTCCGTCTCCTCAGTGCTGCAGCCAGCGGCAGCCGTCGCGTCCGTATCTTCGGGGACGAAGGCCGTCCCGATCTGGCAGTAGGCCGAACAGCAGGGGGCGGGCAGCATATCCCGCGGGTCGAGGACGTCTATCTGCTCGGCCAGCAGCCGCGTCGCGTCGTCGATGGCGAACCGGCCGTCGTTCGAGGCGTATCGGCCGAAGTGCGCGACCGGCTGGAAGTTCACCGACCGGACGATATCACGGTTTCTGAGCGCGAACTGGACGATGTCGCCCATCTCGTGGTCGTTCACGTCGGGGACAACAGTCGGGACGAGCACGACGGGCAGGTCCGCCTCGCGGCAGGCGTCGATGGCTGCGTGTTTCTCGTCGACGAGGTCGACCTCGCGTATCCGTTCGTAGGTCTCGCTCGTCAGGCCATCGAACTGGAGATAGATGGCGGTGACGCCGGCGTCGGCGAGTTGCTGGGCGTATCCCGTTTCGGTCGCCAGCCGAATCCCGTTCGTGTTCACCTCGACGTGGTCGATGCCCCTGTTCCGGGCGCGCTCGACGAGTGCTGGGAGGTCGTCCCGGACGGTCGGTTCGCCGCCAGAGAACTGTATCGGCCGGCCACCCGCGTCCTCGACGGTGTCGAGCAATGCTTCGATTTCCTCTGTCGAGCGGTGTGCGCCGCCGGGTCCCGAACTCGCGAAGCAGTACGAACACGAGAGGTTGCAGTCGTCGGTGACCTCGACGACAGCGAGACAGGCGTGGTCGTCGTCGACCGCTAGATCGCCGCCGTCGAACTCCGGGTCCGGGCCGAAGTCGGCGGCCCAGTCCCAGTGGTCGAAGGAGCCCCAGACCTTCCGGCTGGCCGTCCCGTGGTCGGCACACTCCCGGGTCAGGAACACGCCGCCGTCCCGCTCTTCGTACTGGCCGGGGACCTGTTCGAGGCAGTCGGGACAGAGGCTCGTCGTCGCCGCGAGGGCGTCACTGTCATCCATACCCAGGGGGAGGATTGGATTTCAATAAGCGTACCGGGGTTGTGCATCGGAGCGATGGAGTGGTGTGTCGTGGCCAGTGGTGTCTCGCCGCCTTTCGCCGGTGCGCAGTCGCCCTGCCAGCCCGCGCAACCCTTTTTCGAGATGCTCCCCGAACCACGGTATGGCAGGCCAGCCTACGGCGACCGCTCGGGCGGACGACCTTGACCCGTCGCCGACCACCCTCGCCCAAGACCTGCTGGTCGCCTGCAAGCGCGGCGACCCAACACACGAATTGCGGGCTGCTCTCGCCGCGCTCGACGACGACGACCTCCGCCCGCTGCGGACGGACCGCCAAACCGCGCTCGCGTTCTGGCTCAACTGTTACAACGCCGGGACGCAGTTGCTCCTTGCCGAACAGCCTGCACTGTACGACAGTTCGTTTCGCTTCGTCCGGTTTTTCTGGGCGCCTGCGATCACGGTGGCGGGTACCTCGTTGAGTCTCGACCGCATCGAGAACGGGTTGCTCCGCGGCGGCCGCTCGCAGTACGGCCTCGGCTACCTGCCGAAACTGCTGGTCACGACCTTCGAGCACCGCCATCGGCTGCCCGACTGCGACCCCAGAATTCATTTCGCGCTGAACTGCGGGGCCGAGAGTTGCCCCGTTATCCGGGCGTACGACCCCGAGCGCATCGACGAGCAACTGGACCTGGCGACGCGGCGCTATCTGGCCTCGACTGTAGCACACGACGCCGTCGAGAACGTCGTCCGCGTCCCCCGCGTGTTCCTTTGGTTCCGCGGCGATTTCGGGGGGACGGCGGGCATCCGTGCGTTCCTTCGGGAGTACGACGCGATTCCCGACGGTGTGGCACCGAAACTCCGCCACTTACCTTGGGACTGGTCGAAAGCGGCCGGAAAGTTCGTCGAATAGAGCCATGTTGTTTAGCCCGTCCAGCCGTTACGGACTCGTATGCCAGAGCCAGTCCCGGACTTCTCGCTCACGAACGTCGCCGCCGGCCCGGACCCGTTCTCGCTCGCCGCCCTCCCGGACAGTGTCGACTTTGCCGTCCTGTTTTTCCAACGGGACCACTACTGTACGAACTGCCGAAAGCAGGTCCAGCAACTCGCCGAGCGCATCGACGACTTCCACGGACGGGACGCCGAAGTCGTCTCTATCGTTCCGGAACCGGTCGAACGCGTCGAGTCCTGGCAGGAGTCCTATGACCTCCCGTTCCCGCTGCTCGCGGACCCCGACATCGAGGCGGGGGAAGCCTACGACCAGCCCGTCCGCTTCGGTATTCTCGGCCGTTTCTCGGATTTCTTCGGCCGGATGCCGGAAATCGTCGTCGTCGACAGACGCGGAACGGAGCCGGAAATCGCCTGGGTTCACAAGGGCTCCTCGACGTTCGACAGGCCCGATATCGACGAGATTCTGGCGAAACTCGACTCGCTGAACGATTCGGACGTACCCTCGGAGATGGTCTAGTACAACTTTCTAGAAGCCGAGGGGACGAGCCGAGACCGGCAGTATTCTGCAGTCACCGAGCCAGTCAGTACGCCGGCTAACTGGTTCGCACAATACTGATTACAGTATAGCTGGTAAGTGCGCTTGATGGGGAGCGATAGTTGGCTTCTGGGGATGGTTTGTTTCGATACAGTTCCAGAGACAATCGTCGAAGACGTACTCGAGGCCTTCCTGCAAAATGGCTTCGCGACACATGCTGGTCAGGCGAAGGGCCTCGAAGCGGTCGAAGAGCGTATCTATCGGGACTCAGAAGTTGGTTCTAGGTCGGGATCATCTTCGCCCGATGGCAACGTCAAGGTGTGGTACGACGCGGACGATGGGTATACCCATTCGAATCGCAACTACACTGTCGATTTTCGGCTGAGCGACCCGGCAGATGACATCGCCCCGATAACGATCAGAGGTCCGGGCGACTGGCTGGACCACACGACACAGGACCACGACGTCCAGGCGCAAATTGAAGCGCTCGTCGACGCGTTCGAAGCCCTCACCGAAGCTATCGATCCGTGGATGGCGATCCTCGCTATCATGCCCGACGGACGGAAAGTTCCGGAAGGCAATCCGCCCGATCACGGGATCGAGAAACTCCCCTTCGTGACCGTATTCGGGGAAGAATCGTTCGACCACTTCGGCGGCCGCGAACATGTACTAGACACGCCAGTCTACGAGACACGGTTACTCGATACGGGTAGCGTCCTCGTCAGAGTCCGAGATATGCCTATCGTGAAGTTGCCACTCGATGAAGGGCCTCCAGGGTCCCCGGAGAAGCATCTGTTAGAGGGACTCTCAGCCGACGACCGGGACCGATTCGTCGACCCATTTCGTGACCTCGAGGACGGCGGCCTCGCAACGGATCCAGTAATGTGCGAGGCACACGCGCCGTTCGAGTGGGATGAGATGGACTACAAGCTGTTTCCGGATCTACCTGACCGCGATGAACACTGTCACGTAATCTGTGTCCGTCGAGAGGGTGCGAAGCTTTGGGAAGCACACAACGGGGAGTTTATTCGGCGACTCGTCGACGAAAGCGGAGAGCCGATTGGGGAGCTCCCTGAGTCTGTTCCCCCAGATCAAGAATTTATTTCTACTGCGATTCGTTCCGCTTACGAGGAGGATCCACCGATGCATATGTATCGAATGGACGCCACGGAAGAACCAAGCGTCTACGCGAGATTACGAGGTATGGACGCCGTCCCCCGAGGAGAGAGTATTTGGGAGAACCGGGACACACCGGCGGCGACCAGAGAGCAGAGCAGTCAGAACTGAGTGACTGGCTACCGACGAGAGGCAGGCGGATGCGATAGATTAGACGACAGCGCAAATCTCGCTCTTGTGCAAAGCTGCGGAAGCACGACGGCCGTCGATGAGCAGTCCCTTCTCCAAAGTACTGTGAGGAGGCCGGTATCGCCAGAAACACGTCCGTAGTAAAATACACGACGAGGGACGCTACGGCATCTTTCCACAGTTCTACACAAGAGCGACAAGGGTCCCCACGAGCTGAGGGGTGGTATCATCCAAAGCCGGGAAGAAAGCCCACGACGTCAATCATGGTAACAAACCACGAGCGTCGGAGTGGACGGAGACTTCAGCTTGCACCTGGGTACAAGTGGCTGCCACTGGTAGATTCACCGGCAGCCGATGGATGCTCTACTCGCTGCGAAAGGTGCGCCCGTCGGGCTGGCGTGTGGCGACGCGTTAAGTTGCCCCGTAGAGTTCCAGTCACCCGCGCAAATCACTGACCAGTACGGGACGCTCACCGAGGTGGTCGGATATGGAACTCATGGCACAGCAGTTGTGAACTCGCTTGAGGCGACCGCAGGTATCGAAGTTGATGCCCAATAATCGCCGACCGGGCCACACCACAATTGCCGAAGCTCCCAACAAGATGCCGTCAGCGCTACCGAGATAATTCAGTCATCCGGGTCGACCGGCCCTTTATATTTGGATGTCACCGTATCACCTTCTCGCCACTGCCAGTAGTAGTAACGGTTGTCGTTGATCTCCTTGATCGTGATCGTCGCCTTCGACGGGACGTCGTCCGGAAGGTCGTCCGGTCGCTCGTCGATTTCTTCGCCCGCCGACTCCTCCTCGAGACGGGCTTCGCGAGCTTTGTGCTCTGCCAGCTCCTCGGCGTAGCGTGCGACGTGCCGGAGCCGGTCCGGCGAGTAGCCGTTGAGTGTGTTGACGACAGCTGTCGGGAGTTCCGCCGGCGGTGTCGGGGGCTCGTCGGACATTGGCGGTCGCCTCGTGTTAACCAACAGTGGGCGTATCGGCATAGGTTTGTTGGTTAATACGGTCCGCTCTTACCCAAAGCTGCGGAAAGACCGTATCGTTACACTGAGCCGGCGCTAATGTGGCGATATGTCTTCTGCTCAGCCAGCTTTCGGGGCGATGTTTCGAGAGCCGATCGAGCTGGGCGTTGTCGAGATCAACACGAAGCCGCTCGATGCGGGCATCGAGTGGCGACTCAAGGAATTCAGAACTATCGGATCGCGGGGGAACAATACGCGTATATTCCGAAATGTGACGATAAAATCGTCAATGATATCAGAATATCTGCCAAGATATATACATAAATTCACATATAGAAGTGAGTATGGCCAGTAACCGGTCGTCTCGGCAAGTTATAACGACGGATCGTCAAGGTTCACGTATACACTCTTTGTCCGGCGGTAGTGGTCTAGTGCCTCTAGTCCAAGGTCCTTGCCGAAGCCGGACTGTTTGAACCCGCCGTAGGGTGCTTCGGGCAGGATCGGTCCGTACTCGTTGACATACACCAGCCCGGCATCAAGATCGTCTGCCGTCTGATGGACGCGCGAGGTACGCTCGGTACCGATCCCAGCAGCAAGCCCGTACTTGGTGTCGTTTGCGAGCGAGATCGCCTCATCGTAGTCAGCAAACGTGTTGATTGTCTGGACTGGGCCGAAAATTTCCTCCTGTGCAATAGTCATGTCGTTTGATACGTCACCGAAAACAGTAGGTTCGACGTACCAGCCGTCAGCCAGCGCGGGATCGTCCGGCCGTCCACCACCACACAGCAGTGTTGCTTCTTCTCGGCCGGTCTCAATGTAGTCGGTGACTGTCCGAAACTGGTCCTCCGAGGTGAGTGGCCCCATCGTGGTTGCCTCATCCAGAGGGTCCCCGAGGACGTACGATTCTGCCTTCTCGACGAACCGTTCGGTGAACTCGTCGACGATAGACTCGTGGACCAGTGCCCGGGACAACGCATCACAGATCTCGCCAGTGCTGTAAAATATCCCGTCAGCGACTGCGTCAACAACTTTGTCGAGGTCAGCATCAGGGAACACAATAAACGGTGACTTGCCGCCGAGTTCGAGCGTAACAGGCGCGACACGGTCCGCCGCCGCCTGCATCACACCACTGCCGACGTCGGTACTTCCAGTGAAGGAAACCTTCCGTACGTCGTCGTGCTCTGCAAGTGACTGCCCCGCTGTACTCCCACTACCTGTAATGACATTAAGCACCCCATCCGGGAAAATATCGGCCGAGAGCTGCGCGGCCCGGATCGTTGATAACGGTGTCTCACTGGAGGGTTTCAGCACACAGGCGTTCCCAGCGGCCAGGGCTGGTCCGAGTTTCCACGCTGCCGCCCAAAGTGGGTAGTTCCACGGCACGATTTGACCCACGACGCCGTAGGGCTCGTGTTTCATGTAGAGGTGGAGGTCGGTGGCAGCGGGCGCCTCGCTGCCCCGCTGTGCACGACAGACTGACGCGTAATACTCCAGCGTATCGATGGCCCCCTCTATCTCACCCTGGGCCTGTGAGATTGGTTTTCCACAGTCCAGACACTCAAGCAGTGTGAGTTCTTCGAGATGATCTTCGAGCGTGTCGGCCCACTCGAACAGCAGCGAGGACCGGTCGCGTGGGACCGTCGACTCCCACGTCCTGTCGAACGCGTCCCAGGCCGCAGTCACTGCCGCATCTACCTCGGTCGCCGTGCAGTCAGGCACAGTGAGCATCTGTTCGTCGATTACCGGGTCGTAGACTGCAACGGTATCGTCGGTCGTGTGTGTCTCGCCATCGATCCACGCCCCGAACTTAGCACCGGCTCGCACCTCATCGTGTTTTGAGACGTGATCACGGTAGAGATCGCTACGGTCGGGAGGTTGGCTGCCCATATCGTGTGATCGAATGAGTCGGAGTAAAAAGTACCGGCTAGTGTCCAGACAGCGTGTTTCAATTCCTCACTTGGGTACTGTATGCTCTTGCTTGTTCCAGTACATTAATATTTGATGGGACAGAAATTGGCATGAATGCGACAAGAAAGCCCTTGCTGCGTCCGCAGTGCAGCGTGTCTCAACCGCTTGGAAACCACAGGGGAGCGCCGATACCGATGAACGAGCACACCCTTTCGTTCCCGATTTGGGTCGAGTTCGGTAACGGCAAAAGTGACCGGACAGGGGATGTGATCGACTCTCAAGGGTGGGACAGTGCGCTGGTCGTGACCGACCAGGGGATCCGTGAGGCCGGCATCCTGGACGGAGTGCTTTCATCGCTGGAGGCTTCGGGAATCGAATACGATGTGTTTGACGAGGTCGAACCCAACCCGACAGTGTCGATGGTGTCAGCAGCCGTCGAGGTCCTGACCACTGGCGGTCACGACGTAGTCGTAGCCGTCGGCGGGGGAAGCGTCATCGACACGGCGAAATGTGCGACCCTGATGACGACTAACGAGGGAGACTTGGAGGAGTACGAGGTCAGTACACCCGAGGAGGTCACAGCCGGCAACATCGACAACCACACCCATCCTCTGGTGACTATCCCAACGACGGCTGGCACAGGCAGTGAGGTCGACTACTGGGCCGTAATCACGTCCGAAGAGCGGGAGTTTAAGATGGCGATCGGCCAGCCGCCGCTGTACCCGAACGGCCCGTACCTGGGCGCGGAAATTTCGCTCGTGGACCCGGAGTTGACCGCCTCGCTGCCGCCACGCCAGACGGCTGCGACGGGCTTTGACGCGTTCTCGCACGCACTGGAAAACCACGTCGCAGCGGGGGCGCCGGAACTGGTCAAGCCATACACGCGTCACGTGATGGGGCTCGTGCCGGAGTATCTCCCGGAAGCCTACGAGACCGGTGAGATGGAAGCCCGTGAGCAGATGCTGTTTGGCTCCCACATGGCGGGGTTCTGCGAAAACTTCGCCGGCTTCGGGGCGATTCACTCGCTGGCAGAGGTGACAGGTGGGATGTATCCCGGCATCCCCCACGGCGAGGCGATCGCTGTGTTCACGCCGCCGGTGATGCGGTACAACCTTGCGGAGTATCCCACGCGGTACGCCGAGGTCGCGGATGCGATGGGGGTCGACGTATCCGGACTCTCGGACACCGAGGCCGCCCATGCGGCTGTCGACGCTGTCGAGGCGCTCATCGATGAAGTCGACCTGCCCTCGACACTTTCAGAGGTGGGTGTCGAGGAATCGGACCTCCGGACCATCGCCGAGAAGTCACTCGACACGATCGAGATACACGACAATCCTCGGGCGGCCGATGCCGATGATCTCTACGAGATAGCCCAGGACGCGTACTGACAGAGCCGCTGTGCCAGCCCTGGAACGATCCAGGGCGGCGGTATCTCCCCTTCGACCAGCGGTGGCGTCACTCTCATTTGTATCAAACCAGCCGTACCCCTTTGGAGACGCGTGCAGTCAATGTGAGGACGAACGTCGCCGCTCACCTGGGTTGAGCGAGCTTGGCTTCGAGTTCCGAAACGACATCAACCAACGCGTTCGGTATCTCCTCTTCGAGCACCATCCCATCCACACGGTAGGTCGGGCCCGAGACACTGAGTGCGCCGATCACCTGGTCGCCAGGGCCGTGTACGGCCTTCCCGACACTTCGCATCCCCTCAGTGTAACCTTGGTTGTCGATGGCGTACCCGCGATCCTGAATCGTCGCAAGTTCGTCATACAACTGCTCGCGGCCGGTAATCGTGTACTCTGTTCGAGCGGGGAGGCCCCACCGGTCGATAATCGCATCGACCCGGTCCCGTGGATACGTCGCCAGGATGGCCAACCCGGACGCAGTCGCGTGCATCCGGTAGTACGACCCCGTCCGCGCACGGTAATCCTTCGACCCACCACCCCGCCCCGAATCGTCGTATTTGGCCCATTTGTGGTAGGATTCGGCGATAGTGATGATCCGGCCTCGGTCCGGCGCCACGAAGTCACACTCCTCCTCTGTCCGCTCTGTCAGGGTTCCGATCGCTTCGTCGATATACAGTGACCCGGGCCACCGACTCCGGGCTTCTTCGCCGAGATTCAGACATTTCAATCCGACGTGGTAGGTCTCTCCGCGTTTGGTCAACAAGCCGTTTGCCTGGAGCGTCTCCAGATGTTTGTGTGCCGTACTCTTGGCGACGTCCAGCTCTGACTGTATCTCCCGGAGTCTAGTCCCGCCCGTCTCCGCCACGATATCGAGAATTTGCAGCGATAGCTGGGTCGTTTCGACGGTGTACTGTTCGTCTGTTTCGGTCATAGGTAACGCCAGTGCCCGAACCAATATAAGAGTACGGTAGAACGAAACTCACTGGGCCTGACTACCCACCGAACTTCCCTTGTGTCACTCTGTGACATGACAACGCTCTAGAGTTCGACTGAGCGAAACAAGATAGCGGGATGCCCGCATTGAATAACAGACGTACGGCTATTATTTTGACGAACACCCTGTATAGACATATCAACCACGGACACTGGTAACGAAGGAATGGGTCGGGCGATTGATGTCGCGTTTTAAAAGTTTGATTCAGCGAAACAGTTCAGGCTGGGAGCAGAGGTCCGTACACGTCTTCCAGTCTGTGAACCCAGTTTCGTGCCCCGTGAGTGCGTTCACGAATATCGATGCACCAGCGGCCGCAGAATGCCACTGATTGGCTTTTGAGAAAGACACCACTCGAAGGCCATCATCGGCGAGTTGAGCAGCGCAGAAAAAACGGCGATATCACTCTGTTTCAGTGATAGTTTCCACGGTAGCTTCCCGGCCTGCTCAGGACTGTGACCCCTGTTCTACCTGCTGCTCTTCGGCGACATCGTGTGAGTGATAGACGCAGTCACCGGTCTGCTGGTCGAACAGGTGTAGCTTGTTCGGGTCAGCGACCAACTCTATCCGCTCCCCCTTTTCGACCTCGTAATGTGGGTCTACCTGCACAGTGATCTCTTGGCCTGCGAGCATTCCGTACACGAGTTTCACGTCACCCAGTGGCTCGGTCATATCCACCTCAAGCGTGATTGGTTCCCTCGGGCTGTGGTCGAACGTATCGACCGGGTACAGGTCCTCCGGCCGGACGCCAAGCGTGTACCGGCCCGACTCGACCTGCGGGGCACCACCGAGTGCGACCTCGAAACTCGTCGCTTCGCCGGTCTCACCTGTTGCCAGCCGCTGGGTGTTGGATGTCCGGATGTCGACGGGCAGAAAGTTCATCTGTGGACTCCCGATGAACTCGCCGACGAATCTGTTGGTTGGCCGGTCGTAGAGCTCCTGTGGCGGGTCGATCTGCTGGAGCTCGCCGTCGTCGAGAACGGCCACACGGTCACCGAGGGTCATTGCCTCGGTCTGGTCGTGGGTGACATACACCGACGTGGTCTGGACTTTGTCGTGGAGTGCGGCCAGTTCGGAGCGCATCTCGACACGGAGCTTCGCGTCCAGATTCGACAGCGGTTCGTCCAACAGCAGGACGTCGGGGTCACGCACGAGGGCGCGTCCGATCGCCACGCGCTGTCGCTCACCACCTGAGAGCTGGTTGGGTTTGCGGTCCAGATACGCCGAGATCCCGAGCGTCTCGGCCGCCTCTTCGACCCGTTGGTCGATCTCGTCCTGTGTGTAGTCGCCGGCCGAGTTCATGCCGAAGCTCATGTTCCGCGCGACGCTCATGTGAGGGTAGAGCGCGTAGTTCTGGAACACCATCGCGACGTTACGGTCCTTGGGTTCTAGGTCGTTCATGACGGTTCCGTCGAACCGGAGTTCACCGGAAGTGATGTCCTCTAACCCGGCAATCATCCGAAGGGTGGTGCTCTTGCCACACCCACTGGGCCCGACGATGACCAGGAACTCGCCGGGCTGGATCGCCACATCGAGATCAGTGACAGCAGTGACATCGCCGTACTGTTTACCGATACCATCGAGCGTAATCGGGGTCGCGTCTGTGTTTGAGGTCATAGGTTCGTGTGTCTCGGTGATTACTTGGTCTGCATACTGACTGTGTCAAGCAGCGGTTCCCGCAGGGCAAGCATGAGCACCATCGGAATCAGCAACGTAATGACTGCGCCAGCCATGATAAGTCCCCAGAGTGCTTCGCCGGCGGTCGGGTTGAGCTGTGCGAGGCCGACCTGGAGCACCTGCTTTGACTGGTCGTTGATGATTATCAGCGGCCACAGGTACTGGTTCCACCCCCAAATGAAGGCGATGGTGAACAGTCCCGCGATCATGCTTTTCGACATCGGTATCAACACGTAAACCAGGAATTTCAGCGGGCCGACCCCGTCGATCTTCGCACTCTCGACCATCGAATCCGATATCGAGCGGAAATGCTGTCTGAGCAGAAGCACCGATGTTGCGCTCGCGAAATACGGGACGACGAGTCCCAGCATCGAATTCTCCCAGTTGAGCGAGACCATGATTTCGTACATCGGAACGATACGGACCGGCACAGGGAGCGCTAAGGTGAATAGGATGAACAGCAGAATAAGCCGCTTGAACGGGAGGTCGTAGTACACCAGCGCGAGTGCCGCGAGCAGCGCGATGCCCACTTTCCCGACGGCAATCGCCAGCGCCATAATCAGGGAGTTGACCAGATAGGTCGCGAAGTTGGCTTCGAAAAGGACCCGCTGGTAGTTGCTCAGTCCCTCCGACCCGATTCCGGCGAGCGTGCTGCTACTTATCTCTGTACTCGGTTGCGTGCTCATCAGCACGGTCATGATGACCGGCAACGCCAGGACGACCAGCGATCCGATCAGGCTCAGGTGCAGGGCGGGCTGTTGACGGAGCCGTTGTTTGACCACGCTGAGGTCTATCAGCTGACCGGCCTGCTGTGTCGTCTGGCCCTGTTCGCTCGCCATCTCAGGTCCCCCCGTAATGCGCAAACCGGTCTGAGAGGTACAGCTGTCCGGCAGTGAGCAGCCCGATAATCGCGAACAGCACGAGTGATTTCGCCGACGCAAGCCCGATGACGCTGTTGTTGTACGTCATCCAGATGTCGTATATCAGGATATTTAGTGTGTTACTCGGCCCGCCCGAAATCTCCTGAATCACCGGGAACGGCAGGAAGAACGCGTTCACCGTGTTGACGATAGCGAGAAACGCAAGCGTCGGGGAGATCATCGGAATGTACACCTTGGTGACCAATTGGAAGCTCCCAACCCCGTCAATCCGGGCGGTTTCGTTGATCGACTCGGGAATCCCACTCAGTGCCGCCATCATGAAGATCACGTTGTATCCGATCATTTTCCACATTGTTGCCCCAGTCGCGAATATCCAGGCCCACAGCGGGTTCGTCGTGAAGTCGAACGCAAACTGGATTCCGACGGCTTGTGTCGCGACCGTGAGCGCCTCTTTAAACAGGCCGACAGTCGGATTGAACAGGACGTCCATGATGTTGGCAGTCACGGCGAACGAGAGCGCGTACGTAAAGATCGCAGCGACAAGGTAGATCGTTTGCCCAGCCGACACGCGGTAGATGAGATAGGAGAGGTACAGTCCGATGAGCATCGACCCGGCGACGACGATGAACGCGAATACGAAGCTCATCAATACAGAATACTGAAACGAACCGCTCGTCGCGAGCGTCGTGAAGTGGTCCCAGCCGTTCGGGATCTTCTGTACGCCCCCGATGGTGCGGACACGACTCAGTTGAATCGTCTTCCAGGCCGGCCAATAAAAGAACGCGAGGCTCACGACGAGCGTTGGTAGCAACAACAGGACACCTTGAATCCGGTTGCGGTACACCTGCATATGTTAGCCCTCAACCAAGCCAACCATTATAAAATGCATTACTCTATCCAACTACACGGACTCAGTACGAGACCCGTTCGTACGAGCCGAGGAGTTCATCAGCCTCACTTTTCATGTCAGCCAGCGCCTGGCTGACATCTTTTCCTTGCCACATCCGGTCAGTCTGATCGATGATCAGGTCCGTTGTCCGGGGAAGCGTGCCCATGAAGATTCCCTGGGTCGCAGGCGCAGCTTCCCACTGCTGAAGCTGATTGAACGCGGTGTCGTAGAGCGGATTATCGGCAAAGAATCCCTCGTCTTCGAGTTGGGTGATTGACTCCTTGTGCGACGGGAAGTAGCCGGTGTTTTTGAAATACAGCGCCTGCTGTTCCGGTCCTGTCATACTCCGGAGGAACTTTCGGATTGCATCGCGTTTGGCATTGCTCCGGTCTTTGTCCGTCACCCAGACAGCAGCGCCACCGGTGCTGTGACCGCCGTGCTCCATGTTCGGTGTCGGCAGTCGGCCAACGCCGACATCAATCCCCTGGTCACGGAACCCTCCGAGGAGGTACGCTAGCCCACCGGATGAGTTCATATGCATCGACGCTGTTCCTTCCCTGAACGCCGTTTCGGACGCCCCCCAGTCGTTTTTGCCGGGATAGTGATAGAGGTCCGCCATGTCGTTGATCCACCAGTCGAACATCGTCTCCGCGGCGTCACTGGCCAGGAATGTCTTAGTCGGCGCACCCTCCACACCGTTCTCTTTGTTACAGAACAGTTGTTGCTGTTCCGAGAGCCAACTCATCGTCCACCAGGCAATGTTTGGCCAGCTGATCCCCTTCTCAGCAACGCCTTGATCAACAATCTGCTGTGAGTACTCCTTGACCTGTTGGAAGGTCTGTGGCGGTGACTCCGGATCGAGGCCGGCCTCTCTGAAGTGGTTCTTGTTGTAGTACAGGAGGATCTGGGAGTTGTTGAACGGGAGCGACCAGAGTTTGCCTTCCAGTTGACTCCAGCCGATTGCCGGCCCGATGTACTGGCTCGTGTCGAGGTCGGGCATGACGTCTCCGATGGGTTTGAAATAGCCTGTGTCACGGGCGATGACCGTACTGTTCTTGCCGAGGTGCGCGATGTCCGGGGCGTTGCCGGCCTTGGCAGCGGAGAACACGGCTTTCTGCGCCTCACCGTAGGATCCCTGTGCCGACATCTCGACAGTGATATCGTGGTTCGATTCAAACCGGTTGATCATCTCGTTGAACGTCTCCTCGTAGTAGCTTCCCCACGCGGGCCAGAACTGGATTATCGTTGTTCCGCCCGTCGTTCCACCGGTTGAGGTCCCGGTGTCGGTGCTACTTGATCCGTCACCACTCGATTCGTCACCACTTGATCCGTCACTGCTATCCCCGCTACAACCTGCCAACCCGACGATGGTTGCGGCGCCCACTCCTTTGATAAAGCTTCGACGATAGCTATCTCTTGTCATGCATTTATCTTCCAGTGTCGCATGATTATTAAACTTTTATTATATTTGAGCGGGTCGTTTTAGTTAGGCGTGAAAAGTGAGGCCGGAGAACTAATTACTCCCCTCGATGAACTGTTCCGTCGAGATTGCTAATAGCACTGGTGTACGTCGTCCAGAGTCCCTCATCTCGAATGGTGACACGTCAGCAGAAACCGTTTCTGGCGAAATCGCAGGCCTTCCTCTGCCGTAGGGGTCGCGGCGGCCCCGTGTTACTCCGATAGCTCTGCCTGTCATGTCAATTGGAGACTGACAACCACACCACCGATTCCGATCAGCGATAGGTAGAGTGACTTTCGCACTACCGGCGCTACCAGTGAACGGTTGATACTCGTTGCAAACCCGATTTTCACGAGGATACTGGAGAGGGTTCCGGCCAGCACACCCTGTGCCGCTACTGTCGGCGCTATCTGACCAGTTGACGTCAGCGTCACTGCAGTCGTTGTTGTCGTGCCGCTCGAAACGATGCCGCTGAGGAAGCTCGTAAGCAGGAAGCCGGCTGTTCCGAAGATGCGCTGTGCGCCAGCGGTGAGAATCAAGACGGCAAGAAAGAGCACGCCGAACTTCAGCGCATTCGCGCTGCTAAACGGCGAGTCGAAGTCCAGTTCGAGATCACCCTCCCAGTCGCTATCGTAATATGCGAGTCCGACGCCACTGATGGCGATCAGACCGAGCGGCAGTCCAACGCTGACAGCCGATTCGGGGACGAATGCGACGATGATCGCTAAGTTCCGGACGGCCATCGCTGCATCAGCTATTAGTATCGTTCCCACTGCTAGCTCTGTGATTCCCACGTTGTTCTTCGCACGGCCCGCGATTTCACCGATTACGGCGGTGGAGTTCACCAAACCGCCGAAAAAGCCAGTGACAGCGATCCCCTTACTGCCGTATCGTTGCATCACGATATAGTTGACAAACCCGATCCCACTGACTGCGATCACCAGCATCCAGACCAGTTTCGGATCAATCGCATCCCACGGTCCGTACGTTCCGCCAGGCAGGAGCGGATACACGACAAACGAGATGATCGCAAACTCACCGGCACTACGTACTTCCTCTCGCGATAACTGGTTCGCAAACCCGTGTAGCTCCCTCCGAAGGACTAGTAGGAACGACGACGTTATGCCGATGATGACGCCGATCAGGACGTGATTGGCTCCGACTAGAATCCCGACCGCGTACGCGACGAGGAGTGATGTCGACGTTGTCAGGGATAAGCCAGAGTCACCATCGTCGCCGGTCCACTGTGCGACTATACCCCGAATCCCGAGCAACCCCCCTTGTACGAGAACCAGTGCTCCTCCAGCAGCGAGGAGGATCGTCTCGTTGAGCGACATTGCGGCAGCCCCGACCAGGCTGGTCAGGGTAAACGTGCGGATGCCCGCCGACTTGTTGGCCCACTCTCGTTCGAGTCCGAGCAGCATCCCCAGTGCACCTGCAATAAAAAGGTTCAGTATCTCAGGATCGACTTTTATCGCCTCTATACCTCCGAAAACAGCCGTGTTCGCGATTGCACTCAGTACAGTCATCTTAGCTTACAAGCGGTTGTTCCGTCATTTTTATATATCCTATATACTACTACATTCTGTATTTAGACCAATATACTGATGGGTAATAGATGTTGGCCCTGAGGGTGGGGTCGCGTTAAGTTGAAGGATGAGGTGGACGGGATCAGAGTGTCTATGACCATCCCAGTGGACTATCGTGTGGCTCGAATTGTCGTTTGTGGAGCGTCGACGGACTCCTGAGTGGGCGATTCGAGTGGGCATTCGGTATCATATATAATATACATCACTTAAGTATGTAAATCAGTTTTTCGATAGGTTGGGCATCCCAACGCAGTCGTGTCTCGATCCACGAGTAGGTTCACTAGACCGATCTCAACGGTGACTGCGGATCAGTTCGCGGTCGACGAAAAGATGATCGGCCTCCATAGGCAGAAATTTTGGCTGTACGGCGCTGTTGATCCCAAAACGAACAAAATCCAGTGTCAGCCTCTTTCCGACGGTGACGAAACAGAGACACGGTGAGTTCTGCCGAACTCCACCATCGAGATCAGCTTGACGACGTGCTATTTCTTGTCGACGGTGCTGATTATCCCGGTCCAGTTCTGGCTGGAGATGACTCCGATTTCAGACGCTCACACATGGAAATTGGACTGCTATCAAACGTATATTCTGAAAAACAGAACAACAAACTTCCTCATTTACGAATAGTTTCAGCCATGTCGAGCTAGAGACAGCTCAAGAGTGGCTCGAAGCCTTCGTCTATCATAATTCACGCCAAATTTAACGCGATGGTTGTATCCATCCGGGAGAGCCTCGTTGAGGGTGAGGAGTCACCGTTACAATTCCGGTACTCTCTTTCCGTATTCAGATCCCCCGCTGCCAGAGAAAATCCGAAGCGCTTTGCCACCTATGCGCTCGCAGTCTCGCAGATTTCGAATAGTTCTCGGGGTGAAGAAATGATCCTATTCTGCTTGACCCGGTCATCTTTATCGCGCTATTTTGCCCTCTCTGGGAGGCGGAGACGATCTTGACACGACCGAATCGCTCCAATCCTTCAGTAGTATCGACAGCGAGGTAAACCTCAGTCCTCGGTCAGTACAGGGAGTTAGTACATCAGTTCGATTTTGACGCTGGAGACGCCGAACTGGCTGTGCAGTAGGCTGGCGGACAGTAGGTTGTTACAAACCACCAAGCTCGTGACTGCTACCACACTAGTAAGGAAGCACTCCGATTACGATACACCAGTTACTTCTTTCCGTGACCTCAGTTTCGCCCGATCGTGACAGACAATCACCGCTCCCTACTGTTCTTCTTGTTGAGGACGACCCAGATGTGCGGGAAATATACGAACTCTATCTTCAGCAGACATACAATGTGCAGACAGCAGCGAACGGTGCTATCGCACTCGGACTGATTACCGACGAGATTGACCTCGTTTTGAGCGACCGGCGAATGCCCGAGATGTCTGGGGACGAACTTTACACCCGGATACAAGAGCACGCTATCGAGGTCCCGTTCGTAATGGTCTCGGCAGTTGACGCCGAAGAGTCAGTACCGGACGGTCTTGATGACTATCTCACTAAGCCGATTGCCCGCAGCGACCTGACTGCCTGTATCAACCGACACATCTCGGCCCCGGTTGTCGCGAGGGACTGACCGACTCACAATTATAACCGCCGACAGTACCGACCGCCGCCGGGTCAGTCAGACCCAGCCAGGAGAGCGTCCACACCGGACAGTCGGTCATCCGCTTGATGACAGTGGGGGTCGTCCGCTCCGCCGTAGTCGCCGCTCGGACTCGTTGAGGACCGGGCGGACAACCAGAAGATAGCACGCTCGGAGCGCGTCGACGGTCAGCCCGGTATGGTTCAGAGGTCTGAGATACAGGCGGAACCGCTCGTCGGACCGACGGGCGGCGTGGCCGAGTTCTGCGATCGCCCGTTCGAGCCCTCGTCCTCGACCACCCTCCGGATGCGTGGGTGTCGACGCCGGTCCCTCGTTTTTTCCCGGGCGATGGCCAGCAGAAGGTAGACGCGGTCCTCGCCGAACTCACAGGACTCGACCAGCGGCTCGATGTCGGCGGTCAGGAACGGACTCATCGCTGCGTAACAATAGGGATATCCCAGCCACGTGGACTCGTCTCACGTCGGTCGACCCCCGGAGCGGCCGGTCACTCCGGCCGGGAAGCCGTCGCCGGAGTCTCCGTCACGGTGCCCACGCCCGAGAAGACAAAGCGGGTGCCGGCGTCCGTCACACGGGCCTGGCCCGTCCAGCCGTGCCCGGAGACGACGCGTTCGATGATGAGCAGGCCGAGCCCACGGCGGCCGTCGCCGTACTCGCCGCCGAACAACGAGTCCGCAACGTCGGCGGGCAACCCCGGACCCGTGTCCTCGACGGCGAAGCCGTCGTCGGTTCCCTCGACGGTCACCCGGGTCCCCGGGCCGCAGTGTTCGTCGACGTTCCTGAACAGGTTCTCGAAGAGGTGGCGGAGACGAGAGGCGTCCGCCCGGATCGATCTGTCGTCGACGATCTCCAGGGTCGCGGTGTCGGGGTCGATCGTGTTCCAGGCACTGCGAGCGACCTCCGAGAGCCGGACCGACTCCCGCTCGCCGACGTCGATGCCCTCCCGGGCGAGCGACAGCGTCTCGGTGATCATCTCATCCATTCGATCGAGCGAATCGAGGGCCGTCTCGAGATACTCCGATTCCGGTTCCGAGACCGTCTCGGACGCCAGTTCCGTGTACCCGTACGCACTGGTCAACGGGTTCCGCAGGTCGTGTGCCAAAACACCCGCAAACTCGTCTAACCGCTCGTTCTGTGCGTCCAGAGCCCGGTAGTGACGTTCCCGTTCGATCTCGTGGCCGATCCAGCGGGTCAGCAGTTCGACGAACCGCTGCTCGTCCCCGTCGAAGGACCGATCACGGGGTTGTTCCCCCGAGAAACACAACGTCCCGTAGATCTCGCCGTCGACGGTGATCGGCGCCCCGATGTAACACTGGAGGCCGGTCACTTCGCGCGCGATGTCGTCCGCGTAGGCCGACGACCCCGCGTCGGCGATCATCAGTAGTTCCTCGTCGTCGACGACGTGCCGGCACCAGGTGGTGTCCAGGTCGTGGACCGATCCGGCGGAGTAATCGCCGCTCTCGATCGTCGAGCCGACGACCTCGTACTCGCCGTCCCCGGTGAACGAGAGTACCCCGTAGTCGACGTCGAGCCGGTCTCGACCGACGGCGATCGCCCGTTCGATCTTCTCGTCTAGCGTCGCCGACGAGTCCGCCCCGAGCTCGTAGAGATCCCGGAAGTAGTTCCGTACCTCCTGTTCGGACATAACCCGTCTTCACGGCCGAGTCACTAATCGTCCCGGGTCGAGAAGCCGGTCCGCTCCATGGCCCCCCAAGTGTCCACGCCCCTGAGGTACTCGAACAGTCCCTGCCACGCGACGATGGTCTTCCACTGCCGGTAGCCGAAGTTCTCCAGGACGCCGTACCAGAGCAGCCGGAGCACCTGCCACGGGCTATCGTAGCGGTTGAAACTCCAGACCTCACTGAAGACGCCGAACCACGAGAGGAAGATCCCGAATCCGGTCGTCAACAGGAAGAAGGCGAGGAAGAACTCGACGTTCAGGAAGCCGAAGTACCAGGCGAGGGGCAACAGGACGTAGCCGATCCCCTCGATCAGCGGGCCGACCGTCTCCGCCATCACGAAGAAGGGCATGACGAACCAGCCGACGCGCCCGTATCGTGGGTTGCCGACCATCCGCCGATGGGTGACGACAGTCTCGACCATCCCCCGGTACCACCGTCGGCGCTGTCGGCCCAGGACCCGGCGTGTCGAGGGGACCTCCGTCCACGCGACTGGTTCCGGGACGAAGTCGACGGTGTACTCCCGGTCGGTCTCCTTGAGATGGCGGTGGAGCCGGACGACGATGTCGAAGTCCTCGGTGATCGTGTCGTGGCGGTAGCCGCCGATCTCACGGACCGTCTCGGTCTGAAACAGCCCGAACGCGCCCGAAATAAGGATGAGGCCGTTGAGCCGGTTGAGCCCCAGTCGGCCCGAGTAGAAGGCCCGGAGGTACTCCATCACCTGCAGTCCGGCGAGCCCGGTTTTGGGCAACGACACGTCCTTGACGACCCCGTCCTCGATCCGGCAGTTGTTCGCGACGCGGATCACGCCGCCCGAGGCGACCGCCGTCGTCGGCGCCTCCAGGAAGGGCCTGACCAGCGACAGCAGCGCCTCCCGGTCGATGACCGTATCCGAGTCGACCGCACAGAACAGCGGCATCTCGGTGAGCCAGAGACCGGCGTTGAGCGCGTCGCTTTTCCCGCCATTGTCCTTGTCGACGACGAGCAACTCCTCGTAGATCCGCGAGCGGTAGACGCCGTGGATCTCCTCGGCAGGGACCTCGAAGGGGATGTCGGCGTCGACTGGTTCCAGATCGAAGTGCTCGACCAGGCGCTCGACGGTCGCGTCGGTCGAGCCGTCGTTGACGACGACGACCTCGATCTCCGGGTAGTTCAGCGACAGCATCGACTGGACGCTCTCGACGATCGTCGCCTCCTCGTTGTACGCCGGGAGGACGATCCCGATCCCAGGGTAAAACGGCGACGTGAACTCCCGGAAGGGGGGGTCCCACTCGGACTCGCGGACGTCGTCGCGAAGCTCCAGCAGCGCCAGGACGTGCAACAGTAGATAGCCGGCGTTGATGGCGGCGTAGTAGCCGACGACGAACACGCCAAACACCAGCAGCGCCGTCCCCACGACGTGTTCCGGCGAGTGCATCCTACCCACGCACCGTCCCGGCGGTCACGCGACCGGCGATGCGGTCGTACTCCGAGTGTTCGAAGCTCCAGTCCCAGGCGGGCCCCAACACCGCCGCCGTGTCGTGGTCGACGTGGTCCCGGCGGCCGACCAGCGCCGTCGTCCCGAGTGTCAGCGCCCGGGGGTCGGTCTCCTCGACGAGCGCGAACAGGAGGACGGTGATCGCTTCCCGGTCGCCCCACGAGGCGAGCATCTCGTACACCGCCGCGCGAACGCGGGGCGAGGGATCGTCGGTCGCCCGTTCGAGGAATAGCTGGTCGCGGAGCGATGCCCGCCAGCCGAAACTACCCAGTGTGTCAGCGGCCGCCGCCCGGATCGCCTCGTTTTCGGTCTCCAGGGCGGCGGTCACCCACTCTAAGCTCCGGTCGCCGACGCTGGTCTCCAACTGCGAACAGACCGCCAGTACCTGTGCGAGCAGCGGCTCGGGCCAGTCGCGATAGTGGCTGCTCGCGCGGGCCAACAGCGGCTCCGGGTCGCTACGTGCGACACGGTAGAGGGTGTCCTGACCGAATACGCTGAACTGCTCGTTCGCGCCGTCGAGCAGGAGTGATACCCCCGTCTCCGCGTCGGGGAGCCGGTCACACGCCTGCAAAAGTGTAACCGCCGCGGCCCGCTCACGCGGGGTCTCGGGCTCGAACGAGGACTCGACGTACGGCTCCGGCCGCCGGAGCAGTGTCAGCCACGTCAGCGCGTGGAGCCGTCGGTACTCGTTCCCGCTCCCGAGCCGGCGTCGAGCCCGGTCGGGAATCCCGAGGGCGTCGCCCAACTCTCTGAGCCGGTCGGCATCGCTGCCGTCGAGTTCCCGGAGGTGTTCGTCGAGCAGGGATTCGAGGACGCGCCGTTCGGTGCGTGAACAGTCCGCGACGAGTGCTTCCCAGTCCGGGTCCTGACTGAACAGCCGGCTCAGTAGTTCCTCGCGCAAGTCCGGTTTGACCCGCTCGCGCTGGGTGTCCTGTACCGAGTGGTACACCGAGAGCCCAACCGTCAGAAACATCGAAACCGCCAGCGCAAGCGCGATCACGAGTGCCAGCATGACCACGACGACAGTCAACGGGACCGTGTAGCCGAACGCGACCACGTCGCCCGTCTGGAGCACGACCGGCTCAACCATCCATCTGCCTCCGGACTCTGGCGACGAGCTCCGCGCTCCGGAACGGTTTCGTCACGTAGTCGTCGACGCCCGCGTCGAATCCTTCGAGGACGTGTTCCTCCCGGCCACGGGAAGTGAGCATCACGATCGGCAGGTCCGTCGGGACCGCGAGTTCTCCCTTGCGGACCATCCGGGCCAACCGCGTTCCGTCGAGGCGGGGCATCATCACGTCCATCACGACGAGGTCAGGCCGGTAGTCGGTCCCCAACAGGTCGGCCGCTTCGCGGCCGTCCTCGCAGGTCCGCACGTCGTAGCCCGCCGCTTCGAGCCGGTGGGAGACGAGCCGCCTGATCGTTTCGTCGTCGTCGACGACGAGTATCTCACCCGGCATCTATGCACTCATTATTAGCCCGTCGACAAAAAGACAGTCATGCCGACGGGCTCTTGTGGCTCTGTGGCTCCCGGTTGGAGCGTGTATGGACCGTCGTCGCGTGCTTCACGTCCGAGCGCACCTCCAGCACAACGACCAGTTTTCCTGGAGAGAGCTGGCACCGTGAATACGGGGTCGACGGGGCAAATCGAATCCACAGAGACGGAGTCACTAGACAGTTCTCACAGAGCTGATTTCAGCACTGTGGGATGAACCAGTTGTTCCGTGGGTATGCGTGTTTAACAAAAAGAGGTATCCCTCCGCTGACGGTATTCGAGCGTATGGATGCCCTCCAACATCTGTACCGTAGACTTGACAACCGAGTACGGGGTCTCTCGCGGCTCTCGTACGCTCTGCTCGTCGGCCTCATCTCCGCGGTGGCCGTATTCGCTGTCAGAAGCTTGCTGCCGGGGAATGGAAGTTTCGGCCCGATCGCGATGGGCGTCTCAATGACTGTCGTCTACTACGCGCTCGACCCGAACAACACAACCTGACGCAACTCGCACTCACTGTACTGACCGTCGGTCTGCTCGGTCGAGCATGCTGAGATAATCACGACCAGGTATTCTATTCCAACTGAGAGCTGCCACCTCTGATTGGCTTGGGCCCGCAAGCACAATACGACGATACGGACCGAAAAGACAGAATCCAGAGAATTGATTTCAGCACTGTTGGGATGAACCACCTTCTCAGTGTGGCTGCGTATTTGTCACTGATCGATATCGATATCAGTGAACTCAAATCGGGCTCCACCATCAATCCCCTCGACGATCTTAACCTTCCAGCCGTGGGCCTCTGCGATCCGTTTGACGATTGTCAACCCAAACCCGGTTCCGCCACTTGCCGAGGTATGCCCAGCATCAAACACTGCCTCACGGGCGTCTTCCGGAATCCCTGAACCAGTGTCTTCGACGTAAATTCCGTGTGTATCGATTTGGCCGACTCGGACAGTCACGTCCGTCCCGCCGTGTTCAATTGCGTTCCGAAAGAGGTTCTCGAATATGTGTTGGAGTCGACCCGGATCACCAGTGATCATGACTTTGTCTTCAATCTCGATGGTAGCCTCATCTGATCGTACGTTCTTCCAGCACTTTCCGACTAAATTGACTAAATCTATCGGCTCTTGATCTGAGACAACTTGGCCCTGTCTGGCAAGTGTGAGCGTATCAGCGATGATTTCTTCCATCCGGTCAAGTGATCTGCTGATGGGAGGGAGATGGTCGCTGTCGCAGTCGTTTGCGAGGAGTTCTGACCGACCCTGTGCGACACTGAGTGGATTCCGCAGATCGTGTGACACTACGCTTGCGAACTCGTCAAGTTGCTCCTTTTGGCTCTGGAGCTGTCGCTCCTGTTTGACCCGCTCTGTGATGTTCCGTGTGATACCGATAATCTGGGTCACTTCGCCGTTGGTAAGAACTGGTGTGAGAACCGTTTGCCAAAACCGTGCGCCCGTCTCGACTGGAACCTCCTCCTCATACGAGATCGGTTCCTGAGTTCGGGCACACCGATGATAGTTTGCTTGGAGGTCTGTCCCGAGGTCTTCACCGAACACGTCGGTTGGAGTCTTTCCCCGGACTTCATCGGTCGAAATCTCGGTTTGTTCCTCGTAGGCACGGTTCAAACGTTCAAAGCGGAACACGTACTTCGCATCCGCTGACTCGACGTTTATGAAGAAAATACTGTCATCGACGTTCTCAAGGAGTGTTTTGTACTCTTTGGCAAGCGCCTGATGTTGGTGTTCCTTCCGTTTTCGCTTGGAGATGTCACGGCTATTCACGAGGATTCCATTGATATCAGGATCGTCGAGTCGGTTTTGTAGTGTCGCCTCGATCCAACACCACGAGCCATCGGCACGACGAAACCGTGTCTCGATTATCTGGGTGTCGTCGGGATTTGTCTGGATTCTCTCAATGGCGTCGGCAACAGCGTCACGGTCGTCCGGATGCTGATATTCGTAGCCGACCTCACCGACTAGTTCCTCTGGCTCATATCCGAGCATCCGGGTGACCGAGGGACTCACATACGTAATCGTCCCGTCTGAATCGATAATCGTCGCAATATCGGAGAACTCTTCGACAAGCTTTCGATGCAATCCCTCTGCCATATGAGTGGTATGACTGGACGAGATATAAACAGGGCCCTCAAATCCAGAAAACAACTCCGATGAGTATAACCTCTGAAGTAATCGACATTAGAACTGATTGCCGGCCAATGGTGTTTAGCCGGTCGCATCTACTTGCATGCTGGGAGAAGCACGACTAATTCCCTGGAGAGACCTGCCAACTCTGAGTAGGTGAGACGTATGAGTAAAAGTTGACTACATAGACACAGAGCCAACGGACAGTTCCTAAAGAGTTGATTTTGGATTTTTGGACCGGCCAGCTACTCATAGTGATTCGTGTATCGATTGTGCCAGCTTCAAGAGCTGTTCCGGTAGTCGTGCAAGATCCAGGGCACATAGTCAGCGCGAAAGAACCCAGTCATCAACCCTCACAGTATACTGGCGTCAGATTCGTAGTTACTCTGGAGCTTTGCTCTCAGCTAGCAGGGACGATATGATGAGTCGCCTGATTCCACGTCGGAGGAGACCACCCGCTGCAGGTTGCGAGATATCCAACTCAGCGGCGACTTCGTCGAGTGTTGCGTTCCGTGGTTCTTCGAAATACCCTGTTTCGAGTGCGACGAGGAGTGCTTCCCGTTGGCTATCGGTCAATCCAGCGTCCGTATTTCCTAAACTCGCGTATTCGTTCACGCGAAGTAACTCGATGTCAATGTCGTTCTCTTGGGCGTAGTCCCAGATCTGATGCAGGTCTGCTCGTTCTGTCAGCCAGATTGTGAACAGCCAAGCGCTTCCATTATTTTTCTTATTGAGGATAACACCATTCGCGTCTGAAATCACCGGTGAGAAAAGTATCCCTTCGCCACTGTATTCGACGCAATATATCGCCTCCTGATCTCTGGTTTCGATGACCCGTTCGAATTCAGCAACGGTATTATCATTCCGTAATCCCTCTTCGAGCAGGTGGAAGTCGGACGATTCGATGTAGTAATAGAAGGTTCTAGATGTTGGGTCAGTTCCCGCCTCTGAGACCGACATCACTTTCGAACTTTGGTCGTACGTGACCGACTTCGTACACACTATGTCGGGATGCTCGACCCGTATGTCGGCTTTAATATCGGTCATTGGTTTTAATTTGCCATTTTATTGTCTAGCTGCGAACCTATTTCCCGATACGTAACGGTAACTTATGTTATTGTTCTGGTAGCCGGGATTGTCGCAGTGTTAGTCTGGTCCGACAAGTAAGGTGGTGATTTCCGCTGTCGTCTAGGGGAAGCGACCGAACAAGTCCTGGCATTCCTAACGATGCTGTTGACCGATTGTGATAGGCCGAAAATATTATAATTTATCTCATATAAATGCGGTTTTTGAAATCAGTGGTCACGTTCGGAAGGACCAGAACCGCACAAAATTTTTGCAACCCCATATAAAGGTGTTATACGGATAACCTGCAGAAGAATACAATCAGAGTGCTATTTTGTCATATAATGGCTGTAGGAGATCTAGTGCTGACAGGGCTGATGGCTGTCCTCCTCGTCGGCATTACCGCAGTACTCACGCGTATCGAGAACTGGCGGTCGTATACGCCACTGGCCGGCGGTGGAACAGCGACCGGTAAAGACGCCGTCGTCCGCAACCGCGAGAAACCCACTGGGCTAATTCGCTGGCTGACGACCGTCGATCACAAAGACATCGGACTGCTGTACGGGCTGTACGCCATCATCGCCTTCGCGGTCGGAGGTATCATGGCGATGCTCATCCGCATCCAGCTCATCGTTCCGGGGGGAGCGATTCTTGGACCGAGCGCGTACAATTCTATACTTACAGCCACGGCATCACGATGCTGTTCCTGTTCGGGACGCCGATCATCGCGGCCTTCGCGAACTACTTCATCCCGCTGCTGATCGGGGCCGACGACATGGCGTTCCCGCGGATCAACGCCATCGCCTTCTGGTTGCTACCGCCGGCGGCCCTGCTCATCTGGGCCGGCTTCTTCCTCGCACCGGTCACCGAGAACATGATCGAGCCGGCCCAGACCGCCTGGACGATGTACACGCCGCTGTCGGTCGAGCAGGCCAACCCCGGCGTCGACCTGATGTTGCTTGGCCTGCACCTCTCCGGAGTCGCGACGACGTTGGGAGCCATCAACTTCATTGTGACTGTCTTTACCGAGCGCGGCGAGGACGTCAACTGGGCAAACCTCGATATGTTCTCGTGGACTGTTCTCACCCAGTCGGCGCTCATCCTCTTTTCATTTCCGTTGCTGGGCAGCGCTCTCGTGATGTTGCTCATGGACCGCAACCTCTCGACGACGTTCTTCGCTGTCGAGGGCGGTGGTCCGCTGTTGTGGCAACACCTGTTCTGGTTCTTCGGCCACCCCGAGGTGTATATTCTGGTGCTCCCGCCGATGGGACTGGTGAGTCTTATCCTACCGAAGTTCGCTGGTCGAAAGCTGTTCGGGTTCAAGTTCGTCGTCTACTCGACGCTGGCTATCGGCGTCCTCTCCTTTGGCGTATGGGCCCATCACATGTTCTCGACCGGAATGGACCCACGCTTGCGGGCCTCGTTTATGGCCGTCTCGATTGCGATATCCATCCCGAGCGCAGTGAAAACGTTCAATTGGATTACGACGATGTGGAACGGCCGCCTGCGACTGGCCACGCCAATGCTGTTCTGTATCGGCTTCGTCTCGAACTTCATCATCGGCGGTGTCACCGGTGTCTTCCTCGCCTCGGTACCCATCGATCTCATTCTGCACGACACCTACTATGTGGTCGGCCACTTCCACTATGTTCTAATGGGGGCACTCGCTTTCGGTATATTTGCGGGCATCTATTACTGGTTTCCCATCTTTACCGGCCGAATGTACCAGCGGACGCTCGGGAAAGCCCACTTCTGGCTCTCGATGGTTGGGACTAACCTCACGTTCTTCGCGATGCTGGCACTCGGTTATCTGGGTATGCCCCGCCGGTATGCGACCTACCAGCTCGACGGCGCAATCGCGCCGCTGGCACAGGTCTCGACGTTCCACCAACTGGCCACTGTCGGCGCGTTCATTCTACTAGCCGGCCAGCTTATATTCGTCTGGAACCTTCTCCAGTCCTGGTTGGAGGGGCCAAAAGTCGAGGACGGCGACCCGTGGGACCTCGAACGCGACGGGATGCTCAACAAGGAGTGGACCTGGTTCGACCGCAAGCTGGAGACGGCCATCACCGACGGCGGCGAGGACGAGGAGAAGTCCGCGTTGACCGACGGGGGTGAGCCAAAGGACGACTGACGCTGTTAAAATTGATGACTATGCTCATTTTGGTAATATCCGCTCACGTATTACAGTACGTTGTATACTCTGAATCAAATTCTCGCGGCGGTGGTTGCTTGAATTGTGAACCCATATCCTTCGATGTATAGGGATTTTCCAACACGGTCAATAGCTCCTTAAATTTGGATAGATCCCCAGTTTCGAGATACTCTCCCAGTGCCACTTCAACTAGGTAGTTGCGGGGGATATACCGCGGATTGGCTTCCTGCATCAACTTCTCATCTAGGCCGACAGCAGCCAACTTATTCCTCAACTGTTCGAATTCCTCGGTTGCAAACACCGGATAATCAAATGTACCTGGCGTTTCTAATTCGAGGAAGGTATTGGTATAGTCTGCGTTCGATTTGCGAAGCCACTCTATGAATTCATCGACGAGTCTGTCCTCACCATCTGAGTTGATTCCCAGTTTCTTCCGCATCATCGTGTAGTATTGCGCATCAAAGCGATCCTCAAATTCGTCCAGTTTGCCTTCGAGTTCATCATATGTGAGCGCTGATTGCGTACACAGCGGTTGGAGTGCCTCTGCAAATCGTTCAAGATTCCACCGCAAGATGGGTCGCTGATTTCCGAATGCATATCGGCCGTGCTTGTCGATCGAGCTGAAGACCGTCTCCTCATCATAGTAATTCATGAAGGCACATGGTCCGTAGTCAAATGTTTCTCCATTGATACTCATGTTGTCCGTATTCATGACGCCATGGATGAATCCGACACGCAGCCAGTCGACAACCATCTCAATTGACGACTGCATGACTGCATCGAAGAACGCTAGATATGTGCGATCTTTCGCATTTAGCTGCGGGTAGTGCCTGTTGATAACATAGTCAGTGAACCGCTGTAGTTCGTCGGATGCCTGACCCGCAACATACTGGAAGGTCCCGTATCGAATGTGGCTGTTCATCACTCGGACAAGGATGGCCCCAGGTTCTGTCTGCCGTCGTTCGACTGCTTCGTCAGTTTCGACGACTGCCAGACTTCTCGATGTTTTGATTTTTAAATTCTGCATCGCATATGAATAGAGATACTCTCTGAGCATTGAGCTGACAGTCGCGTTGCCATCGCCTCTTCCCGAGTACGGCGTTCGACCAGCCCCTTTCAGTTGAATATCGTATCTATTGCCATCGTTTACATGTTCACCGAGTATCATCGCTCTCCCATCGCCCAGAACTGTAAAACTTCCATACTGGTGGCCTGCATATGCTTGGGCAATTGACTCTTCCAAGAGATCTTGGCCTGCTAGAATTTTAGCATTGAGCTTTGCTGTATCCAATCCAAGATCAGCACATAGCCCGTCATTGAGAAGCAAAATTTCGGGGTTAGCGATACTTTTTGGCGTTACTCTCGAATAGAGGTCCGAGTCTAAATTTTTGTAAGTGGTATCAAATGAAAAGGTCATTTAGTTTCATATACCGTTACCTTGCTTGTTTTAATAAGCTTATTTTTTATCTATTTGTAGAGAGTAGCACAGAGAAGCCGAGTCGCCGGTCCTCTGTGCCACTCTGATAGGAGTTGGGAAAGACTACGGCTCCCGGTAGCTGGGGCAATTCCTCGGGTGCAATTGTCTGTCTTTCCCATACCAACCCATATTACGCGGGCACAAAAATATTTTTGATTTAAAAAATAGCATACGGTTCAGACAAAATAATACCTCTGATTGACCTAGAAATTTTTAACCCCTCGACTCAATATCTGATACATGAGCTCAGACCAGGATCACCTCAAAGAGACCGATACCGAAGCCCGCTTCGAGTTCAAGAAGGAGGAAAAATCCGCCTTCGAGACCGAGAAGGGCCTCACCGAGGAGACCGTCCGAGTCATCTCCGAAGACAAGGACGAGCCCGAATGGATGCTCGAGCGTCGCCTGCGCGCGCTCAAGCAGTTCCAGGAGATGCCGATGCCGACTGGCTGGCCCGGTGCGCCGGACCTCTCGGAAGTCGACATCGCCGATATTGTCCCCTACATCCGCCCGGACATCGAAACCCGCGGCGGTGCCGAATCCTGGGAGGACCTCCCCGAGGAGATCCAGGACACCTTCGACAAACTGGGCATCCCCGAAGCCGAGAAGAACGCCCTCTCGGGCGTGGGCGCCCAGTACGAATCGGAGATTGTCTACCAGAACATGCAGGAGCGCTGGGAGGAGAAAGGCGTCATCTTCTGTGACATGGACAAGGCCGTCCAGGAGCACGAAGAACTCGTCAAGGAGCACTTCATGACGAAGTGCGTTCCCCAAGCGACAACAAGTTCGCCGCCCTCCACGGTGCGGTGTGGTCCGGTGGCTCCTTCGTCTACATCCCGGAGGACACCACGGTCAACATGCCCGTTCAGGCGTACTTCCGGATGAACTCCGAGGGGATGGGCCAGTTCGAGCACACGCTCATCATCGCCGAGGACAACTCCGAAGTCCACTACATCGAGGGCTGCTCCGCGCCGAAGTACTCCGCGTTTAACCTCCACAGCGGTGGCGTCGAGGTGTTCGTCGGCGAGAACGCCCACGTCCAGTACTCGACCGTGCAGAACTGGTCGAAAAACACCTACAACCTTAACACCAAGCGCGCGATCTGTGAGGCCGACGGGACGATGGAGTGGGTCTCGGGCTCGATGGGCTCGAAGGCCACGATGCTGTACCCTCGACCGTCCTCAAGGGTCCGGGCGCGACGGACAACCACATCACCATCGCCATGGCCGGCGAGGGTCAGGACATCGACACCGGCGCGAAGGTCTACCACAACGCGCCCGACACGAAGTCCACCATCGAGTCCAAGTCCATCGCGAAGGACGGCGGCCGCACGAACTACCGTGGCCTCGTCCACATTGCCGACGGCGCCGAGGACTCCTCGACCTCCGTCGAGTGTGACGCGCTGATGTTCGACAACGAATCGACGTCGGACACCATGCCGTACATGGAGATCCAGGAGAACAAGGTCGACGTCGCCCACGAGGCCACGGTTGGGAAGATCGGCGACGAGGACGTCTTCTACCTCCAGTCCCGTGGGTTGGACGACGACGACGCCAAGCAGATGATCGTCGCCGGCTTCATCGAGCCGATCACGGAGGAACTGCCCATCGAGTACGCCGTCGAACTGAACCGCCTCATCGAACTGGAGATGGAGGGGTCGCTCGGGTAGTGACCGGTTCAGCTGGTTGCTGGACAAGACCAATGTACTAGAGGGCATCTCAATGGCTATCGATCCAAGTTTCGAGAATACCTACGAGGAAGTCGACAGGCACGAGGACCATCGGGTATGGACGACAGATGGTGAAGAACCAACGGAGCAAAAACAGGGTATCCACGGGACCCATGTTGCAGTGGATTTCGACATCTGTATTGCGGACGGGGCCTGTCTAGAGGACTGCCCTGTTGACGTGTTCGAGTGGGTTGAAACGCCGGGTCACCCTGAGTCCGAAATCAAAGCCGACCCCATCCACGAGGACCAGTGTATCGACTGTATGCTCTGTGTCGATGTCTGCCCTGTTGATGCCATCGACGTTGACCCGGGACGAGCGGGGCGGCTCTGAACTCTTGCTGGAAAAGTGTAGGCGATGATTCTAACATTACAGTGTTACCGGTGTGGAACCGAATATGAGTACGTTGGCACCTCGCCTCATCCAGGCCAGTGCCAAGCGTGTAGCTCTTCATGTGTCCCTCCTGCTGGGTCGGTTACAGTGACGAACAGTGTTCACTGGGAGAGCGCTAACGGGTTATCGAAGATCTGGGTACAGGCCGTTGACGATCGTGACCGCCCGTTTGAATTCGAAGTCGCCGCCCACGGTAGCCGCGGGAAGCTATCGGCACTCAAGATCGATGGTGTTTCGGTTGACCCACAGATTGACGAGACGCTCGAAACGCTTCCGCCGGCAGTGATAGCCGAACTCGCTGATATCGGAATCACCGAAGTCACGACTGGAGCGATTCGGTATTCAGAGCGATGACACCAGACATCTGTATCCAATCCACAACGGCGTTTGATAGCCCACGATCATCAATACGGGAAGACAGAACGAGTGACATAGATAGCACAGGCATTCGACTCTGGGAACACATACCGTATCCACGCGAGGATTTCAACAGGCAGTATGAGTTGGGTCGCAAAGCGTCGGCTCTTGAGGAGGGTCACTGACCCGTATGCCGGAATGCAGTACCTGCGGCGGACACGTCTCGGACCGGTTCGTGCGAGTATTTGGTGACGGTGAGGGCACAGTGTATGCGTGCCCCGCCTGTTCGGCGAACGCGGGAATCGGAGAAGTGACACGAGAGCGAAGTGAGCAGCTATAGAGCATAGTACTTTGATTCTCAGGCATCAACCGCTGAAGCAGGTTGCTTGGTAATGGCCTCCCGAGTTTCGTGCTTCCATTGGAACACCCCACACCCGACCGGCTATATGTCGCGTTATTCAGGACAGGAGCAACGTGGGCCTTGGCTATTGAGCTACACCGCTACGGACTGGCGTTGAACTCCCCGTATTTCATCCTCAAAAAGAACGCGATGACCGAGAAGACGATCATCGAGGGCAGGACCATTATGAAGACCGTCGAGGGAGTTATCACGGACGTGAGCGCGACTGTCGCAACGGCGACGATCACCAGTGCGTATCTCCAGATCTGCGACGGAGCCCAGGAAGCCGACTGATCGACCTGAATCGCGGCAGTTGACCAACGGACAGTCCACTCCCTGCACTGATCGTTAGACAACTCGATTGAGCATGCTGAGATAATCATGAACAGCTTCATAGTGGGACCTGCACCCTCTGATTAGCGTGCACCGCACGAGCGGAAATCGGATACGCAGATACGGCGCCAAGGTACAGCACTCAAGAATTGAGTTCAGAACTCTTGGGACGAACCAGCTGCTCAGCGTGGGTATTGACCACCAGCGGTCCTGCCAATATCAGTAGGTTTTCTGTACGCTGTGCAAGATGGAGAGCGCGAGTCTTGCATTCGAGTTAGAGAGAGAGTGCCTGTCTGAAACGGACATTTTTATACATCAGTGTACATATATGGTCAACATGGGTGGTGAGTCATGACTACAAAAAAGTACGAGATTGACGAGTTCGCCTTCATAGGGCGAACATTCACCGAATACCAGAAGATGTTCGATTTCGATCCCGCTTCCTGGGCCGGACAAAGTATTCTCGACTGTCCTGCTGGTCCCTGTTCTTTCGTGGCAGTGGCTCACGAACATGACATTACGGCTGTCGGTGCAGACAAAATGTACAATCGGTCGCCGGCTGCGTTGTCGAGTAGTTGTGCCGAGGATATCGAAACGGCGATGGATGCTCTCGATGGTGTCGAAGATCTATACGTGTGGGAGTTCTACGACGATGTTTCTGAACTCAGGGCCTACCGTGAACGGGCAGCCTCACGCTTCCTGTCTGACTATGCCCACAACGGCGACCGATACGTCTATGCGGATCTGCCAGCGACCCCGTTTGACGATCACGCGTTTGATCTCGTCCTTTCGGCACACTTTCTGTTCCTCTACGACGACCGGTTGTCCTACGAGTTTCACCTCGAAACTATCCGAGAGTTATGCCGGGTTGGCGCTCAACTCCGCGTGTTCCCACTGCATGGGTTCGATGCCGACCAGTCCGACATCGCTGAGACACTTGTCAAGGACCTCCAGTCAGAGGGCTACACCACCGATATCCGAGAAGTTCCATTCGAGTTTCAGCGTGGTGCTAACAAGATGTTAGTCGTTGAGTAAGTGCGAGCTCTCATTCGGAGAGGCCAGTATCTCGTATCGCATGAAATGATACGCTAAGTTCCTGCTGAATCTATGCTCTGTATCTTGCACGGGTTACCTGACAATATCCGAATAGCTCGAATTCCTCTAGAGACGTATTCTGTATAGATCGCTGGTCTATTCCGTTGAGAATGCTGCGAGAAGCACGACCAGTTTCTAAGGAGGGAGCTACTGCCTCTGAGTAGCGTAAAAGGCAGGATCGGAATTCGAGGCTCTGTTGAACTCCTATTGAATCCATACCTTTCCCGCTGAAACAGCCGGTAGGTAGGTGTGCGTATTGAACGGGGAAAGAACCATTGAGATAGAGCTGAAAAATCATATACTGTGGATACAGACAAGCCGAACCCGGGAACGGAACTCGGCTTTTCTTTTCGTCGGTTAGCACTTGTCCTACTCGTCTTAATAGCCTTTAGGGGCGCTACTGGAGGGATACGTGAGTTGGTTTTTGAGGGGAACTGGCTAGCTGGTATCCTGGGTGTCATAGTTGCAAGTGCCGTCGCCTATTGGCTTTTTAATCTGTATCATAGTGAGGAGTAAGACTCCTGTATCGACTGTCAAAGAGTTCGTCGAGTAAGCTGCGAGAAGCAAGACCAGAATGAAGCTTTATCAAATACTATTCTTATCACTCTTTGGCGACCGCCCACCGATATCTCGCTTGCTGGGAACAAAGGGAAGCGGAGGAGTAAAAACGGCCACACACGGCTTGTGGTCGACGACCTTGGGGTACCCCTACTCGTATCGGAGCGCGTCGATCGGATCGACGCGGGCGGCGCGCCACGCCGGGTAGAGGCCCGCGACGACGCCGACCAGCACGCCGACGCCGACGGCTAGCGCCGACCAGAAGGGTGCGAACGCGAAGCCGACCTCAGCGTACCGGGTTGCACCCCAACCGACGATCAGGCCCAGCGGGAGCCCGAGTAACGCCCCGAAAGTGCCTAGCAACGTCGCTTCCAGCAAGAATAGCTCCATCACGTCGCGGTTCCGTGCGCCGACGGCCTTCATAATCCCGATCTCCCGGGTACGTTCGGTTACGCTGACGAGCATGATGTTGGCGATGCCGATCGCGCCGACAACCAAGGCGATGACGGCAATCCCCGTGACGAATCGGGTAATCTGCTGAATCACATCGCTGATCTGCTCGGCGAAGTCGCCGCTGGTTCGAGCGACCAGTTCGACCCCGTCAGGGGCGAGCTGCCGAGCGTCGGATTCCGCCTGCAAATAGCGTTCGACGGCGTCGGTAACCGACAGCGTCTCGGCTGGCTCCGAGACGACAGTGAGTTGTGGATACGCTCGCTGTCGGGCGTTGGCCGACGGACTCTCGACGATAGCCTGATAGTAGGGGTCGGCCGGAACGTAGAACTCGGGCTGTGGGCCGAAATTGCCAACCGGAAGCTCGCCGCGGGTTCCGTTGACGATGCCGACGACAGTTAGGTTCCATGTCTGGTCCGTTCGCTGGACGGTAATTTCGTCCCCGACGGAGACGTTCTCCTCGAAGGTTGTCTCGACCGCCGCTCGGTTGAGGACGGTTTCGTTTTCACCAGTGTGGAAGCCGCGGCCGGCGACGAGCGTCTCGTTCGTGACCGCGTCGGGCGTGGTCGCCGTCGTCTCCTGGACCGACACTGTGTCGCCCCGATGGATCACCGAGTTTACTGGGATCCTCCCGCGCGGCACGACGGTTTCCACCCCCGGAATCGTTCCGAGATTGTCGATGTCAGACTCGGTAAACACTGGTTGCAGCGCCTGATCGAATCCTTCCTCGTTGTTCGGCTGGCCGAACACGTAGACGTTGTTTGCGCCGGAGTCGGCGATACCGCCGACGATTTCGGACTCGACGCTCGCGCCGAACGTCGCGAACGTGACGACCGAGGCAATGCCGATGACGACGCCTATGACCGTCAGCGTCGAGCGAAGCTTGTGTGAACGGATCGAGCGCAGGGCGATGGTAGCTGATTCTCTGGGGTCCATCAGCCACTCAGCTCCTCGATCCGTTCGATGACACCGTCGCGCACGTGGACGACCCGACCGGCGTGTTCAGCGATTCGGCGCTCGTGGGTGACCAGCAGGATCGTGTTCCCAGCCGCATGGAGGTCGTCGAGGAGACCCATAATTTGATCGCCAGTCTCAGTATCGACGTTGCCGGTCGGCTCGTCGGCCAGAATCAGCTCCGGGTTCGGAGCGAGCGCACGGGCAATCGCGACCCGCTGGCGCTGGCCACCTGAGAGTTCGGTCGGTTTGTGGTCCAATCGCTTGCCGAGACCGACATCGGCCAGCAGCTCACGGGCACGCTCGTGGCGCTCGGCCCGGCCCCACTCGTCGAAGACCAGCGGCATCGCGACGTTCTCGACAGCTGTGAGCCTTGGCATCAGATTGAACGTCTGGAAGATGAAGCCGACCTGGCTCCCGCGGATCGCGGCCCGTTCGGCTTCGGTTGCTGTCGATAGTTCCTGCTCGCCGACGGTAACAGTCCCCTCAGTCGGTGTGTCTAGCCCACCGACGAGGTTCAACAGTGAACTTTTTCCCGAGCCGCTTGGGCCCATAACGGCTGTGTACGACTCCGCTGGTAGTGAGAGCGACACCCCGGCCAACGCTTCGACAACGCCGCCAACATCGTAGCGCTTTCGCACATCCGACAGCGTAACAACGTCATCCGTTTCTGCCTGTGCCATTCATTTATCCTTAGGCCGGGAGGTGTATCAGGGTTGTCTCGGAGTCCCCACGGCACGAACGTATTTGAACGTCCAGCCATAATATTATATGATGAGTGCAAGACTGGACGGGAGTCGAATGCTCGTCGCTCTCGTTGTGATCGCTGCCACACTGGCAGGGTCAGCGACGGCGATCGAGACGCTCCAGCAGCCTTCTGGCGACGAGGTACTGGACAGCGTTGAGCAGCGGTATGAGAGCGCTGAGACGATCACAACCGAGGCCACAGTGACCGTCAGCAACGGCAGTGAATCGGCCACTGCGACGGTTGAGATGGCGGCGACGGCCGACAACCGGAGCCGGACCATTATCTCCCATGATGGGGAGACGTACCGAGCAGGTACGAACGGTACCGTTGCGTGGGCGGTCGGCCCGAACCGCTCTGTCGCGTACCCGGTCGACTCACTCGCCAACGGCGAGGCCTTCGACGACACTGTCGCACCTGATGAGCGACTGTCTGACGACGCCGAAGATCGGTTCAGCGAGCAGGGGCTGCCGAGCATGAACGCCTCGAACGTCTCTGCGACGGTCGTCGGGACGCCGTCGATCGACGGAACTGACACGTACGAGGTCGAACTGACCCATCCAGAGGTTGACGGCACCACGACGCTGTGGGTCTCCCAGGATGACTCACGCGTCGTCCGATCGGAGGCGACCGATGGCACTAACAGCACGGTCGTTTCAGTCCAGTCGACGGCGTTCAACGTCTCGATTCACGACAGCACCTTCGATCCGCCGACTGACCGAGTCTCGCTGACGACGGTCGACAGCTACGAGGAGTTCGACGCCGCACAGACGGCGACCGATCTTGAACTCCCCAGTCCGGATGCGACCTTCGCCGAGGCGACAGTCACTGTCCGGCAGGGAGAAACGGTCGTTGGGCAGCAGTACGACAGTGATGGGCGGAACGTCACTGTCATTTCGACGACCGCCACCGACCGGTTCGACCGGCTGACCGAGAACGCGACCACGGAGACGATCGATGGCCAGACGGTTGCTGTCCAAACAGTTGCGGACCGTGCCGTCGTGGCGTGGACCGACGACGGCGTGACCACTGCGGTTGTCGTTGAGGGTTCGACCGACCGGGCGCTCGCAATTGCCGGCGAACTGTAGCCACTCGGATACTGCGTCGTCTGGACGCTATCGTGACTCCTTACCAGCAATTTACGGGCGTTGAGTATCAGGTAGTATCTATGTTTGCAGGTGGCTCTCGCTCGTTTTCGTTCCTGCTTGTGGGGGAGGATCCGGACAGCGAGCTTCGATCGGCATTGGAACAGGGGGCTGGGCTCTCACTCGACACGAGAACGACATGGGGGACCACGGGGACGCGGCCCCGGAGACCGATTGTCTGCTCGTACGCAGCGGCCTGCGAGAGGACAGTGTCGTCGACATCGTACAGCAGTGGACGGCTGAACGTCCGGATACACCGGTAGTCGTACTAGCGGGGAGTGCCGAGGAGGAGTTGATCGGGGACGTGTTGTCGGTCGGTACGGCAGAGTGGCTTCCGCGCGGACTAGCCGAGACAGCCCCAGGTGTACTGGGAGAGCGCTTGCGAGAAATCGTCGAACGGGAACGTGCACAGACGAGCGCGCGCGAGATCTTCGACAATATCGGGGGCGTCGCCATTCTCCACGATCCGGACACGGGTGAGATGCTCCACGCCAACGAGACACTCTGTGAACTACTTGGCCAGGATCGGGCGGAGACAGAGTCGATGGAAATCGGCGAGTTCACCGCCGATATCCCCGGATACGACCACGAGTGGATAACGCGGGTTGTGTCGAGTGTTACGGAGCAAGACGAGGAAATCGAGATCGAATGGCCACTCCAGACAGCCGCGGACGGGGTTCGGTGGACAGAAGCACGCCTGCGAACAGTCCACGTCGGTGGCCGTGAGGTAGTGCTAACCACGTCGGTGGATATCACTGAACGGCGTCGAGAGGAACGGAAGTACCAGCAGGTGTTCGACAACGTCAACGACGTCATCACCGTCCACGATCCCTGGAAGGAACGGATCGTCGACGTCAATCAGACGATGACCGAACTGACGGGATACAACCGCGCGACGCTGCTGGAGATGGGTCTCGGTGGACTCAGTGTGTCCGATGCTGGCTCCGGGCCAGGAACACTCTACGATCGCCAGCGACGTGTCGCGGCGACCGGAGAAGCCCAGACCGTCGAGTGGACGATCGAAACTGCTGCCGGGGAGCAGCGACGGTTGGAGACGAAGTTGACACCGGCCACCATTGCGGGGGAGGACCGCGTTCTCGCCCTGTCCCGGGACGTGACCGCGCGCACAGAGTACGAGCGACGACTCGAACAGGAACGGGATCGACGATCGATACTGTTCGAGAACAACCCCGACCCAGTCGTCCGGGTTCGGTTTGAGGAGGACGACGAGCCGATTATCAGAGAGATCAACCCCGCATTCGAGACGGTCTTCGGATTCGCTGCCGACGAGGTTGTCGGGGCCTCTGTCGAAGAGATGCTCGTTCCGGAGGACGAACACGCCGACTTCGACCGCTTCCGACGGCAAGCAGCGAGCGGTGACCGTGTCAACGCGACCGCACCACGGCAGACAGCGAGCGGAACCCGCGAGTTTCTGTTCAACGTAATTCACTTCGATGCTGGCCGGGGCGAGAGTGGAGTGGCCGATGCGTACGTCTGGTACACCGACGTCACGGAACGAAAGCGACGTGAGAAGATGGTCCGTTCTCTCCACGAGTCGACCGAAGCCGTCCAGACCGCCGAGACGGAACAGGCCGTGTACGAGGCCGTTGCGGATGCCATCACAGAGGTCCTCGACCTGACAGCGCCGGCCTGCTGGCGTGCGACGGACGACGGCCGGAACTGCCCCGGTCGTGCGTAGCGACTCGGAGCGTGGTCTCACAGCGGGCTTGACGGGGTCCGATCTGATCGAGCCTGGTTCGGTGCCGTACGATGCGTACCAAGCGGAAGCACTACGTGTCGAGTCTGAGACGGAGCCCGACGAAGACCAATCCACAGAGACAGTTCTCGTCCCGCTCGACGGTCACGGTCTCGTCGCCGCAGCAGCGCCGGGAGCCGGCCAGATCGACACGGTCACGCTCGACGCAACGCGAATCCTCGCGCGACACGCGACGACGGCACTCGACCGGGTCCAGCAGGCCCGGGAACGCCGTGAAAGTGAGCGTCGGTTCCGTCTCATCGCCGAACATATCGACGAGATCGTCTATCTCACGACGGCAGACTACTCGGAGATGCTGTACATCAACCCGGCGTACGAGGACATCTACGGACGGCCTGTCGAGGAACTGTACGAGGAGCCGACATCGTTCGTCGACGTCGCTCACCCGGACGACCGTGAGAGATACGAGGCCGACGTCCAGCGATTGATCGACGACGTGGCTGCCGGCGAGCCACAGGAAACGTACGAAGGTCAGTACCGTATCGACCGGGACGGTGAGACACGATGGGTCACCGTCACCCGGTTCCCGATCACAAACGAGCGTGGCGAAGTCGACCGCGTCGTCGGCCGTGTCGAGGACATCACCGAACGCACGCGCCGTGAGCGCGAGTACGAACAGATATTCGAGATGGCCGGTGACGGAATCGTCGTCCACGACCCGGAGAGTGGTGACGTGGTCACCGTCAACAGACAGATGGCAGAGCTGCTCGGATACGACCGCGAGGCGTTCATCGAGCGACCGTTGTCGGAGTTCCAGGCCACGGACGAGGGTGCCAGTGCCCAGGAAGCCAGACGGCTGATCCAGGAGTCCGCGCGTGAGGGCGGACAGGAGTTCGAGTGGGCCTTGGAGGCGGCAAACGGTGAGACGGTATGGGTCCGAGCGAGACACGAGCTGGGTGAGATCGCGGGCGAGCAACGCATTGTCGCGCTCCTGTATGATATCACCGAACGCAAGCGCCGCGAGCGCGAGTACGAACAGATCTTCGACGGCGTCACCGACTCGATCACGGTCCACGATCCTGACACGGCAGAACTCGTCGACGCCAACGAGACGTTCTGTGACATGCTGGGATACGACCGCGAGGAGATACTGGAGATGGGAATCCCCGGATTCAGCCCGGCCGAGCAGGGCTATACGATCGACCGCGCGAAGGAGTTCATCGAAACGGTACTCGACGCCGACGGGCCCAAGCAGACAGAGTGGGCCGTCGAGACCAGCGACGGGGAGATCCGCTGGCTGGAGGTGAAAGGAACGAGTATCGAACTCAACGGGGAACAGCGCCACGTCTCACTCAGTCGGGACGTCACTGATCGGCGCCGTAGCGAACGGCGACTCCGTGCGGTCCTCGATCGGATCGACGAAGCGATCCTCATCACGCGCGCCGAGGCGATCACCTCCGGATCACAGGCCCCCGAGTACGTGAGTTCCGGCTACGAGGATATCTGGGGACAGTCGCTCGAGGAACTCACCGAGACGTACGACGAGGGGTTCTTCGACACGCTCCACCCACAGGATGCAGACGCCTACCGACAGTTCGTCGAGGACATCGTCGCTGCTGTTCGAGCCGGAACGGCGGCAGAGAGCTACTCCAAGGAGTATCGAATCAGACGCCCCGATGGAGCGACCCGCTGGGTCAAGTCGGACTACTACCCGACCGAGTGGGACGATGGTCAGACACGGCTCGTCGTCGTCAGTCGAGACATCACCGAGCGGAAACGGCGAGAGCGACGTATGGCCTCGTTCGATAACGCGACCGACGATCTCGCCACGGCGGACACACCCGAAGAGGCGACGCGAATCGCCGTCGAGGCGGCCGCCGAGACCCTCAATCTCCCTGCCGTCGGGGCCTTCCTGTACGACGACGATGAGGGGGTCCTCAGACCGGAGGTACTGGCCGGGCAACTCCCTACAGACATGGCGAGCGACCCCATCGGTCCGGGCGAGAGCCCACTCTGGGAGGGGTTCGCGGCTGGCACGAGCGTCACATCCGACGGGGTCGAACAGATACGGTGTTCTCACAGCGGGCAAGCCGAGTCCGGGCCTCCAACAGGGCTGGCGGCTCTCTCAGCCTGGCGCGCGCTCTCACTCGGGAGCCACGGCACCCTCCTGTGGGGACTCCCGACGGGTCGTTAGGTGCGGAGTCCGTTCAGGCCGCCCACGTGCTCGCCGCGACGCTGGAGGCAGCACTCAATCATCTCGAAGGCCAGCGACGGCTCGCCGCTCGAGAGGAGGAGTTGCAGACACAGACGGAGCGAGCGGAACGGCTGGACCGTATCGCTCGCCTCACACAGCGGGTCGAGGCCGCGATCACCGAGGCCTCGAGCAGTGCCGACGTGGAACAGGCAGTCTGTGAGCGCCTCGCCGAGACGGGACCGTACGATCTGGCGTGGATCGGCGGCGTCGACGCCGGATCCGACCGTTTCGTACCCCGAGCGATCGTCGGGACGACGGCCCGATACGTCGAATCAATGGATCTGACGACGGCGGGTGAGACGGTGGACCCACATCCCGCAGTCGATGCCTGGACGACCGATCAACTGGAGGTCGAAGACTCGCTCGTCGGCGATGGGCCAGCAGACGACTGGCGACGGATCGGACTCTCCGAGGGGTACCAATCCCTCTGTGCGGTCCCGCTGACCTACGACGACGTCACACGTGGTGTGTTGACTGTCGGCTCCGAGTCACCCAACGAGTTCGGCAAGCGCGAACGCGACGTTCTCTCCCAACTCGGGGCCACCATCGCGAACGCGCTGGCAGCGATCGAGCGCCGTCGGGCCCTCGAATCCGACGAGACCGTCGAACTGAGTTCCGCGGTGCTGGCGAGACACTCCCGTTCGCACAGGCGGCAACCGACGCGGACTGTCGCGTCAGACTCGAACGGACGGCTGCCGGGCAGGAGGGGTCCACGACCCTCTACTTCAGTTTCGAAGGCGATGTCCCGACCGACGCGATCGAGATCGCCGAGCAGCGCCTCCCCGGGGTAGTCGACGTCGTCACTGCCGGGCCGGCATCGACCCTGGTCGAGGCGCACGCGACTGACTGGTTCGGCTCCCCGATCGCCGAGTACGGTGGTATCCTCCGGGAGGCTGTCGCCGAGCCCGGTGAGACGACCCTCCTCGTCGAGGTGCCACGACAGGCAGACGTGCGATCGTTTGTCGAGCGGATTCGAGACGTCGCCCCGTCGCTTTCACTCACCGCACAGCGTCAGCTCCAGCGCCAGGACCGGACACCATCTGAACTGAGCGAGCAGGTCCAGACAGCGCTCACTGACCGGCAACTGGAGGTCGTCCGAACGGCACTCGCTGCAGGGTATTTCGAGTGGCCCCGCGAACACGACGGGAGCGAGGTCGCGACTCGGCTGGATATTACACAGCCGACGTTCAACAAACACCTCCGACTCGCAGAGCAGCAGACCTTCGAACTGCTGTTTGGCGAGGATGACTGACTACCGAGACTGGTCAGGGAGGGTCTGGCTCCCCCACTGGATCGCCCGTAACCGACTATCGAGGAACGACCCCAGCGCCAGTTGTCGGAGTTCAGCGACCCGCTCCAGTACCGTCGGGGCCGATTCCAGAACCGGGTACGCGTGGGCTTCCCGTGTCTCTTGGACTGTCCGTCGAAGCGTGCCGAGTCGCTGGTGTCGCTGGCGCGTGTACGCATCGATCACGTCCGACACCGAGCGGTTCCGGCGCGTCAGTTCGGAGAGCAATCTGCGACCACTCTCGATGCCGAACCAGGGTGAAAACCCGGTTGCCGGCGCTGTTGGATAGGCCGCTGGACCACATGACACGATCCGATCGCCCCCCCACAGTGTCCGGTCGCTGTCTCCACAGTCGACACACTGTCGAACGACGGTCGACTCCCACTCGTCTACAGGTGGAAGCCCGCCCCCGATTTCGGGACCGCCTTCGTCGTTCAGGGCGTGGAATCCCTCGCTGGGCGAGATCGACTCAACTGCTGTCTGTGGAACTGTGAGACGGACGAGGGTTGCCTCGCCGCCGGAAACGGGGAGTCGTTGCACGAAAGCGTTCGAATACCAGGCCTCCCGAACCTGTCGCGAGTCGACCGGCTGCGTGTCGGCCACCGCCTCGTACTGTGCCAGCGTCGCTGTAGCTGGTTCGGTGGTGCGTGTCCGCCCGTGTGCCACACCGTCGAGAGTGGCATCGACGAGCACGTCGAACCACTCGGTGATGCCGTCCTCGAACGTGACTTCCAACCCATCGTCTCGTGGCGAGAGCGTGGCGAGAGCGCGATCAGTACTGCGGTGTCGATCCGGAAGCGTCGCCTCCAGCGCGTCTGTGAGCCACGGCGTATCCACGACAACCGCGCCGGGATCGCCCGGGCTACTGGCCGCCGTGGTGACAGACGACGGTTTCGCCGAGGTCCTGCCCTGTTCGAACGAGACACGCTGGACTGGAACCCCGTGGTCCGACGAGGCTGTGTCGATCGCGAGCGAGTCCATGACCCGACACGCTGGCTGAGGGAGGAACGTCGCTCGCGACTCGATAGAGTCACTGGACTGGCGCACGAGTAGTGGATCGTAGCCCTCTCGATGGAGCAAGAGGGTGAGTGTACGCCCGACGACGGTCTCTCCCACAACGAGTACCTGTCTATCGCGACGGGGGGCACTGTCGTCCGTTTCCAGTAGCCAGTTCTGTTCCGCGACGCTGTCGGGGGTACGCCCCTCTCGCTGAGTGGCCGACTCGGCTCCCCCGTCAGTTGCGCCACTCGCCGTCGAGTCCGGGGACTGGTCAGTGGTCATCGCGTTGGACTCCCTCGTCTACTGGGACGGGAGTAGCGACGTCCGCTGTCGGAGGTCGATGCGTCCAAGGGGGGTATGAGGTGGCGACGCCGTCCAGAGAGCCGACGAATCCGCATACAGTTTTCCGATCGGTTCGCCTCACATCTAAGCCCCCACTCCGTGTTTCACTGACCGCAACACCGAACGGTGGAAGTGGGGGTGGCTGTATCGTGTGTCATCGATTCACAACGTAATACTAATAGCCCGGGAGTCGTCTGCGAGACAACGTCAGTTGACAGTAGGTTTGGGAGGGTGTCGTGACACAGTCTTACTCAGAGCACGACCATGTCAATCACCGACACGACAACGACCGATGACTCAGAGAGGGAAGCCGACACGCTCCCGTCAAGCGAGATTCTCACACGTCTCAACGCGGCATACGCTCAGCAAATCCTGGAGGCGATCAGTACAGATGCCAAGCCCGCCCGCGACATCGCAGTCGAATGTGGCGCTTCCCGGGCGACGGTGTATCGACGGTTGAATGCCCTCCAGGAGGCAGGACTGGTCGAGACGGAGATGCAGTACGATGGCGATGGTCACCATCGGACCGTCTTCAGAACGGACTTCGAATCGCTTGCCCTGAGATGACCGTCGACGGACTCACGATGACGTTCAGAGAAGCAGACTCCTCGACCGAGTCGCGACCCTCGGTCTCTGGTGACTGAAGCTCTCACTGCAAAGGTCGCAGTGTCCGATGGAGCGTAAGGCGGGTTGCTGGCGTCCTGCTCTTTCACCACCAGACCCAACGTCAGTCGTCGCTGTTCGCCAAACCGTCTACTGTCGAAGCAGTCGTGTTCTTCTCGACGGTTACACTCCGCTCGTGACCGCCGGCGACAAGGACTAGCGGGGCTCCAGCCGGAGCGAAGACGTCCATCTTGGCACCGTTTTCCGAATACCACTGCTCGACGACGGTTATGAGGTCCGCCTCGAGGAGTTTTCCGACGTGATAGCCGATGTTCTGGATGGAGGTGTCGACCCGTTCAGCAAGTTCCGATTGCGTCGCTGGATCGCGATACAGTTCTGCCAGTACGGCTCGGCTGACATCTGATCCGAGCGCGGCAAATACTTCGTCTGCATCCTCGTCGTCGAGGGTGACGATCCGGGAGTCCGGCGCTGGCCGGTCCACGTGTGGTTTCTGTGGGAGCAGGTGACTCATAGACCTGTGTTGGCTACCACCCCACTGAAACGATTCCACTACACCTGTCGATGCCGTCGCCGAAGACAGGCTATACTACGCCCCTATCGTGGGCATCGACTGGCCAGGTGAGGGCCAAAACCGTGCGTAGCGAGGGAGGTGTTGTCATCGGTCCACTTCTCCCATTATGGTGTCGAGGCTCCCCAGCGTCGCGACGAGATCAGCGACGGACTCGCCCTTTGCCATCGCGGAGAGCGCCGACAAGTTCGAGAACGACGGCCCCCGGATCTTGAACCGAGCGGGGTTTCGGTGCCGTCTGCGCGGATATAGATCCCCAGTTCACCCTTCGCACCCTCGACGGCCCTGTAGCATTCACCCGAGGGCTTCAGTGTCCGCGGAACGTTGGCCTGGAGAGCCCGGTCGTCGTCGGGCCAGTCTTCGAGGAGATCGACGCACTGCTCGACGATCGCCGCGGATTCCTCGATCTCTCGTAACCGGACGAGGACACGGGAGAAGTTATCGCAGTCGTTCTCGGTGACGACGTTCCAGTCCAGATTGTCGTAGTAGCCATACGGATCGTCCCGTCGAAGATCGTAGTCGATGCCGGACCCACGAGCGACTGGGCCGGTGACACCGTACTGCTTTGCGACTTCGGGCGGGAGTTCGCCGGTGCCGACACAGCGGAGCTGGAACGTCTCGTTGCTCGTCAGCAGATCGTGGTACTCTCCGAGCTTCCCGGGAGGTCGTCGACGAAGGCACGGACCCGCTCGAAAAACTCCTCACGGGGTTCGGGAACATCCCAGGCGACACCACCGACCCGGAAGTAGTTGAACATCATGCGCTGGCCAGTCAGGTCCTCCAACAGGTCCTCGACGACCTCTCGGTCCCGGAAGCCATACATGAAGGTCGCTGTGAACTCGCCGCTGACGTCCAGTGCGTACATCGCAGTAAACAGGA